>CAZJEK010000028.1:19838-31820 GCA_964545005.1 uncultured Pirellulaceae bacterium
CGGCCCTGTTTGAGGTAATTTCAGTCACAAAGTCGCTTGCAACCATCCCAGAGAAGTTTGTAGGTTTCACGGGGTGGAGGTACAATCGTTGCGATAGAGTGTCGATGATTCAATCATCCAATCCAGTCGGATCTGAAACTCAACTTCCAGCCAAATTACCTGCCTTAGGAGTATCAACACGGTGAGCAATCGTAAAGAAACAAGTTCAGATGCCTCGCGACGCGAGTTCTTGCAAACAGGTTCCAAAATCGCCGTCGCAGGAGCCGTGGGAGGTTCGATTTTGAAACCTTCAACGACCCTGGCACGCCCCCATGTGGCTGGGTCCGATACTGTGCGATTGGGTTTGATCGGTTGCGGTGGGCGCGGCACGGGCGCTTCGGTACAAGCAATGAATACCAACAGCGGCAACGTGGAACTGGTCGCCATGGCCGACGCGTTCCAGGATCGCCTGCAAGGTGCACTTAAATCATGCCAAGGGGCCCACAAAGACAAAGTCCGAGTTCCTGAGAGCAAACAATACGTAGGTTTCGATGCCTACAAGCACGTGATCGGTTCCGACGATGTCGATATGGTCATCCTGGCGACCCCACCTGGGTTCCGCCCACTGCACTTTGAAGCTGCGATCGAAGCCAACAAGCACGTATTCATGGAAAAACCGGTTGCGGTTGATGCTCCAGGAATCCGCCGCGTTTTAAAAGCAGGGGAATTGGCCAAGCAAAAAGGTTTGGCGGTCGCCGTCGGCCTGCAACGTCGACACGAACGAGCCTACCGCGAGACCATTGCAGCACTTCAGGATGGCATCATCGGCGACCTGATTTCCAGCCGAGTTTACTGGAACAGCGGCGGCGTCTGGACTCGACCACGAAATCCCGAGCAGACGGAACTGGAGTACCAAATGCGAAACTGGTACTACTTCAATTGGCTGTGTGGCGACCATATCGTGGAGCAGCACATTCACAACCTGGATGTCATTAACTGGTTGATGAACGATTACCCAGTTCGCGCCAATGGCATGGGTGGACGACAAGTTCGAGTCGGCGACGACACCGGGCAAATCTTTGACCATCATGCAGTCGAATATACGTTTGAAAACGGACATACGATGCAAAGCCAGTGCCGCCACATTCGCGACTGCTGGAACAACGTGTCAGAGCATGTCCATGGCTCCAAAGGTTATGCCAACATCAGCGGCGGCAAAATCTATGATACCGCTGGCAAGCTGATCTTTGAAAGCAAAGGCTCTCGCGGAGGCCACCAACAGGAACACCATGACCTGTTCGCCGACTTGCAAAACGGCGTCCTGCCCAACGAAACCGAATACGGTGCCAAGAGCACAATGACGGCGATCTTCGGCCGCCTGGCAACCTATTCCGGCAAGTCCATCAATTGGGACGATGCGATCAATTCCGAAATCTCGCTTTGCAATGTCGATGCCTTGACCGGGATGGACAACGAAGCTCCGGTCAAGCCCGATGCAAACGGTGACTACCCGATTCCCGTTCCAGGGAGAGGTGCTGCCGAAGTCTGCGAGTGGCTGGATCGCGATCGTCGCCGCAATCGCTAAGCGATCGTTGGCTGAATTCATTGATACTCAGTTTCACTCCCGTCACTGGTTGACGGGAGTTTTTTTGTGCGCAGCAGAGTTAGTGACGCCACTTTCTGCGGAACTTTGACACTTCAATCGTGTTAGATTGCCCAGGTGATTCCGGCCCACGGATCGGTCGATTCTGATCGGCTGAAGCGCTAAAATCGTCTGTCTTGTCCCCGCCCAGGCTCATACAATGAAAGTAGTCTGTGACACCGTTTGTTCAGGATTAGTGTTAGTTGATCGTTGGGCAAAAACCGACGCGATTCAAGACGTCGCCTTGAACAACTCCGTGGAACAAGCCACTCGTGCCGGGCAGGCTGGCACCCCCCTTACTTACCTATGGTCGTTTTTCGATTGGAATAACTCATGAATGTCAAACTGTCGTTGCTGGGACTGGTCGCTTTAATCGCACTGGGATGTTACCTCATCCCGCAACCCACCGTCGCCACCGCTCAGAATTCGAGTACAACGGTGAGCAACGTTGTCGAGTATGCCCAGCTGACCATTTCCGGGAATGTGTATACGTTTGAAGAAGGCGGCGCGCGGTTTGAGCCGCGAAAGTTTGACCTGGATGGGATGTACCGCGAACTAAATGGTCGCCAGCGACCGAGCCTGGTCAATCTGCTGCAAGCCATCGGCACCCGCGGCTGGGAACTGGTCGACGTTTCGCAGAATCGCGATGTTTACGTTTTTATGCGAAGCAATTGATTGAGTCGTCTGGGAATTGGGCGTATTTAATAACTCTATCCGGTGGACCTCCGGCCAATGAAACGTTGAGGCCGGAGCGCCGACAGAATTATTCCAAGGATTTCCCGGCACAGACTTCATGGTCGATCAGCCGAGCTCCAAAAGTCCTCAGACCTCTGCTGGCCCTCCGGGCCTGGTGATTGGGATGGGCGTTTCCCGGGGGGTTCACCCCCGGCATTGGTTGTGCCGGCCCTCCGGGCCTGACGGCTGGGGCTGTCTCTCGCGCACGAACCTCAACCCCCAATGGTCGCGGATTTCGACTGGCAAGAAGTTAACGATGACTCCCGGCGGGCCCATTTTGACCAGGCTGAGACAGCCAAGGAACATCGGTTCCCCCATCAAATGCCTGCTCTTATCCACCAGAGAGGTCATCTTTTTATCAAGGTCTTCCCATTGATGATTCGGCCGCCGATCTGCTTGCCCCCTGCTTCCGACACGAAAAAAGCCGTCAACGTTACAGCTGGCGGCTTGATGCGTTTTTTTATTTCTGATGCCAAGCAATCAGCGTCGGCGTCGGCGAACGACCAGACCAACCAGCCCAGCTGCCAAAACCAGTGATGTCGCCGGCTCGGGCACGGCGACCACTCGGATGATTCCATTGGGAGCAATCGTGTTCAATGTCGTCGTGCCCTGGAACAGAGTCGTGTCGAAGTTACCGGCGACGCCGGTCAACAAGAAGGCGATTTCGCCAGTCCCAAAGCCCGTGGTATCGATTTCCAACACACCAATCAGACCATCGGCATTGGCCAGCGAAGTCGTGTCCACCGTACTTTGAATTGCCAACGGGCTGTCAACCACGTCCGTTTGGTTGGGGCTCAGCGATTCCCAGATGGTTCCCGAAATCAGATCAACCGACGTAATCGTCGGTGCTGTATCAGTACCGCCCAGCAAACCACCGCCGTCGCCGATTTGAACATCCAATTCAAGCCCGTCCGCGCCACCGTCAGCGACAATTCCGGAAGCAAAAATTGGCACCAGCTGGCCTGGTGTATCTGCCAACAGTTCAATGACCAGAGTACCGCCTTCGTCTGTCCCGTAGGACACGACCACATCAGCGTTCGCTTGGCCAGCCGCCATCGCAAAGCCGAAGGCAATCAACAATGCGGGAAATAGTTTTCGAATCATGGATGTCTCGTCTTTGGATTCTTTGGTTTTAACACCAGGGCCTCCGCTCCAGTGTAATCACAATCGCTTGAAAAAATGACTTGGAATCTCATTCCACCGGATTATGTCAGGAATCGATGGCCGAATCCTCAAAACCCGACCATCGGAACCTGAAAATCAGCCGCTACGCCAGGTCATTGGCGACAAAAGCCGGCCCGACGATGTCTTCCAAGGTGAAATTCAACTCTTCGAATGCATCGTCAACCACCTGGTCTACCGAAGCCCGATCGTTGTATTGGGTCAGTGGATCAACGGTTGCATCTTTCGAGGATGGCGTCTCGACCAGCTCCTTCTGGTCCGTTACAGCCAGCTGCAATTGCTTGCCAGCATCTTCACTAACCAAGCTGGATTGGCTCCAGGCGACAACTTTGGGAAGCGGAACCGTCAGCCGGGCTGGCGCCTTGAATGCACCTGGACCCTTGGTCGAGCCAGGCGTAATCAGGTTAACCGGCGTGAACCCGGACTGGTTGCCCCGGGCGATCGCGATATCAACGAGGTTGACTCGGGTATCCCGGTTAAAGTCGTAAAGATCTTCAATTCCGACATTGCCAAATCCAGATTGGTTTTCGCGAGTCCCTGCAATGTCCAGCAAATTGACAATCGCATTGTTAGCGTCATTGCCCGTTTCGCCAATGACGCTGCCAAAGTAAAACACATCCGGCGTGGTCAGCCCCGTATTGGAGTTAGCCAGTACCGTGATCTGCAACCAGGTGTTTGCAATCGTGTTATCGTCCCAGGTCAGGAACACGCGATCGGTCGAACCGCCGACATTGGATTCATAAGTGACACCTGTCGGATCGGGAGCGTCATCCCAATCACCCGTCGTATCGTCGTTGCCGACCTTGAAGTCGAATAGATCACTGATATTGGCCAGAGTCGGTTCCACATTCAGATCGTTAACTTCCAGCACCAGGCCGTTGATTCCCAACCAGTAAGACGAATAGTTGGCAAAGGTGGCCGTTTGTCCATCAACCAGAAATTCCTTGTCGGTGGCCACCGCATCGAAGTCGCCGTTGTCGGCGAAACTGGAACCACCGTAGAACAGTTGGCGAGTGGAAATGACCGCATCGTCAACGTTCAGCACGGAGATATCAAACATCGCCTGGCTGGTCGAGCCATCGGTGCTGGTCGCTTCGACTTCAATTGTATGGCTGGACGCGGTCTCGAAATCCAGTGGAGCGTTTACCGTAACGACACCCGAATTGGTGTCAATCGCGAACAATCCTCCGGCATCATCAAGCAATTGATAGGTCACGGTATCTCCCGGATCGCTCGCTGTCGCGGTGATCCCAACGGCGGTACCCACGCCTGCGTTTTCATCGACTTCATTGGCCGCCGAATCTGAATCAGTCACCGGCCCCACGCTGGATTCAGGCTCCAACGTGACAAACAGCGACCAGGCATCCAGCGTGCCTTCATCACCTCCAGCACTATCGGTGACCGCCAACGTCCAGGTACCGGTAATTGAAATCCCATCGAAGGTGGCAAGCATTTCGACTGGCCTGAACGATCCCGTGAATGGCACCGAACCATCGGTAATCGATTGCGACGCCTCGTCATCAAAAAGGGTACCAGTAAAGTCGTTTCCACTGCCGCCGGTGCGATCGTACAAGAAGATCTGCTGTCCGTCTGGAGCCGTCAAGACAAAGTCCAAATCGCCGACGTACGTGTGCGTCAAACTCAATCCGACATCCAGATCGGCCAACGTGCCTTCATCCGTAATCGTGATCGTCGAGATCGTCGTGTTGTTATCGGTAATATCCAACGGCAGATCAGTCGCGGCATACTCAGTGACCTCAATAAACACTGCCGAATCCA
Source organism: uncultured Pirellulaceae bacterium (assembly GCA_964545005.1). Lineage (GTDB taxonomy): Bacteria > Planctomycetota > Planctomycetia > Pirellulales > Pirellulaceae > Mariniblastus. The sequence continues at coordinate 25,156 of CAZJEK010000028.1, forward strand.
TCACGGTGACCGGGTTTCCAGTCCCATCATCGGTGTCGGTATAGGAAACGGTCACGGTATCACCAACGGCCACTTGCAAGCTACCGTCTTCCGAACTTACCGCTCCAGCCACGGAAGCAATGGTGCCACTGTAAAACCCGTTTGATCCAGTCAACGTCAAGGTTTCTGTGTCGCCACCAGAGCTGGTGACCGTCACTGGAATCGTGGCTGGACCGTTGCCGTCGATGATGGTGATCTGAATACTGTCGCCGACTTCATACAGTTCCTGATCAATTTCGAGACTTGCCGAATCGGGCAAGGGATCGGTGACGACGAACATCGACCACGAATTCAAACTTCCTATATCGCCACCGGCACTGTCCGTAATCGACAAGATCCAATCACCCGTAATGGAAATCCCATCCAACCCGGAGAGTGCTTCTTCGGGCCTGAATTCTCCTGCGTAAGGTGGAGAGCCATCAGTAATTGCCTGGCCTGCCTCGTCGTCAAAGATCGTTCCACTATAGTCGTCCCCGTTGCCTCCAATTCGACTAAACAAGGTGATGACTGTACCGTCGGGGGCGGTCAATGTTCCGGTTAAATCACCATCGTAAGTGTGAGTGATATCCAGCTGAACATTCAAATCCGCCAACAGTCCTGAATCGGGAACGTTAATGGTCGACGTAATCGTGTTGTTGTCAGTGATCGGAATCGGGGTATCGGTCGAATTGTATTCGGTGATATCCGCGAACTCAGCCGTATCGGTCGCGTCTACCGTCCCGCCACTGCCGTCATCCGTATCAACATAGGTAACGACAAAGGTGTCGCCGATTTCCGCTTGCAACTGCCCATCAGCGGCAGTCGGTGTTCCAGCGGTCGAGGTGATGACTCCCGAGTAAACGCCCGCAGCACCGCTAAGAGTAACCGTCTCGACATCGCCATTGGAACTTTCAATCGTAACGTCAACCGAACTCATCGGTCCGTTGCCATCTTCGACCGTAATCGAAACCACGTCGCCAACGTTGTAAATCGACTTATCCAGTTCCACCGTACCGATGGTTGCTGGAGGTTCGAGGATACCGCGGTCTTCAAATGCCTGGCGGATGGCAGCTTCATTGGCTCCGCCGTTAATATTGGCATCGGCCAGCAAAATCATCTCGGCACCATCGACCATCGAAGCGCTGCCGGGGAGCATGAAATGCGATTCCAGAACCAGCTGATCGGCAATCGAAGCCCCCAGGGCCTGATTGATATCCCACAACGCGCGGGACCAGATTTCACCATCGGCATGCACTTGGCCAACCAGATCACCTGGGTACATTTTGTTGCCGTCAACACGGCGCAAGTTCGGTGGATCGTCGCTGCTATAGCTGGTTGCATCCCATTCGCCAACGGCTGCGGCATGGTTAGCCTGGAAGGCCACATCGCCATGGGTCTGGAAGAAGCTGGCGGCGATGTAATCGCCGAACCCTTCACCCATTGCGCCCATTTCGCCACCACCCCAGGAAGCGTTCTGATTGTGCTGAATCGCGTGGCCGTATTCGTGAGCGATGATGTCACCATCTTCCGCATCATCGACGCCCCCGTCACCAAAGTGAATCGCATCGTCACCGGTGGAATAGAACGACTGGTCGTCGTTATACCAGTGGGCATTGGCCAAGGTCGGGAAATCCCGGATTCCGTTGGGCGTCCCGGTATCGTCGTCAAATCCCAATGCATGGAAATAACGATTCATCTGATCGACGGTGTGATAAACGACGACTTGCTCGAACCGATCATCGCTACGAGTGTAAAAATACTCCCGATTAAAATCGATGGCGTCGAAGTCGGGCAACGATGCGCTGTTCAGAGTTGCCAAGTCGACAAATTCCCCGGTCAACAAACCGGTTCCTTCATCCAGGCCTTCGAGCGTAACCTCGATCATCTGGTTGTTCAGTTCTGCGCTGTCGGCATCATTGTTGTCAGTGATCCCAACACCGCTGCCCAACGTTTGATACGGGTTGGGATAAAACACGTCTCCCGTCCCGGTCGTAAAGTGAGCGATCCGGTTTTCCTGCGAAATCACCTGCCCGGTTGTCGGATCCATGAAAGTCAAGAAATCGCCATGCTCGTGCGGATCAACACCAAAGACTGTCATTTCCCAAGCGACATGAGCTGTCTTGCCATCTTCGCCGGCCAGCCAGACCAATTCACCCTGAGAGGGAGCAAACGTCGATTTGGCTCCCGCGAAATCCAAAGCAATCTGTTCGGCCACGGCATAGTCGATCACTTTCCGCGGCACAAAACTGGTGAATTCACCATCAAAGCTCTGGTCGTGGACCTGTATGAAATCCCCTTGAGGTCCCTGGATGGTTGTCACCCAAGCATCCGCCACGGGCGTCCCCTGGTAGGTCTGCCGAAACCGAGTAACAGTACTCGCCAAGCCCCGTTTGATCTCGACCAGCTCCAGACCATTTTGTCCCTGGTCCAAATCGGCTGTGCCAGGTTGGCCAGCCAGATACTTCCGCGCTACTGATTCTTGTAACCCGTCGTTGACGTAGTACAGCTGCTCCGCGGCCCCGGCAAAATCGGCCGCCAGCAAACGCCTGGGTTCGAGTGAGTTGTAGTGGGTTTGCGAACGGTGCTTGGAGTTTCGGTTGGCAGGCATGGAACACCGGGGAAGTGAGGAAGAAACGAAACAATCAGTTTCTTAAGATAATGTGAATCCTGCGGATGTAAACGATTTAACCAAAAAACCGGCCGGAATCCGCCCCCAACTACTTACATTTGCCCCGAAATGCCCATGCCCCACCGACGGTTCCCGTGGCCGAATCAACATTCGGTTACGGTCACCTTGCAGGCACGTCAAAGCGAGGATCGGTCAACAACATTCGCTCTACAATCACCCAACGATCCAGGTGATAGAGTTTGGATTCCTTTAAACGCTGAATCAAATGCCGGGAATCAAAATCCTGGTCAACTGTAAAAGTGACCTGCCCTAATCCTCCAAACACGAGCTCGCCGCGAGCGGTAGCCAGGTTCATCACCTGTTGCTGAGCGGGATCGGGATCACGATCAAGGTAATGAAAGTTTACGCTGTGCACGCCATCCAGTTTTTTAACGACCGCTTGCTGTAGTGAATCCTTGAACCGTCCCACGCAAGCAATACCGGGAACTTCAAATACGACTTCTCGAGTGACTTTCAATTTCGCATCCCGTTGCGGGACCTGCTCTTGAACGGGCATCACAAACAGGCAAGCGGACAGCAGCACGATTGATTGAAACATCTTCTTTCCTCCCAGATACGGATTGGCGGCACATCAATCATCAACTGGCCGCATTATCGTCGTTTTCAATCTATGACGGGGTAACAGATGTGTAACATCCAGCCAGGCGGAGTCTTTCAAGTTCAACTCCGACGCGCCCAGTTTAGAAGTTGCCCATAGTCGTCAGCCGCTCCGCGAAAGCTATGTCATTCGCCCGAATTGTACTCTCAGGGATCCAACACCAGGAAGCATCTCGTCAATCTTGTTGATCCTGAACATCCTGTCAAACTTCCAGGTGAATCTTGCGTACGCTGTGCATGTTTGAGCAAGCGGCCAAAAAGGACAAGATGAACATGATCAACAAGATTCGTTTTGCAGCCAACGAGGCAATCGACCATTCAACCACAGCGCCAACCAGTTCAGCTGAACAAATAATGTCAGCCGCTCCGCTAAAATCAGCGGAGCGCAACAATGGCAAGATTGAGCCACGCGTTTCAAATTCTGATACCTTGTAGGACACAGCGGAACTGAGTCACACAAGCATTGCCAACGGCGTGAGAAGAACATGACCAACCACGAAGACATTAAACGCAAGGACTGTCATATCGCATTGTATTTCGCTTTGTGCGTCACCTGGATGCTTGTAATCCCGGGCACCTCCCCCGGCCAGCAGCCGGCGGCCACGGCCCAAGCGACGGATGCTCCGAATGTGCTGTTCATTTCGGTCGACGACCTGAACGATTGGATCGGCTGCCTCGGTGGGCATCCTCAAGTCCAGACGCCCAATCTCGATCGCCTCGCGGCCAGCGGTGCCTTGTTCACCAACGCCCATTGCCCGGCTCCAGCCTGCAACCCCTCGCGAACCGCGATCATGACCGGCATCTCTCCACACGTGTCGGGCGTCTATGACAATCGACAAAAGATGCGTCAACTGCTGCCGACTGCCACCTTGATGCCAAAGTATTTTTCTCAGCACGGCTACTGGTCAGCCGGTTCGGGCAAAATCCTGCATTACTTTACCGACGCAGATTCGTGGGACGATTACTTTCCGGACAAGGAAACCGAAAACCCGTTTCCGCCCACCAAGTATCCGGACCAGCGCCCGGTCAGCCTGCCGCGCGGCGGCGACTGGCAATACATCGAAACGGACTGGGGACCGCTGAACGTCACCGACCAGGAATTTGGAGGCGACTATTCGGTGTCTCAATGGATTGGTCAGCACTTGGGCAAACAACATGACCAGCCGTTTTTCCTCGCCTGCGGAATCTATCGCCCGCATGAACCGTGGTTCGTTCCGCAGAAATATTTTGACCAGTTTCCACTGGACGAGATTCAACTTCCACCCGGCTACCGGGAGAATGATCTCGACGACCTGCCTGAAGTGGCTCAGCGACGGGCACGCAATCGCTACTTCGCTCACATTCAAGAACACCAGCAGTGGAAGCAAGCCATCCAAGGCTACCTCGCCTCGATCGCCTTCGCCGATGCGATGGTTGGCAGGGTACTCGATGCATTGGAACAGGGGCCCAATCGCGACAATACCATCGTCGTGTTATGGAGCGATCACGGGTGGCATCTGGGCGAAAAAGAGCATTGGCAAAAGTACACCGCCTGGAGAGCCTGCACGCGAGTACCGTTGATGATTCGCGTTCCTCCGGGAACTCGCGGATTGCCCGCTGGAACGGAACCGGGCACGATCTGTGACCAACCGGTCAGCCTGGTCAGCTTGTATCCGACGTTGCTCGAACTGGCTGGCCTGCCGAAGAAACCTGACAACGATGGCCCCAGCCTGGTGCCGCTGTTGCGCGAGCCTGCCCAAGCTTGGCCTCACGTCGCGATCACGTACCTCAATCGACCAGACAACTACTCGGTCAGTGAACAACGATGGCGATACATTCATTACGCCAACGGCGCCGAAGAACTGTACGATGTCCAGTCAGACCCGTTTGAGTGGAACAATCTGGCAGGCGTTCCAGATCAAGCCGCGCGGATGGCGCGAATGCGAGCCAAAGCGCCAGTTGAATTCGCTGAATTCATTCCGGCCAGGAAACAGACCTTGCCGCGTCTTTCGTGGCAGCCCGATGACGGGACCGAGTTACCCAAGTCTCAACCGACTGGAAAACCATTTGACATTCATTTTAAAAATGTCAGCCAACAGCCAGTCAACATTTTCCGGGTCGATCCCCAAGGCAACCGCCACTCGTACGGCACGCTGGAACGAGGCTGGTTCAAACCTTACCAAAGCCGAGCCGGAGTCCTGTGGTTAGTCACGGACAAACAAGGCAACCTGCTCGGCCATTTCATCGCCGGCACCGAATCGACAGAAGCCGTGATCCCGGAAGCAGACGATTAGCCGTTGCAAGTTTCCCAGGCTTTCACCAGAACCTTGAACGAATCGGCGGGTTGAAACATGACGTCACTCATTCTTGTCCGACCAAGGTCCAGTCATGATTGCACTCGGTTTCCCTCCGACATTTTCGACGGCAGTGATAATCCTGGCCCAACTGGTGATCTCGACCTTGCCAACCCCAGCAATCGCACAGCCGGTTCGTGTTGAGTTTGAATTATTGTTTTCGCACGACCTGCCTGAGTTACCGGGTGAACGTACTGGCCCCAGGTCACCAGAATACTGTTTCGATTGGCTTGATTCAGATCGGGTTGTCGTCAGCGCTGGTGACAAACTGGTTTGCTTCAGCGTCGGCCAGCGGAAATCGCTATGGACAAAAACCTTTCCTGCCTCGATCACTCAACTCCATGCCTTTAACGGTCAACTGCTGCTTCGATTCGAATACGGAGTAGGCCTGCTGATTACAAATGAAGCCGGCCGGAAGATCGCTTCGTTCACCGAGCCGGCGTTGGAAAAACTGAACGAGAATCAATCCTGTGAGCGTGCCATTTTCCTGTTTGCCAAACAGGGACTGTTGATTATCTCGCCCCCTCTCGATCCAGACTCGCCAGCCACCGTACGCGTCATCGACGACCAGCAACGCAAACAAATCCGCTCGATCGAGATCCCAATCCACCCTGCCAAGGCCAGAATCGATACGACTGGTCAATACTTATCATTGTCGGAACTCGGCCAAGGCATGATCGTGATTGACTTGAAATCGGGCCAGCCAACCTTTAAGTATGCCATCGACCGAGTCGGTCGATCTGAATGGACAGTGGACAGCCTGTACCGTTTGCCCCCGGTGTACAATGCCAGTCGAAAAGCAATTGTCGGCGTTGAAATGCCCGGTTGGGAACGTGGAGCCCGCTTGGTGTTTTACAATCAAAATGCTGAACGCAGGTGGATCCGAGAGATTGAGACCTCAGTCCTTGAACCTGATATTTCCGATGATCATCAACTGATTGCTGCGATTGGTCGCCGATTGCATCTGCTTGATTACGACGGCGTCTCCATCGGGAGTTGGGAAACGCCTACAGGGCGAATCCGGTTCG
>CAZJEK010000029.1:0-20688 GCA_964545005.1 uncultured Pirellulaceae bacterium
CCGAAAAAACGCCGGTAGTTTGATGAGACTGGAAATTTGAATAGGCCCGGAGGGCCGGTAGAGCCTTTGCCGGGTGTGTTAACCCCCGGTTTCCAGTAAACCAGAAGATCAGGCCCGCAGGGCGGACAGAACTATTCGAACAAATGTTCGGGCCCAATTCCATTTCGGGACGAGTGAACCAATCCCTCGCGAGCGATTTCTTGTTGGTCAGAAAAGTTATATCGGCCCTCCGGGCCTATTTTTTTTTTTTTTTGCGCGGTTTACCGGGGGTTATCACCCCCGGCAATGGTTGTGTCGGACCTCCGGCCCTGATGCATGTCAGGGCTTGTTTTTAGGATTGGGCACAAGGACTGAAATTGCAAATTTCGTATTCGATTGATTGGCCAACCAAAACTTAGAACCATGACAGATCGCCAGTTGTAGACTGGCCTTGTGGAACTCACTTGGCCCGGGCTAATGGCTTGGGCGATATTGGCAAGTCAGCCTTCAGGCGAATTTCAGCCAGACGCTCTTGTACGCGTTTGTGTTGGGAAGCATTGGCGCCCAACATGAGGGATAAATTCGCAACGTAGGGTTGAATGGTCGCAGAGTTACCGTCCACTTTAACAATCTTCTCGATTTCGTCGATCAGCGGTTCAAAGTCGGCCAGGGTGACCCCATGTATTTCATCCTCCGCCTGCTTTGCGGCGACAATGTCGCCCACGTAGTAAGTGGCGACAAAGATGCCCACGTTGGAAGTCATTGGCTTCAGCGTTTTCGACGCTTGTTGCTCAGCCAAAACCTCCATTCGGATTTCGGCCAGCCGATCTAGCACCAGCTCATGCTGCGCGTCTTCGGCGGTCACGATCAGCGATAGCTTCGCGACGTAGGGTTGCATATTCAAAGGCTCCTCGACGGGGCCAATCGCCTTCTTGAGGTCATCAATCAGCGGCACAAAGTCGGCCAAGGTGATGCTTTCAACTTCGGCCGAGGTGATGCCTTGAGGCAAACCGTGCCTTTGGCGCCTTTGGCCCTTCCATTTTTCCGACAACACGATGTCACCCACAAAAAAAGTGAAGGTCTTGGCCTTCAATTTCGGTTTATTCAGCTGTTCGGCGGGAGACTGGTTTGCGACCGAGGCCGTCGGGGCAGTTGTCCTGGCAGCGACAGATGCCGGTTGCGAGTCGATGCCTTGATAGAATCCGAGCGTATAGCCCAGTGCAGTACAGATACCGAGAACCAGAAAGTAGACGGTCCAGCGTACGGAGTTGCTGCTCATTGTTTCAATCCTTTGAAAATGAATCGTTGCCGACCAGTTGAGTAGACCAGACGGGTAGAATTCGTCCAACATTGATTTTTAGTGCTGGCAGTCTGCCACCCGTCTCCCACCTCCAGACTCTCCCCTCCAGCCTCCTACAGCATCATGTGATTAAGGACTTCCAGGAGTTCCAGCGGCACCGGGCGATGGGTGCGAAAGGTGTCTTCGAACGGGACCAGCACCGTTTGATCGTCACGGGTCCCGGCCATCACGCCGGTTTTACCAGCCAGAATGGCATCCACGGCAGCACAACCCATTTGGGTGGCTCGCCGCCGGTCTTCTGGAGTTGGGACGCCACCCCGTTGGAGGTGTCCCAGCGTCACGGTTCGGGTCGAAAACGGGCAGTTGTGTTGTTTCAGTTGTTCGTTGATGGCATCGGCGCCACCTTTCTCGTCCCCTTCGGCGACAATCATGATGGCCATCGTTCGGCCCCTTTCCTTCAGCTGGCAGAGATGCGAAATGATGGCGGGGAAGTCCGTATCGGTTTCCGGAATCGCCACCACATCGGCACCGGACGCCAGGGCGGTGTAGAGCGCGATATAACCGCTGTGCCGGCCCATGACTTCGACCAGGAACATTCGATCGTGGCTGGATGCGGTATCACGAATCTTGTCCACGGCTTCGACGGCAGTTTCGACCGCGGTGGAGAATCCAATCGTGTAATCGGTGCCCATCAGGTCGTTGTCGATTGTGCCCGGGCAGCCCACGATCAGTCCGTCCCACATCTTTCCCAGGGCGACCGCACCGTTGAATGTGCCGTCACCCCCGATTGGAATCAAGGCCTCAATCTCGTTGTCCTGCAGCACCTGGACTGCTCGCTGGCGACCTTCATGGGTGCGGAAATCAGCCGATCGGCTGCTGCGGAGGTGGGCGCCACCATGGGCAGCCCAGGTGGTTACTCGATAGGGCGTCAAAACGCTGCGTCCGTCAGAATCAATGAAAAACTGCTGATTGATCAGTCCTTCGTAGCCACGCATGATGCCCACGACTTCGTGACCGCGGGACGCGGCTGAGCGAACGACGGCTCGGACGCAGGCATTCATCCCTGGGGCATCCCCTCCGCTGCAGAAAACACCGATTTTCATGTCCCTTCGCTTTCCTTGGCAAAATGGCGTTGAGGCTTCAGAATTGGGAGATTTGAGCCGAATTTAGTCATTACGTCTATGAAGCTATTGAACTATTCTCTGTGGCTGCCTACAATCCGTGGCTCAAAATTTAAGACTTAGCGTAAATTCAAAATATCATGACGATCGACAAAAGCCTGAAAATCAAAGCCGGCTCGGTAAAAACTCGCAACGTGTTGACCCGAGCGGAGCGCGTCGAAAAATTGATCAAAGAGGACCGCTGGAGCGAGGGAGATCCCATTTATGGGCTGCCTAAAGTTCGCGTCGTGAAGATCTCGATGAAGAAGAAAAAGAAAGTCAAAAAGGACGACGACAAGTAATCGTCGTTTCGTTCGCCGAATATCTATCCGCGGTCGGTTGACCGCGGTTTTTTATTGCGCCAATTGACCGTCGGCACTTGATGCTCTTGGCCTCCGCGAAAGTTAGGTAGCATGGCCGACTCGGCCGTGATCGCGATGGGAAACTGAATGCTTGGCGAAACCGTGCCAACTCGGGCCAATGGCCCAAGCTACCTCCAACGATCGCAAAAATGTCGGCCTTCCGCCAACTCAAAAGCTCGGTAGCGGGCGGATTTGGCTTTGGTCCAACTGGAGATCTTCCTGCAGGTATTTCTCGTTCAGTTCGGTCAAGTGAACTGGCCAGATGTGGAAGCTGCCGCGAATTGTCTGCCGGATATCCCACTCTCCCAGGATTCCCTGAGGCGTGATCTTGCCCTGGTAATTAACCCGATGCTGGCCAATGTATTGCTTGCAATCTGCTGCTCGAGGTCGTAGTGGCCCGACAGATTCCAGGGGCCGACGTAATCGGTGCCTTCGCCACGAATCTGCTGGGATTCGAATTCCAGATACAAATGCATCCAGCCTCGACGGGGTTGGTGTGATTCGCGATAAAACCCGGTCCATTGCCCGGTGGGCAAGTGATTGCTCATTGATAATTCTGATTCTGAATAGCTGACAGATGATGGCCACAGGCCATCGATTTGTATTCCTCCCTGGCGGATAAGGCAAGCGATTTTTCAGGGGGCTGGCGTCGTGCTGGTGTCACAAAGCACTGGGGTCAATCGGCTGCCGCAGCTTGAGGATCGAACAGGCGATTGCGGGCCTGTTTTACGACCATCGCCGTGGCCGGATGGTGGACACGCTTTTCCGGCGAAATGGCATAAAACTTGTCCTTGACTTGTTCCACCCGTCCGACCAGCTGGACGTTGTACTGGCGTTTGATCAATGATTCGATTGCCGTTGGCACCGGAAACAACCCTTCGCCGGCTTGACCGAACGCTTTCAGCAGAGCGCTATCTTCAAACTCGGCGATCAGGTCGGGGTAGATCTGATGGTCTTCCATCCAGATATCCAGCGAGCGGCGGACGGCGGTATGGTCGGTGGGTAGCAGCAGTGGTGCACCTGTCAATGACTCTGGAAATCGATCGCGGTATCGCCCGGCCAACTCGGGGACTGCCATGATCGACATGCTACATTCACCCAATTGGTGGTTGTAGACTTTGAATTCCATCGTAGGCGGTGCGGGGGAATCTGAGATGATCAGGTCCAGCTTATGCACCGCCAGCTCGGCAAGCAGGTGCTCAAGTTTTCCTTCGTAGCAGACCAGTCGGGTTTTTTCTTCGGCAGCCAGTGCCGGCCGCAGTAACTCCATCGCGATATGCTTGGGGACCACGTCGGGCAGACCGACTACAAATCGTTTGCGGGTTCCTGAGTTTCCCGTCCGGACGAATTCTCGCAGTTCGTGTCCGATGGCGAAAATCTCGTTGGCATACTCGTAAACCTGGCTGCCAAACTCGGTCAGCACCAAGCCCCGCCCCTGTTTTTTTAACAGCTTTTCGCCGAACGACTTTTCCAGTTCCTTGACCTGGGCGGCAACGGTGGGACGGGCGAGGTGAAGCGTCTCGGCGGCTGCCGAAATGGTCCCTGATTTGACCGTCATCCAGAAATAGTAAAGGTGATGATAGTTAAGCCAATCCATGAATTTTGCGACGACCTTTCAATCGATAGGAGCGGCTGGCAACTGATTAGCGAGATAAGCCAACCTTGAGTGGTTATACAGTTAAAGGTTTTGGCGACGCCTGTTCGGCCGCATCAAGCAAGCTCAGCGCGACCCTTGCCAGTCGCCAACAACGATTCTCAACAAGTTGGCTGCTGGGATCTCGATCTTCTGGCCCTCGTTCGTCAATGTGATGGAGTCTGGTCGCACTGAATCAAGTTTGAAGGGGGACGTTTCGTTCAACAGAAAACGTTGGCCATCTTGCAGCCAGATTTCCGTGGTTTGTGATGACCAAGTCGGTGGATTCGACATCCAGGCGGTGGGGATTTCTGTGGGGTCGGGTGATTCAAAAGGTACCTGGTGATGGACCGGGGTCGGATCTTTTCCCGGGACATCCAAGGGAGACTCCCCGTCGACAGGCTGCAGGATTTTGATCGAATCTGGCCCCCACACCAATTCGTTTTGCTCGAACTTCAGTATCTCGGGAACAATTCGGCAAGTGGGAAACACCAGCACCTTGCCGGTTTTTTCAAAATCACCTGCCACTGGAAACCGCTCCGGTTGGCTGGAAAAGCGCAGCGAGGCCAATTGCTCAATGGCGATGGGCTGACGGATGCTGTCAGAGGTCAATGGATCAAATCCGGTCACTGTCAATCGGTTGCCGTCGGTCAGCGTGGCTAACCAGTGACCTGAGGCTGGATTGGGGTTGGTGGGCTGAGCCTGGAAACGAATCTCGGCCAGTTCGGAAAACTCGAAGGTCAGTTCACCCAGTGACCTCGTTTTGATTTGTAATTGTTCCGGGGCGAACTCGGCGGTTTCAAAATCAATGATTTCACCACGGTTGGTAAGCACGCAATTGGACGCACCGGTGGCGAGGCCGATTGGACGTGGCTTGGAAAAAACAAAGTGATCCAGGCCGTAGTCATCATCGATGATGCGAGATTTGGTCAGGCGATGCAGGTAGGGGTTGGCCAGCACGCGAATTTTGGCAATCGGAATCTGACTTTTGATACCCATGAAGCCACAGCGTTCATCAGGGGCGTCGACTTGGGCGATCAGGCGGCCATATTTATCGTAGCCTTCCATGATAAAGTTTCTCCCATTGTCGACACGGGCAATGAACAACCCGAATTCATTCACGGCGGCAGGAATCCAGGGCTGCCCGGGAACGCAGAATTCAACGGTACAGACCCCCTTGAAACGTTTTAGCGTGTCCTGCACCATCGCGTACACGGCGATTGAGTTACTCTTGGCGACAGTTCCCATGTTGCCGAATGAAAACGTCGACACGACAACTTCACCGCCCGGCTCTTCGGTTTCCAGAACCAGCCCGAAGGGTTGGTAGACCGTTTCCACTGAATCCCTGGCTTCGATCGATTCACCGCTGGGAGTGACTTCGAAATCGACCGTCCGCAAGTTTCCCGGTTGAAACTGCTCGACGTCGTAAAACAGTTTCGCCTCCGGTGTTAACTGGCCAGTCGCCACCACATCGGGTGCGGGCGGTACCGCGTTGATGGACATCAACTGATTACGGGGAATGGTTAACGCATTGCCCTGGAGCGTGGCCGTTAACACAAATTGCCCGGCATCGCCTTCGATGATTTCGTCCTGATTGTTCAAGCGGATGGCATCGAGCTGTAGTTCTTTTTGCAAGCTGGAGTCGTCCAGAGAATTAAGGATTCGTTCGGCGCGAACTCGGACTTCCAGATCCTTGCTGTTCTTCAACGATTCGATCAGGCCTTTGAAAGGGCCGACCTTTCCTTCGTCAAGCAGTTGTTGTTCGGCGGCTTCACGGACAAAGTAGTCGGGATCGCTCAGTTGCCCAAGCAGCTTGCGGACTTCGATCGACTGATCGGAAGCTGGAGCATCGGCCAGTGTCAGGCGCGTGACGGACGACAGTTGGATGCTGCGTTCTTCGACTGACCCATCAACGTTGATCGTCCGCCAGTTGAGTTGTTTGTTGGCGACATCGGCGATAATCACGTTTCCGTCTGCCAGGACCAGTTGGAATTCTTCGGCTTGCAGGCGAGTGATGAACGGTAGGACCAGCAGGCAACTTGTCAGGCCGGACAGTAGCAAGCGGCGAACAAAGTCCATGGTACGAATCTGAGGTGCAGCACTAAAAGGAAACATCAATGTCTCGATCAATTTGAATCTAATCCCACTCTTGTACATCAATGTACCGGTACGTGCCAGCGTTCTGTTGCGCCAGTTCGGTTAGAAACGCGGGCGCCCGCTGTTGTTTTCCAAAGCCGAAGACGAGACAATGAATTTGCGCCCCAGCTGCCATTTTGTGGATGGTTTTCAGCTGCGCGGCATTCAATTCAGGCGGTCCGCCATCGGTTAACAACACAATCACATCGGGTTTAAACGTGGCGGCGACTTGTAATGCATTGTAGTGATCGGTAGCCCCGAAAGCCGCCAGTTTGGCAATGTAGCCCGCGACACGTGACTGGTTCTGCTGATTCGCCGGCAGCATCTGTTTCATGTCCATCGCGACCGTTTGCTGATGATAGCCGATGACCTGGAATTGATGGTGCTCTTCGAGCTGATTGATTGCGGCGCTCAATTCACCTCGGGCTGCCTGGATAACCCCCAGTCCTCCTGCCCCCATGCTCTTGGAGCGGTCAAGCAGAAACAGGAACGACCGGCCGGTCATTTGCCCACCGCCAAAGATGCTGATCGATGTCGCAGGGCCAGCCGGTTGACGAGACAACACCAGCGCCTGGTCAGCCTCGATCAACGCCAGATCAGCAGCGCTCAGCTCCTCCGAGGGCTTTCGTCCCTGACCGACACCCGTGGTCATCGCATTGGCGTTGAGGGCGGAGGTGTCCAGCCCAGGGGCTTCGATTTCCAACTTTGGCGTGTCGGTTTCGATCGGCGGAGCCGCATCGCTGGCGGCTGCCAAGGCTGTCGCGGCCGATTGGGCAGTCGTCTGTTGTTCCAGTTGTTCCTGGTCCAAATAGCGATCTTCTGAGTTTTCGCTACGTTCGGTCAGCACGATGCCCGCTGGACGAATCAGTGTTCCGTCTCCGCCGGCCTGGGGGCCGGTAACGAAAAATAACAATAACAGGACTAATAAACTGTGGACCACCATCGACATCAGGATGGATCGCAGGTTAACGCGATCTGGATTGCCGACCGGCGGCACCGCAGGTTCCCTGAGGGCGGCAACTGAGTTGGAGGGGCCGAGATTGGGGGGCGGTGGTTTCATACGTAGATTATTTCACGAAGACCAGTGCAAACCAAGCTGGAAGTAACTTTCGTGTAACAAACGAACGCCAGGCTGGAGGCTGCGTAGGGATTATGCGGTTCGTCGGTTTGTCGCAAAACGCCGATTTCTCTGGACTTGAAACTAAAATTTCATGTCTGCGGCAGTCGTTCGACAGCAAGGCGAATTCTTTGGGCTGGAATAAATCCGCCCCATTCTCGCACTTGGTGGTTTTTGTCGGTTAGAATCGAAGGAGGTAAAGCCGTGTCGACAGGATTGCTGCCACACCGGCGACCTGTCGTGGGTTGCCTTGTGAAGCTTAATTAAATTGGGTGCACAGCGCCCTGGAAAATAAACTGGAACAAAGCCGGATCCCAGCTGTCGAATGATCGAGGCTGGCCGAAAGATCGCTTTTGAGGAAATGTACATGAATAACCCCGCGTCAGGATCATCCGCCGAACTATCCGGAGAAGACGTTAAGGCTTTGGAAAAACTGAGCGAGGCTTATGGCTTGGTTCGCGAGCAATTGTCCAAAGTGATTGTGGGTCAGAACGAAGTTATCGAGCAATTAATGATTGCGATTTTCGCTCGTGGCCACTGCTTGCTCGAGGGCGTGCCCGGGTTGGCAAAGACATTGATGGTCAGCACGCTGGCGGAAACATTGAATCTGGATTTTAACCGGATCCAGTTCACGCCCGACTTGATGCCCTCGGACATTGTCGGTACCGAAGTGATTCAGGAAGACAAAGCTTCCGGGGCACGGGAATTCAAGTTTCTCAAGGGGCCTGTGTTTGCCAACATTATTTTGGCCGACGAAATCAACCGGACGCCTCCCAAGACGCAGGCGGCATTGTTGGAAGCGATGCAGGAAAAGCAAGTAACGATTGGGGGTGAACGTCACACGTTGCCGGCTCCGTTTTTTGTCCTGGCAACCCAAAACCCGATTGAGCAGGAAGGGACCTATACGCTGCCTGAAGCGCAGCAGGACCGGTTCATGTTCAAGGTGTTCGTGAATTATCCCAGCTATGAAGAAGAATATCTGATTGCTGCAACCACGACCGCCGATCTCTCGACGGCGGTCGAGCAGGTATTGACTGGCGAGGATATTCTCCGTCTTCAGGAGCTGGTGCGTCGCGTCCCGGTGGCGTCGCACATGATTCATTTTGCCTTGCGGCTGGTCCGCGCGACTCGCGTGTTGGAAGACGATTGTCCTGAATTCGTCAAAGAATCCATTTCCTGGGGGGCTGGTCCTCGGGGGGTGCAAAACCTGCTGCTGGGGGCCAAAGCCCGCGCCGTGCTGGAAGGGCGATCGTACGCCACGACCGACGATCTGCGAGCCGTTGCCAAACCTGTCTTGCGGCATCGAGTGATTACCAACTTCAATGCCGAGTCTTCCGGGATTACCTCCGATGATGTGATCGAGCGTCTGTTGACAGAGATTCCAGAACGGAGCGATGGCGATCAGCTGGCCCCCGAGTTAGCGAAGGCGTTTTAATTCATGTCGACGTCGGACACTTCCAATTCCAACGGCGGTACGCGGCATCTCGACCCGGCGACGTTGGACAAAATCAAACGCCTGGATGTACGAGCTCGATTAGTCGTCGAAGGCTTTATCTCCGGTCAGCACCGTAGTCCCTACAACGGCTTTGCGATTGAATTCGCCGCGCACCGTGAGTACGCGCCTGGCGACGACTTGAGGCATATTGACTGGAAAGTCTGGTCGAAAACCGACCGCCTGTATATCAAGGAATACGAAGAGGAAACCAACCTCAAGTGCCACTTGATTGTCGACGCGTCCAAATCGATGCGGTACGGGGAACAGACCGGGTGGAGCAAATTCGACTATGCGGCAACGGCCGCTGCCAGCTTGGGGCATTTGATGCAGCAGCAGGCCGACTCGGTGGGGTTGGTCCTGTTCAGCAATCAGATCGACAAGACGCTCAAGTCGTCATCGCATCCATCGCACTTGAAGCTGTTGATGCACGAACTGGAGCAGACCCAGCCTGACCGTACGACGGACATCAGCGAACCGTTTTTTAAGCTGGCCGCTCAGATTCGTCGTCGCGGTTTGGTCGCGATTTTTTCGGATCTGTTTCTCGATCCCGACGAGTTGGGAGAAGCGCTGCAACAGTTCCGGTTGCGGAAGAATGAAGTGATCGTATTCCATGTCATGCATCATGACGAACTGGAGTTTCCGTTCCAGGACAACACGTTGTTCAAAGGCATGGAAGTGGATGCCGAGTTGTTTACCGAACCGCGTGCGTTGCGGCAGTCCTATCTGGATGCTGTCGAAAGGTACATGGCACGAGTCAAGAAAGTTTGCGCGACCGCCGGCGTTGACCATGTGCTGTTGGATACCTCGCGATCGCTGGACGTTACGTTGTCCAGCTATCTCAATTTTCGTGCCCGTTCCCGAAGGAAGCTTGTTTAAGACCAGTGCTCGACGGGGCAAGCTGGTTGCGGCGACACAGATATGTTTAGTTGGTTCCTGAATCCGTGGATGTTGTTAGGCAGCCTGGCTGTTGCTTCACCAATCCTGATCCACTTGCTGAATAAGCGGCGGTTCAAGATTGTGGAGTGGGCGGCGATGGATTTCCTGTTTGAAGCCGACAAGAAAAATCGACGCCGCGTCGAGTTGGAAAACTTCATCCTGTTGTTGTTGCGTTGTTTGGCAATGCTGCTGCTGGCGCTGATGCTGGCGCGTCCATTTTTGCCAAACTCGATCACCAGTTTGCTCCAAAACAAACGCCAGCTGGAGCGGGTTCTGGTGATTGACAATTCGCTTTCGCAGCAAGTCCGTTACGAAGCCCGGACTTCCCTGGAAGCGACGCGGGAAAGCGTCAAGGAGTTGATTGCCCGCTGGGCCGAATCGGATGAAACGGAAGACTGGCTGACCGTGTTTGTTACCAGCGACCCGGAGAATCCAGTGCTGGCCAATGATCCAGTCACGATGAACACGCTATCTATTTTGAATGAAGCGATCGACGGAATTCCCGAATCCGATGGATCCGCCGACTATCCGGCATCGCTGAGTTCAGTGTTGCGGTATACCAGCAGCCAGCGCGAAGAGGGTGGACGGGCGGTTTATTTTTATTCCGACATGAGACGGTTGGATTGGGAAACCAATGCCCAATCGGACCCAGAGCGCGCTCCGAATAAATTGATCAGCCAGGTCGCTGAAGCAGTCGATGGCTGTTTCGTGGTCGATACCGGCAGTCCCAATGACGACAATCTGGCAGTGGTCTCCATTCGGCCGGAAAACCTGCTGGTGGCCGGCAAGACGATTCCCTTTGTTGTCAAGGTTGCCAATTATGGCTCGGCACCGGCGCAGAATATCCGGGTCCTGATGCAGGTCGACGAGTCCCAGCCGGAATACTTGACATTGCCTTCGTTGGGGGCCGGTGAGACCAGGGAAGTTACCTTCCGGTATGTATTCCCCAAAAGCGATAACCAGCAGGACAACTTGCTGGAGGCCACGCAGATTCCCGCAGCCGCCGCGGTCAGGAATTATCGCGTCCGAGCCGAAATTGATCGTCAATCATTGACCGACGTTGCGATTGCCAAAGACCAGTTGCTCGACGATAGCGTGGCATTTTATGCGGCGCGAGTATCGGATGGGATTTCGGTTTTGCTCGTCGACGGAGATCCGTCTTCGGTGTCAGAACGGAGCGAGACGCATTATTTGAAGTCGCTGGAAGTTCCCGGCAGCGGGCTGATAAGCCAGGTGATCACGGCCACGGAACTGGAAACGATTTCGTTGTCGGATTTCCAGGTGATTTTTCTGTGCAACGTGGACGAAGTTTCGGCTGATCGAACTCGTTCATTGCAACGCTGGGTCGAAGAAGGCGGCGCGTTGGTGCTGATGCCTGGTAATCGAGTTCGAGCCCAACGATTCAATGATACGTTTTATCAAAACGGCAGCGGCCTGTCGCCGCTGGCTTTGGACACCATTGAAGGTGATCCGACAATGTCGCAGTGGGTTAATTTTGAGATCGATCCGCAACTCCACCCAGCGTTGGAAGTGGTTGTCGACAGTGACGCCGCCAGCCTGTCCAACGTCGATATCTTCAGCTGGTGGACGTCTCAGTTGCCCGAACAAACGATTGGCAAGACCGTTTCGGTGCCGTTGCGTTTGACAGATGAACGCAATTCGGTCGCCATGGCTGACCGGACGCTGGGAAGCGGCAATGTGATCGTGTTTGCGATCCCCGGTGATGGTGATTGGTCGATGTGGCCGATCAGCCCGACTTTTCCCCCGGTTTTCATTGAGTTGATTGATTACCTGGTTGGTTCGACTGCCGAATCAAGCACCTTGACGATGGGTGGTGGAATCGATTACCAGGTCGATATCACGGCTTTCGACAATCGCGTGATTCTCCGCGATCCGCAAAACGAAAAAGTGGAAGCCGTGGCCGCTCCGATCGGTGACTCCTCCGGCACCGACGACAGCGTGCTGTACGAGGTTAAATTTGACAATGTGGACCGGCGAGGTTTTTACGAATTGCAGCTGAAACGACATTCGGGTGAAACCGAGTCGGTATTGTTTGCGGCCAATGTTGACGCTGATGAGGGTCGGTTGCTGCGGTTGGGCAGGGAAGCAACCGAGGGCGACTTTTTTGGCGATGATGTTTCCCTGATGGATCCGGAAAAACTGGTTGAGCAGACAGTTTCGGGAGGGAATTCGGAAATCTGGCTGCCGTTGTTGATGGTCCTGTTTGGAATCTTGATGGCCGAGCAGTTCCTGGCGTGGTACTGGGGCAAGAAACGCTAATTGATGGAGCGAATCATGATTGACCTGAAACCATATTCGATGATTCTCAGAATCGCTGCGTTTGCGGTGTGGGTCGTCCTGTGGACTGAGATTGCCAGTGCCCAGATTGAACTGCGTAACAACAGGTTGCCGGAAAAAGCGTTACTCGACCTGCCGCAGGCGCGACCCGTGCAGGCCCAAGCGATTCGACGGATTAATTTCGGGGGCGGTTTCGTGCCGGCCGAATTGAACGTGGGTGAAGACGAGACCATTTTCGACGACAGTGGGACGTTGAAAACGGACCCCGACCTCGAATCGATCATGGAAAAAGCTGATCGCTACCGGAAAGACGGAAACTATCGCGTCGCCACGCAACTGTGGCAAACGGTGCTTGAACGCAGTGGCGATTCACTGTTTTCGACCGACGGCGAGATTTACTTTTCAATGACTCGCCAGGTTGAGCGCGCGTTGGCCGAACTGCCTCCTGAAGGTCTGGCCGTTTATCGCGTCAAGGCGGACGCCGAGGCCAAGGCGATTTTAGGGCAAGCGGTTCATCCTCAGGATCCCGACGCTTTGAATCAAATTACCCAACGCTACTTCATCAGTTCCCTGGGAGATGAAGCAGCGTTTGATCTGGGCTGCTACCTGTTGGATGAATACAACTTCCTGGGAGCCCGGCGGTTGTTTGAAAAAATTGTCCAGCACTATCCTGATCCCAGCGTTTCGCTGGCAGAAGTTCACGCCCGAATTGCGCTCTGCAATGCCTTTCTGGGTGATACCCAAGCCGCCCAGGAGTCTACTGAAAAAGCGCGGGAACTGGATCGTCGCAGTTCGGCGGTGGAACTGGTTGCCAGGGCGTTGGAAGACGGAGACGTGTTTGAGGATTGGCAACCGGTCGACGACGCGATTGCCAGCTGGAAAATGCCGCTGGCGAATCACCAGCGATACGGGGTCGGTTTGCCTCTTGGTGCCGATCTGCTGAAAGAAGGGCAACTGGTGGCTGTCTGGCATTACGCTTTCGAGCCCAAAGACAAATTCAACAGCAAAGGCGATTTGAAGGAAAACCTGTTTGTCGGCGGAAAAGCGATTGACGAAGAGAGCATTCAGGAGACTCGTAATCGCACCGAAAGCACGATCCTCAAGTCCTGGAGCGAACATGGTTGGCAGCCGGTAGGTCAGCTGGCGTTTTCCCAGGGTCGGATGTTCTTCAAAACAGGATACGACCTGGTGGCCTGGGACTTGAGCCGGTTTGCGGCAATGGACGATTCCGCTTCAGACAGAATCGATTCTTACCTGGCATGGCGGTCGGTGTGGCAAAACTCATTTGAGATCGACCGGGCGACCCAAATGCATCTGGCGATTTTGAAAAACTATGGTGCGGCGTTTGGTGGCCGGCGCGGTGTGACCAAACAAACTTCATCTGAGCCCGACGAGAGTTCCAGCATTCAATTGTTCGGAGATGCGATCGCTGCTCAGCTATCGGTACATCGCGGAGTCGTGTTTTCGATCGAAGGTCCGAACATGAACTTGGCGCGACGGAGCACGCCGCTGGTGCCACAGTGGAATCAGCCCTACCGCCGTACGCGGGAAAACTATTTGTCGGCGTTTGATGCCAGGACCGGGAAGGCGTTGTGGACGTTGCCCCGTAACCCTGAAGCTCACAGTGATGTTGCGGCCATTGGTGATGAAGGTGAACCGGAATCGCCCTGGCTGGAAGACGGTGGGTTCATGTCGGCGCCCGTGGGTTACCGGAATCTGGCGATTGTTCCAGTCAACAAAGGCGGCGCGATCATGGTCTACGGCTTGGACCTGAATCAGCAAGGTAGAACGGTTTGGAAGTCGTATTTGTGTGATGAACCGGAAGCCGGTGCCAATTCGTGGTCGCCGATCAACTTGTCCATCGATGGCAGCGATCTGTTGGTCAACACCGGACTGGGCGTGATGTTTTCGCTGGACCCGGGCACCGGCGCAATCCGTTTCGCCCGACCCTACCCGCGTGTTGGCAAGCTGGATGATTTTTATCGACGCAGCAACTGGTCCGTGAAACGCGGGCAGTTTGAGGGCTGGAGTTCCGATACCGTATTGCCGTACCGTCGCCAGTTGATCACGTTTGCGTCTGACAGCAATTTGATCGAAGCGATCGACCGCGATTCCGGGCAGATGGTTTGGCGCAGCGAAATCAATCCGATCGGATACAAGGTCAATCAGATCCTCGGCGTTTACCAGGACACGTTATATACCGCTGGCCCGGAAACGATCATTGCCTACGACCTGCAAGGCGAAGGGCGCATGGTTTGGGGAGCCGACCAGCAGTTCGATGGGAAACAGGCGACCGGTCGAGGTCTGCTGACACCGGATGGCTTGTTCATTCCCGTTCAGGACAAGATTTACCATTTTGGTTTGGAAGGTGATCGAGGACGGGCCAACCTGATCAAGAAGATTCACGTCGATCTGGGCGGTGCGCCACTGGGCAATCTGTATAGTGACGGCGAGCGGTTCTGGGTTCACGGTGGCAATCGCCTGTATGCGTTGGGAGTAAAATCGGAATGACATTGGTGGCGGCAAAAACCTGGCTCGAAATGCTGGTCGGCGAGGATCCCAATCGCGCCGGTACGCCTCGGCTGCAATGGGGCAATCTGCCAGAGTCGTGGGGCGTATTTGTTCTGCTGGCAGTCATTGGCGCCATCATCTTTGCTGTCATCTGGATGTATCGGCGCGAGATCAATACATGCCCCATGCCAGTCAAGCTGGTGATGAGCGGGTTGCGACTGGCGGTGCTGCTGTTGTTGGTGATCCTGTTTCTGAAGCCGGAGTTGTTTTACCAGCAGGTCAACGAAATCAAGCCGACGATTGCGGTGCTGAGAGACAATTCGCTGTCGCTGGATCGGGCGGATGAATACCGTAGTCGCGACCAGGCAAATCGATTGTCCCAATTGACGGGAATTTCGGCCGATGAGATTGAAGCTGGCACGGTCAAACGATCCGAATTGATCAACGCTGCGTTTGGGAACAACAAGGAATTGATCGAACAGCTGAGGCAAAAAGGCGCCTTGCGGTTTGTTGACTTTTCGACCGGCAGCGAATCGGTCGCGTTGGTGCCCGCGATTGCCAAACAGGAAACTGCGTTGAAGGATCCGGATGCAGAGGATGGCGACGACGCGGACCAGTCCCAGCCGGAACAGGTTGATCCCAACAACATTCCACCGCTGCAGGCTAACGGTCTGGGGACTGACATCTGGCAGGCGTTGCGTGATGGATTGGATGACGGTGCCCGACTCAGCGCCATGGTGCTGGTCAGCGAAGGCCAGCACAACGGTACCGAAGATCCGCTGGAAATGGCTCAGAAAGCGGCTGCCCAGGGGATTCCCGTGTACGTGGTAGGGGTTGGCGATCCCAATCCGCCTCGGAATGTGGCCGTCAAGGAAGCCTACGTCCGCGACAAAGCCTATCCGGATGAACCATTTGAAGTCGAAGCGATTCTCCAATCTTCGCAGCTGGGAGAGTCCGATCCGCGACAGATCGATGTCGAATTGGTGCAGCAGTTGATCGATCCGAAAACTGGCAAACCAGGTGCACCCGTTCGCATCAAAACTTCGTCGGTGGAAGTTCCCGCTTCAGGTGGCCGGATGCGGGTCGATTTTGATCACACGATCAATCAGCCCGGCAAATACCTGTTCACCATCCAGACGCCGGTGCTGGAAGGGGAAACAGAAACCGAAGACAACCAGTTGGTGACTTCTGAAATGGAAGTCGTCGATGCCAAGGTCAAGGTGTTGCTGATTTCCGGATTGCCCAGTTGGGATTATCAGCAGGTTTCCCGACTTCTGGAACGGGACTCGACGATTGAACTGAGCTGTTGGTTGCAGTCGATGGATGAGACGCGACCGCAGGAAGGTAATGTTCCGATTCAGCAATTACCCAAGACGCAAGCCGAGTTGAATGAGTTCAACGTGGTCTTGATGATGGACCCCAACCCGAACGAGTTCGACGCCGAATGGATTGACCTGCTAAAGACATTTTGCAAGCAGCACGCCGGTGGATTGATGTTCATGGCTGGACCTCAGTATTCCGGTGAGTTCGTAACGTTGAATCGACTGAGTCGGATTCGCGAGCTGTTACCTGTCCGATTGGGCGACGATGAATACATCGAGACCACAGAGGTCCTCGCATCGGCTCAGGATTTTCGACCGGGCAAGATGTTGCCGGTTAGCCACAACATGGATCATCCGATCATGGCGTTTCGCAGTGATCCCGCTGAAACGCAGGCGATCTGGGATTTGATGCCGGGCATCTATTGGAATTTTCCTGCGATTGCCGCTAAGCCAACCGGGCGGGTGTTGCTCGAACGTGGCGACCAATCAGGGTTGGAAGGCAATCAGCCGTTGATGGTGACGGGGCGGTATGGCAAAGGCACCGTGTTGTACCTTGGGTTCCAGGGGACGTTCCGCTGGCGTCCAGTGGGTGTGCAGGCACAGTATTTTGATCGCTTCTGGATTCAAGTTGTTCGTTTCCTGGTGGAAACCCGTTCGCTGCAGGGCGCCCGCCGAGGCTACTTGGACGTTGACAAATCAGAGTTCGAACTGGGAGAGCGAATTACGCTGGTTGGCGAAATGCTGGACCAGGATTTTCGACCGTCCACGCAACCCGTTCAATCGGTGCAGATTCGTAGCGACGATGGTCGCACGCAAGAAATCGAGATGAAGTTGATTCCGAACACAGAAGGTCGGTACGAAGGTGGATTCAGCGCTCAACGAACCGGAAGCTATGAAGCCCGCTACCAGGTATCCGGCCTCGATGCCGATTCGCTGGAACCGATTGCATTCCGCGTCGTTCCGCCGAGTGCTGAATCAAGTGCGTTTTGGCTGAATGAAAAACTGCTGATCGAAATTGCTGAACAGTCGGGTGGCAAATACTTGCCGTTGACGGAACTCAAGTCGTTGCCCGATGAATTACCAACGTTGATCACTCGAGCAGAATTTAACAGCCCGCCCAAGCCATTATGGGATAGCTCCAATCTCCTGCGGTGGTTGGTCTACCTGTTGCCAGTCGTGCTGCTGACGACCGAGTGGATCATGCGAAAATGGTACAAGCTGCTGTAACCCAGGTCTGTCTGGATAGAGATAACTGAAAAGGTCCATGAACAATACGATCGACAAAAAGCTCTCTCGGATGCGAGGCCAACTGACTCGCTGGATCATGGTCCATGGTCTGGGGCGGTGGTTGTTGGTCGGGTTGGGAATTCTCGTTGTCGACATGGCGTTGGATCGCCTGTTCAAAATGGACTTTGCTCAACGGCTGGTGATGTTGGTGGTCATGATCCTGGCGATCGGACTGTTCTTCCTGTGGCGCGTGCTGCGGCCGTTGACTCGTCGCGCCACCGATGCGGCGTTGATTTACGAAGTTGAGCGCCGCCACCCGGAATTGAATGAAGCAGTGTTGTCCAGTTATCAGCTGTCCCGACAGGCCGATTTAGTGGCCGCTGGCATGTCCCCGGAACTGGCCCAAAACACCATCGATCAGGGTTTGCAGCGTGCGGCCGGCATTAACTTTGGCGATGCGCTGGATTTGAAGCAGAACCAATGGAATTGGATGTTGCTGCTGGCCGGCTTGTTGTTGTCAGGTGGGTTGACGGTTGGGGTCAGCCAGACTGAGTTTTTGGCGACGTGGTTTAATCGCAACGTGTTGTTGTTGGATGACCAGTGGCCCCAGGGCACGTACCTGGAAATTGCGGGCGTTCGCGACGGCAAGCTGGTTGTTTCGCGAGGGGCTGACCATCGACAACTGGTGCAGGTTACCGAGGCCAGCACAGTCCGAGACGTTTCGGTTTCGTTGGAAGTCGAAAATCCGGGAGGCCGTTCGATACTGCCGATGAAGCCTACCGGCAAGCTCGATGGCCGCGAACACTTGTTCACCTTTCATAACGTTTCCTCGCAGTTCCGGTTTCGGGCCAGCGGCGGGGATGCGGTCACTGATTGGGTAACGGTTGAGTTGGTCGAACCGCCCAGCATCAGTCAGATGGAATTGACGGTTGATTTGCCACAATACACCGGCCAACCGGAACCTCAGCGGTTGGAAGGGATCGGCCCTCATGCCGTTTTGGATGGAAGCCGACTGAACGTTGCGATTGAAACCAACAAGCCATTGTCTGAGGCGGTGCTGCGGATTGGAGACGAGCGAGTTCCGCTGACACCAGGTGATACTCCGACCAGATTCTCGGTCCGTTTGCCTCGGTCCGGCAAATTGAAAGGTGGCGACTACCAGTTTGAGCTGACTGACGCCACAGGCGTTGCCGGCAACCGCAAGTCAAAGTTTAAAGTCACCATTGCCGATGACAAATCACCCCAAGTTCGAGCTTCGTTACTGGGTATCAGCGGCCTGGTCGTTCCCCGAGCGTTGATTCCAACCGCGTATCAGGCGGTTGACGAATATGGAATCACACGAGTTGCGTTTGATTGTTATTGGAAAATCGGTGAGGACGAACAGCAACAGGAAAAGTCCGAACAGGTCGTGATTGCCGCGGCTGGTCGCCCAGGTGTCCTGCAGGAACCAACCGCGTCGTTGGATGCTGATGGAGTGCTGGAGTTGGAGAAACTGAACGTCGAGCCGGGGACCAGTTTTCGGTTCAGCCTGGTTGCAGCGGATAACTATCCCGACCCTCCTAACGTCGGACGGTCCCAGGAATTTCTATTGCGGGTGGTGACACCGGAAGAACTGCGGGCCGATTTGCTACGACGGGAAATTGAACAGCGAGAAGCCTTCGATCAGGCCTATCAAAAGCAGCTGGCATTGGCCACCGAACTGGAAGCGATTGGGTTGCGAAAACGACCGGCCGACGTGACCGTCGAAGACTTCCACAATCAGCGTGAAGCCGATTTGATTACGGCCGTGCGAGAGCAGAAAAGCGTAGGAACCGCGATCGCGCGGATCGCTGACCGGTTTGACGACTTCCTGGTTGAAGTCAAAAACAATCGACTCGATGAAGCCGAAAATGAAATCGCCCCGGATCAGCGAATTGAAAAAAGATTCGATGAAAAAATCATCCAACCGATCCGCCAGCTTGACGACACGTTAATCTCGATTGCCTCCCGGCAAATGGACAGCTGTCGAATCGCCGCCGGTGACGATCAGCAGCTGGCTGCTAGCATTGCTGCGACCGAAACGTTGCATCAGCAGATTCTGGAGGCCATGAAAGAAATCCTGGCCGCGATGAATGATTCTGAGAATTTCCAGGGGATCATCAACGATATCCTCGAGATCAAGCGCGACACCGAATCGATGAAGAAGAAAATCAACGAAGAACAGGGCAAAGAAGATGATATCTTTGATGACCAGGGGATTTTTGACAAATAAAGACTCGGCTCGATCGTCATCCTGTTGCTGTGTGGCGTCCAGGTTTCAGTGTTTGACGGTTCCAAACTTGTAAGCATCCCGGGCCGGATTTTCGGCAACAATTGGCTGTTCCATTTCCTTGAACTCCATCAGGAGCCAACCATGCGACCGCGACCAACAACGACTTTTACCGCGTGCCTGTGGGGGCTAATTCTGTTTGCTGCAACAGCGACCGGGCAGGATCAGGAACAACAGAAAAGCGAACTGGGGGCTCGGCAAAAGCTGATTCAACTGAAAATGATTTCGGTCGAGCAGCAGTTTACCGTGATGGCCGATCGATTGCGGCAAACGCAGCCCCAGCAGGCGAAATTGCTGGTTGCGGCCTATCAACGATCCAAGGAAGAGCTGATCACCCAGAAAATGGCCGAAGTGACACAGCTGCTTGATGACAACAAATTGAAACAGGCTGGCGATAAACTCGACGAAGTCAACGATAGTCTCGATCAGCTGGTGCGGTTGTTGACCAATCGCAAGGATAAAGAGCTGACTCGCGAACAGGAAATGGAACAGCTGCAACGCTGGAAGGATGAAATCAAGAAACAGCTGGAGGAGCAACGCAAGCAGCGGGTCGAAACCGACAAGGTCTCCAATAAAGATCAGGCGTTGCAAAATCTCGAAGCCCAGATTGCTGAGCTGAAAGGATTGATCGACAAACAGCAAAAATTGATCGATAAGACGAACGAGAACAAGGACGCTTCGCTACGCGAGCTCGATCGAATCGCCGATGAGCAATTTGAGATTCGAAAAGGAACCGAAAACCTGAAGGCGGAAATTGGTCGCACTGGCTTGCCGCAAAGCCCTCAACCTGGTCAGGGAGACCCCCAGGCCGGGGAGGGGGGTGACGAAAACAAACCTGGTGAAAACAAACCTGGTGAAAACAAACCTGGTGAGAGTAAACCTGGTGAGAGTAAACCTGGTGAGA
>CAZJEK010000029.1:20788-31756 GCA_964545005.1 uncultured Pirellulaceae bacterium
CCTGGTGAAAACAAACCTGGTGAGAGTAAACCTGGTGAGAGTAAACCTGGTGAGAATAAACCTGGTGAGAATAAACCTGGAGAAGGACAACAAGGACAACAAGGACAGCAAGGACAGCAAGGACAGCAAGGACAGCAGGGGCAGCAAGGACAGCAGGGACAGCAAGGACAGCAAGGACAGCAAGGACAGCAGGGACAGCAAGGCCAACAGGGCCAACAAGGACAGCAGCCGCAGCAGCCGGGCCAGCAAAAGCTCGACCAAGCCAGCCAGAATCAGCAGGCGGCCGAGGAGAAGCTCGGCAGTGCCAAGCCTGAGGATGCCGTTCGCCGGCAACAGGACGCATTGAATGATCTGAATGATGCCCTGTCTGAACTGGAAAAAGAGAAACGGCGAATTGAATCACTACCGCCGGAAGCCTTGCAACAACTGGCTGAAAAACAGCGCCGGGCTCGTGACAAAACCATGGACCTGGTGGAAGAAATGAAGCAGGCGCCCAAATCCAAATCTGAAGATGAGCAACAGGCGAGTCAAGACAATCAGCCTCAGCCTGGCCAGCAGGCGATGGACGAGGCTGGTGATTCCCAGCAGGGCGCCGCTGACGATCTACAGCAAAGCGATGCCGAGCAAGCGCAGCAGAAGCAACAGAATGCCGAACAGAAAATGGAACAGGCCTTGGAGGAGATTGAAGATCGGCTTTCCCAGCTGCGCGATGAAACTCGGGAAGAGAAACTGGCTCGACTGGAAGCCCGCTTCAAGGAGATGCTGGATCGACAAAAGGTTGCCACGGTGATGACCATTGAGATCAATGATAAACGAACGACGCTGGGCGAATTGCAGCGACGAGATCAGTTGATGATGATGCGGTTGTCCAACGACGAATTGGAGATCAGCGAATTGGGTCAACAGGCGTACGACCTGTTGCTTGAAGATGGGACCAGTATTGTGTTTCCAGAAGCGGTTCAGGACATCCGCGAACAATTGGGCAACGCAGCTGACTTGCTGGAAGATGAAAAAACTGGAGCCTACACACAGCTGGTGCAGCAGGAAATTGAGTTTGCTATCTCCGATCTGATCGATTCCCTGAAAGAAGCTCAGAATGAAGGGGGTGGTGGCGGCGGCGGTGGCGGCGGAGGAGGAGGTGGCGACCAGCCATTGCTGAAAAAATCTGCCGAATTAAAAATCCTTCGCATCCAGCAACTGCGACTCAACCGTCGCACGCGTAAGATCGAGCAAATTCGCGGTCCCGAAGATCTGGAACAAGTGCTTCAACAGGAAACTCGCGACGCGGCTGAGCTGCAACGAAAACTGCAGGAACTGACCGAACAGATCATGGAAAGCGGAAACTGACCCTGATAATCGGTATGAAACAACGATAACGTAACCGGGATTACACAACGAAGTTTTGTTTCCAGTTCAGGAAACGATATACTTAATGGAATCGAAATCTGATCGCCGTCAAGATTGCTGCGATACTTGACCGGCGCGTTGGGGTTTCAAAAACAAATCACTTATCCGACTGAGGATTTCCATGAGCCATCCGTTTACCGCTGCCTTTGTTTTTTTGATCGGTTGTTTGGCCATTGGGATGCCAGCCGCGGTTGTCGCGCAGGACGCAGGGCATCCTCAAGAAGTGCTCGGAGAATTCGGGCAACATGTCGCTGAACATGCTCAGTTCACCGAAACCAAGAAGGCTGAGGTGTCCCAGCTCATCAAAGAATTGTCTGATGATCCTCAGTATGCGATTACGGATTCGTTGATCGTCCTGTTTCCCCAATTTGCTGACGCGATTGCATTAACCGATGGCGATGATGTGGAGGCAGCAATCGACGCGCTCACGCCGTTGACGGAATCCGACGACGAATACCTGGCTGCCGATGCGACTTTCTACCTGGCGCGAACCTTGATGAACCGAGAACGGTTCGAAGCCGCCATGCCGCTGCTGGAGCAATTGCAAACCAGGCTTGCCAAGTTTTCGGCCAACAAAGGTACCGCCCAATACTACGTTGGCGTTGCCCAAGCCGGATTGCTTGACAATGCCGAAGCGATTGAGTCGTTCATGCAGTTCCTGCAGTTCAACCCCGAAGCGCCCGAACGACTCCGCGTTAGTGCTTGGCGTCAAGTCCAGCAATTGCAGTCCGTCGAATCCGGCAAACTGACCGATGTCTACCAGCGGATGGACTATTCACGCCGTCGGCTGAAGTTGGCTGAAACGGGTGAACAGACGCAAACGCAGCAGGACAAAATCGTCAACATGCTGACCAAGTTGATCAAGGAAGAAGAAAAGAAAGAATGTTCGAATTGCAAAGGCGGTAAATCGGGCAAGCCCAAGCCAGGCGAAAAGCCGCAGCAAGCTCAGTCCAAGCCCAGCCAGTCGAAAAGTCAAAGTGGTGGTAGCAGCAGCAATCCGAACGGCCAGGCACTCGACAAAAAGTATGCTGATATTCCAGCCAGCCCCTGGAGTCGCTTGCGAGACCGTAGTCGCGACCCCGCCAACAACGCTGTCAAGGAAAAACTTCCGGCCCGTTATCGCGCCATTTTTGAGAAGTACGTAGAAAATGCAAATGGTGGCAAGTAACCAGCGACAAGCGAAACGGTTTCTGAACCCCCAATTCACGCAGTGGAAGATCGCTCGATCCTGGCCATGTCTCTGGTTGGTTTGGCTGATGCTGATTGCACCAGTCAATGGGCAGTTGACCGACGTCAAATTTGAAACGCTTGAAGGAACGACCGTTTCAGGATCGCTGCAGTCGATCGATTCAGACGGAACACTGGTCGGAAATTTCAACCAACCCGGACCTTGGAATCTGGCCGATCTGTCGCAACTGCAGACATCGGTTGCCTCCCAGCCGGCAGGTTCTGCTTCTGCGACTCGATTGGTTCCGATCAATGGCGGTAGCGTTGTCGCGAAATCGGTGGTCGTGTCTGACGATCAAGTTCAGTTTGATTCCGATTTGGGTAACTTTGCGATTCCTCTCCAGGCATTGAGCGCAATTATCTGGAACGATTCCGATACGGTCCAGGAAAAAGTCAATGCTCCTTCCAAGGAAAACGACACGGTAGTGGTTGACGTCAATGGCCAGCTGCGAACCGTGGAAGGCCTGTTCGAATCACTCAACGGAGTCCAGTTGGGGATCAACTACCAGGACGAGTCCCGGACAATCGGCGTTGAAAAGATCGCCGCGTTGGTGATGGCGGATTTGGGATTCGAGCCATTGCGGGGCACGATCGCCACGTTAACGATGTCCGATGGCAGCGTGTTCAATGGCCAGATGGATTCATTGAAAAACGACGAGCTGAAACTGAAACTGTCTGCGACCGCTTCGATAACGTTGCCGGCGGATAAACTGGTCTCGATTTCGATTCGTTCGGATCGAGTGCAATACCTGTCCGCACTTGAGCCAACTACCGTACGCGAAAGTACCGATTTTGTGCTGGCGCGTCGCTGGAAGAAAAACCAATCCGTTGCCGGGAACCCGTTGAGATTGAAAACGGATGCTGGGATTGAGTCATTTTCCCGTGGATTAGGCGTCCAGGCGAGTTCTGAATTGGGATTCGCCAACGAAGGGTTTGATCGTTTTCAGGCTTTGGTCGGAATCGACGCCGAAACCAATGGACTCGGAAATTGTCTGCTGGAAGTTCGCGGTGACGGCATCAAGTTATGGTCGCAAGAGATCAAGGGCGGTCAACCGGCAGTTTCGATTGATGTCAAAATCACGGGGATGCGGCAAGTCGTACTGATCGTCAAGCCAGGACAGGAATTTGATCTTGCCGATCACGTTGACTGGTGCAACCCCAGGTTCTTGAAAGATTCCGCTGAGTCGGAGTGATCAACAAATCATGAATAATACCCTCCGATTGGCGCTTCCGTTGCTCTTGCTGATTGGATGGTGGAGTTGTTGGATCCCCACTGTCGTTCAAGCTGCGCCGGCTTTTGACGACGAAGATCATTTATCCGAAGAACAACGGCAACTGGTAGAACGATTTCAACGTCAGCGAATTCAGGCCATCGAAGGAGTGATCGGTAGTGTCATCGCAGTCTACGACGATGACCGGCAGGGAGGTGGCTCGGGGGTTATTATCGATCCATCGGGAATCGCGTTGACCAATCATCACGTGATCATGGGCGCCGGAGTTTCCGGCTGGGGCGGGCTGGCTGACGGCAAGCTCTATCGCTGGAAACTGATTGGCACTGATCCTGGCGGTGACGTTTCGATCATTCAGATGGAGGGGAGAGACGATTTTCCGTTTACGCCATTGGGCGATTCCGACACCGTCCGGGCGGGGGATTGGGCGTTGGCGATGGGAAACCCGTTTATCCTCACCGAAGATCAAAAACCAACGGTAACGTTGGGGATCGTCAGTGGCGTCAAACGGTACCAACCCGGTGCGGGGCTGAATCAACTGGTTTACGGCAATTGCATTCAGGTTGATTCCTCGATCAACCCGGGCAACTCAGGCGGTCCGTTGTTCAATTTGAATCAACGCGTCATTGGCATCAATGGTCGCGGCAGTTTCAAGGAACGAGGACGAGTCAATGTCGGGTTGGGGTACGCAATTTCCTCCAACCAGATCAAGAATTTTATTCCTGACCTGTTGGCTACGAAACTGGTTGAGCATGCGACGCTGGACGCCAACTTTGAAGATCGCGGCGGGAAAGTTGTTTGTTCACGGCGAAACCTGGAAGCCCCGATTTCGAAGGCGGGTCTGGAGTTGGGTGACGAGCTGCTGACGTTTGAGAACATTCCGATCAAGACCGCCAATCAGTTTACCAATCTGATTTGCACCCTGCCCGAGAGTTGGCCGGTGTCGATGACGATTCGCAAACCGGATGGACGGGAGTTGGCGATTCACACCCGCGCCCTCGGTCTGCCGTATCAAAAACCAAAGCGACCGCAGGTCAAACCGGGTGAAAAAACGCCAGAGCAAGAACAGCAGATTAAACGACAGATGGAAATGGTCGATCTGCTATCCGCTGATCCGGGTAAAATTCGATTCCGCGCGGTCAATCGCCACTATTGCGACCAGCTGCTGGAACGTTGGCGGGGTTTCATTTCCCCGGCAGCGAATGAAAACGTACCGCCGCCGGACTTGGGGATCGTTCAACTGACCAGTGATTTGAAACGAGGCGGTTTAACAGCAGGTCAGCAAACGTTGCGCATTGCCACTGATGGACAGTTTGAGTTGGATTGGAAGCTGGACGATTCCTCTCGGCGTGTCGTGTTTGATGGTCGACGTTTTTTCGAAGCTGTCGCCGACGGCGAACCAACCGCGATGACGCTGATCGAAGCCAAGCTCGATCCCGTCGTAATGCAAGCTTTTGGGGTCTCGGTGGCCATTGCCGGAAACGTTCAACAACGGCTGGGCAACGCGTTGATCGACGGCAGTGGCAAATCCAATCAGCAACCCGCTTGGCGATTGCGGTGGACGGACGACGAGGGCGATGATTTTTTCTGGTGGCTGCAGATGGAAAACCAATCCAAATTGCCAGAACCACAGCTGACCAAGCTGGCCGCAGATATCAATGGCGATCGCAGTGCGGTGATGTTGCTCGACTGGGAACCGGTCGCGGTCGGCGAGTCGCAGCTGACGTTGCCAACCAGCCGCAAGATTGTCAAAGGACTGGCCGAAACAGTGGTCATCGAAATTCAGCATCGCCAGGCGGATAAAGTCGAACGATTTGAGTCCCCCCAGCTTCAGACCGACGACGTCAACTCTTCCGGGGAGGCCGGCTGATGAAACTGGAACGCGCAGCAGTGAATCGTCAGCTCCGAAGTTGTTTGTTCGGAGTCTGTTTTCTGATCTTGGCGGCGGGGGTAACTCGTCCAGCCTATGGTCAAAACGGTGAAGTGGTTCAGCGAATCATCGACTCCAATCAGGCTCGGCTGGTGAAGGTGTTTGGAGCCAGCGCGGGCAAAGTCGAAGGGTTTTCGACCGGCTTGATTGTCTCCGATGACGGTAAAATCCTGACCTCCCAGGGAGTTTATCTGGATGGCCCACGCGTGCGAGTGGTAACCTCCGACGGCAACGAACATACCGCCACAATCTTGAAACGTGATCGAACCCGACAGTTGGCCCTGCTGAAAATTGAACAGCCTACGCCAGACTATTTTCAGTTACCCGTTCAGCCGGTTGGCAAGAAAGGTGATTGGGTGGTCGCAATTTGTAACGCCTTCAAGGTGGCCGATAAAGAGGAACCGATTTCGGCAACGTTGGGCGTGATCTCGTTGCGGACCCAGATGGAAGCTCGGCTGAGTGAACGCGATGTCGCCTACGAAGGAGAGCTGGTCTTGATTGATGCGATTACCAGTAATCCGGGGGCTGCCGGTGGAGCGGTGCTGACGGTTGACAATCAGCTGGTCGGGATGGTCGGCAAAATCATCAACAGTTCAGAAACCAATACTCGGCTGAACTACGCCGTTCCCGGCCACTATCTGGCGGATTTTTTGTCGGGGAAATTGACTGAGGTCGCGGAAGACGATGCGACGACCAAACCCGCCGGCAACGCCGACCTGGGGATCAAGTTGTTTCGCCTGGGTGGTCGCAATAGTCCGGCTTACATTGACCGCGTGATTCGAAACTCACCAGCTGACGAGGCTGATTTGCAGTCTGACGACATGATTGTTTCCATTGCCGGGAACAAGATTGGCAATGCCCGGGACTACCAGGATGCCGTCAAACAGCTCGTCCCGGGGGAAGAGTGTCTGATCATCGTAAAACGGGGGCGAGAGTTTTTGCGAATTCGCGTCACGCCTCGGGAAAAGAAGTGATCCATGATTTTCGATCGTCACCCATCTCGGATTTTCTGGTCAATGGGGTTCATTACGATTGCCATTTGCTGCCTATCGCCAGTCGTTGCCCAGCAAGACCGCCTACCGGCATCACCCCTGGAAGAAAAGATCGATACTGCCGAGGCGATGATGATTACCGCCAAGGCGTTTCGGATCGCGGCTGAAAAGATCCAGCCATCGCTGGTTTCCATTGAATCATTCGGTGGTGTTGGTGCCCGGCAGGGGCGAATTGGCGGGATTCGCAAACAGGGAGAAGGGAATACGACCGGAGTGATTATTTCTCCGGATGGCTATATCCTGACCAGCACTTTCAACTTTATTCAAAGCCCGCCCGTGGTCAGCGTCATGACGCGGGATGGGACACGGCGGGTTGCGAAATTGTTGGGGCGAGACGACACTCGGAAAGTCTGCCTGTTGAAGATTGAAGGTGTGAAAGATTTGCCGGTGCCGGAAATGTTGTCCGCAGACCAGATCAAGGTCGGTCAATGGGCAGTCTCATTAGGAGTCGGGTATGGGGATCGCAGTCCCGCGCTGTCGATGGGAATTATCAGCGCGACCAATCGAGTTGGTGGACGGGCCATTCAAACCGACGCTAACATCAGTCCAGCCAATTATGGTGGGCCGTTGGTTGACATCGAAGGCCGGATGCTGGGCATTTGCGTACCGATGAATCCTCAGTCCCAAGCCGTTGCAGCAGGCGTTGAATGGTACGACTCGGGAATTGGATTCGCTGTTCCGGTAACGGATTTTGAGCAGATCATCGAACAGTTGAAAGATGGCACGCGAATTTATCCCGCATTCATGGGAGTTCAGGCCACGCCGAACCCGAAAGGCGAAGGGTTGCTGGTCAACAAGCTGGTTCCCCAGTCCCCTGCCGCCGAAGCTGGCCTCCAGGAGGAAGACGTGATCCTGGCATTGAACCAACAACCAGTCAGTGACATGCTGCGATTAAGACAATTGTTGACCCGCATGCAAGCTGGTGACAAGCTGACCGTGTTGGTCAAGCGAGGCGATCAGGAACAGGAATTCAGCCTGGAACTAAGCCCGCCGCCAAAGTCAGTCGAAGCTGAGCAGAATCAGTTGGAGCCTCCAAAAATTCGCTGATCTCATCAATCATGGGCCCGAGAATGTGCTGATTGGCAGGTATCTTCCCACATTAAAATTCTTGGCCTCTCTGCGGCTTCGCGTGATCTTTCCGTTCCGTCATGCTTGGCAATGACATCTTGAATTGGCAAGCTGCGTTGACTTTAGCGATCAAACCGGATCTACGATAACGATGCTGTCGCGAGTGAGTCTTGCCAGCACCGGCTTGACGGCAAACGCACGCTTTTTATCGGTCTTGCCGATTGCGAATCACTTTAATTGGCGGATCGTTGGGCGGGTTCCGATACAGATGATGATGCAATTCAGCTTGCCAGCCCCGCGGCCTGAGCGCTCATCGCTCCAGGTCTTGGCAGGTGCCCCGAAGATACCCAGGAGACTGTTCCATGATTCCACGCCGCCAATTCCTTGGGGCCGTGGGCGCAACTTGCCTGACGGCAGGGAGTTTCGCCAAAACCGCCTTGGCCAGCGAATGGGAAGCCGACGATTTGAACTGGCGTTGCGAGGTCATCAAGACCATCGGTCAAACCCGTTCTGATCGCGCTCCTGTTGTCACTGGCGTCAGTCTGCAACCGGGCGGAAGCCTGCTGGCAATTGTAGGCGACGATCACCAGGTTGGAATTTACGATCAGGCCAACCAGCTGTACGTTGACCACATTGGCATCCACACGGATTGGATTCGGGCGACCCGTTTTTCGCCTGATGGACAGATCCTGGTGACCGCCGGTAACGATCGAACCGTCCGATTCTGGACGACTTCCGATTGGGAGACCCCGCTGATTACAAAAAACCACCGCCATGCGATCATTGAAGTCGCTTTTGCGAACCAACGCCCTTGGCTGGCAACAGTGGGTTTTGAGAAAACGCTGATGATTTACGATGCTCGGCAAGGACGTGAAGTTCAACAATTGACCTGCGGCTGCAAGGATAATCATGCGGTGGCTTTTTCAGCCGATGATCGCCTGATTGCCGCCGGTGGCCGCAACGGTGCCATTCGCGTGTGGGATGTTGCCTCTGGAAAACTGAAGGTCGAAATCACGCCTCACCGCAACCGCATTCGATCGCTGGAGTTTACGCCCGACGGTAGATTGATCAGTGCGGGCGACGACCAACGCGTCTTCCTGATCGACCCGCAAAACCCGGATCAACTCCAGGCTTTCCCTCGGCAGGCGGCAAAACTGTACGCGACCGCTATCCTCGGCAATGATCTGCTGGCCACCGCCGGCAGTGACAATCGAATTCACATCTGGCAATTGGCGACCCGACAGGAAATCGGCGTGCTGAAGGGACATACCGGTACCGTTTCGTCGCTCGACTATCGTCAGGGGAAGCTGGTTTCTGGCAGTTTCGATACCACGGCACGATTGTGGCAAACTGAATCCTACACTTCCGCGCCGCAGCAACGTCAAACCCAGCTGCAGCAGGGGTGGAGTGGTCGAATCAACTAGCCGCCATTGAGTTGGGCGGCAGGCGACTGGGGTCGCCGGACTTGATGACTTCACGCAACTGAGACAATTTGATTACCCTTGCGGACCTGGTCCGCGACTTACACGGAGGTAAGACCTTGGGCCTTTTAAAACGCTTGACCGATCGCGTACTATCGCGTGGGAAGACAACTGCCGACGACACTCAACGCAAGGAATTGTTGCGGCGTTGCTATTTCGAAGTGATGGAACAGCGACGCGTGCTGTCGGCCGATCCGGTCGTCGCGGCGGTGACGTATCTGGAGGGTGACTCGGGCCAGGATACGACGCCTGACCATTTCGAAGTCACCTTCGAAGGCGGATCCGATACCACGCAAATGACCCAGTTCATTATCAATGGTGATCAGGACAGCAGTGGCAATCTGACCGATGGCGACATGTTTTTCGATGTCGACGGATCGCTACCTGGGGCCGGTGGTTTTCACGCGTTTCAATTTGATGCTGCTAACAGCTTTGGGGTTACCGCTGCTGATATCCAGGGCGTTGCCGTGTCGGCTGATGGATTGTCACTGACGGTCGACGTCGAGAACTTTGAAGCCGGCGACGTATTGGCGTTTACCATCGATGTCGATGAAGTCGAACGTTTTCGAACAGACAAGATCGCTTCGGGTGTAGAATTCGAAGGTTCGTTTTTCGAAGCCCAATTTGTCGATCAGCATTTCGATTTCACCGGTCGCAACATCGCCGTCGATGTCGAACTGGAAAACGGCTTCGTGCAATCGCAGCAGGAAGGGATTTTCTTCGACGAATACGACCAATTGCTGGCTGCCGGTGAGAGCGACAGCGGCGGTTTGATCGGGTTGAATCGAGACAATGAAACGGGGCATGCGGACCGTACTGCGGGTGCGGTTGATGCCTATGACCTGATCGCCAAGCCGATCACGATTTCGGGAACCGTCTACCACGACGAAAACCTGAACTGCGAGCTGGACGCATCGGAGTCAGGGATTGCCGGTGTCGATATTCATTTGCAACGCCGAAACCCCGCCACCGGGGCCTACGAAACGGTTGCCACCACACAAACCGACGCGCAAGGTAACTACGAGTTTGGCGAAAACCTGGGACTTGAACCGGGCGACTATCAACTGGTCGAAGTTCAGCCTGATGGATTCCTGGATGCGGGGGCGGAGACTGGCAGCGAAGGTGGCGTGGTCGTAGCGACGGCTGGTGGTCACAAAAATGTCCTGTCCAATATCAGCATCCCATTGGGCGGCACGGATGCAGTTGACTACGACTTCAAGGAAATTCGACCCGCATCGATTTCTGGTCACGTCTGGCATGACCGCAATGATGATGGTGTGTTTGACACCAACGAAGAAGGCATCGCCAACGTGCTGATCGAAGTGCGACGAGTTGGGGCCAAAGCGGATGCCGTCGAAGATCCATTCGCCGATGCGGAACCAATTTATGTTCGCACCGACGCCAACGGCTATTACGAGGTCGAACAACTGCCGCCAGGTATCTATGAAGTTGTTGAGATCAACAACTATCCCAGCAGCGGAGTCGATCCGCTGGCCGGCTACCTGGACGGTAAAGACTCGGTCGGGATGGTGGGAGGCGCCACCAACGGACAAAAATCCAACGATCGGTTCACG
>CAZJEK010000030.1:0-25556 GCA_964545005.1 uncultured Pirellulaceae bacterium
GAAGTTTGACAGGATGTTCAGGATCAACAAGATTGACGAGATGCTTCCTGGTGGTCGATCCCTGAGACCAAGAATCAGGTGAACGAAAAACCTTACGCGGGGTGAAATGCGACGGGCAATCAGTGCCGGGTCGTATCCGGGCTGGTTCGATCCGACAGGCGGAGAGAATCCAATGCCGTCCGGCGGAGTGCATCTTGCAACGCGATTCGCTGGGAGTTGATAAAGAAATAGTCTTGGTAAATGTGGGTGGGAGCGATCGATTCGCTGCTCAGAGTCGCGTCCCAACGGACAAACTTGCCATCGACAAATTCGCAGCTTTGCACCTCGATGTGAGCACCTGCTCCCAACCCAATTTCCTGTCCCTGGTAGCTGGTTTCGACCTGGTGAAAACTTCCGACCAGTGACTCCAGATGCTGGCGATCAGGATTGATCGTCAAGCGACCCTGGAATTTTGCTTCCGGTCCCAGGCTATCGGCAATCGATTGATCGATCCCAGCCAGTGTCCACAGCGGCAACTGTCCATTTTGGGTATCCAATCGCACGATTTGTTGTTGATTGGAATCGATCATCAGCGTCGCCGCCGGTTCCATCAACGTTCCATCAGTGTTACGAAAATTGAAGTAGATCCGGGTCTGTGAAGGATCAACGTCGATTCTCAGGTTTGCAATCGTCAGCTGATTTTGCAATTGTTGTTGCCATTGATTGAACGGATCTGCCGATGCTGGAAGGCCATCGAGTGCGCTTCGTTGAATGATCAGGTCTTTCACGAAATCGATCCGCCACGATTGCTGGTTGGATCCGGTTCGAATGGCATGTTGATTGATGCGTTGAACCAGGTGAGTCAGTTTCAAATTGTCAATTTGATCAACTTCGTAGGGAATGATGACGTGGCCATGGCGGGCATCGAACTTGATTCGCGCTTCCACCGTATGGAACAGAGCTTGTTGGCCGTACCGAAACGTGATGTCATTCAAGACGGTGGTGAAGGGCCCCTGGGCTTGCACATCGCCGACGTCCGTTTCGATGCCCAGTTCGGCCGATAGAATCCGCGCCCAGCCGGTTGCCGTTTGCGGATGGCAAATCCAGTAGGTCGTGATGGTCGTCGGCAGCAGACAGCAGACCAGGAACAGCAGCCGACAAACCAGGCGTCGTTGATTGTCGCTAAATTCGGACATCCTTGTCACAATTTCAGACCATGGGTCAGCGCGGATTCTGAAGATTTTTGCGAGGTGCCGCAAGCACAGTTTTGAGATTTTGGTTTGTTGCACACTGGAGAGACCACGCGAAGCCGCGAAGCTGTAAGGAATAGGAGGCTTGGGGGTATCGCCGGCTTTTGGAAGATCATGCAAAGTCGCAAGGGCGCGAAGAAAATTCTGGATGATTTTCAGAGCATTGGCGACCAGCGATCGTCCCTGCTAGCAAATGAAGCTCGTGTGCGGCCTGTTCTTATTTTCACGACTTCTATTTTTGGCGGGCCATTTGCTGGAACAAATCCCACCGGGCTGTCATTTCTGCGATGCTGTCACCGCCGAACTTGTCGACCAGAGCCGCAGCGATTTCAAACGCGACCACGTTTTCGACGATGATCGCGGCCGCCGAGAGGGCACAGACGTCGCTGCGTTCATAGCTGGCCTTGTGGGGTTGTTTCGTTTCCATCTCGATCGATGCGAGCGGCTTTTGCAAGGTGCTGATTGGTTTCTTGGCAGCGCGAATCACCAGCGGTTGGCCATTGGTCATGCCTGCTTCCAAACCTCCAGCGTTATTGGTTGGGCGAACGAAACCCAGGTTGTTGGAATCGGCTTGAGCGGGATCGAAATGAATGCCATCGTGGACCTGGCTGCCAGGGCGGCGAGCGGCTTCGAAACCCATTCCGATTTCAACGCCCTTGATCGCCTGCACCGCCATCACGGCTTGCGACAATCGGCCGTCCAGTTTTCGGTCCCACTGAGCGTGAGTCCCCAGGCCGAAGGGCAGCCCTTCGACAACGACTTCGATGATCCCGCCCAGGGTGTCACCATCGGCTCGAGTTTGATCAACCAGTGCTTTGGCCTGGTCGTCGGTGGATGGGTCGAGTGAATAGAGTTCACTTTCGTTGCGCCAGTTGCGGCGTTGCTCAAACGTACCTTCCTGCGGCGGGAGTTCCAATTCGCCCAGTTGAGTGACATAGCCCAGTGTTCGGATGCCGAACGATTCCAACAGTTGTTGACAGAGTCCACCGGCAGCGACACGAACACAAGTCTCCCTTGCGCTGGCGCGTTCCAGGATTCCTCGCATCGAACTGAGGTACTTGATCGAACCGCTTAAATCACCGTGTCCAGGCC
Organism: uncultured Pirellulaceae bacterium; assembly: GCA_964545005.1. Taxonomy (GTDB): domain Bacteria; phylum Planctomycetota; class Planctomycetia; order Pirellulales; family Pirellulaceae; genus Mariniblastus. The sequence continues at coordinate 2,322 of CAZJEK010000030.1, forward strand.
GCGGTCGGGGCAGTTCCTTCAGCCGTTCGAGTTTGTAATCGGAATTGATCACCTGCAAGGTGATTGGGCTGCCCAATGAAACGTTTTTCCAAACGCCGGTCAGAATCTCGACCTTGTCGGTTTCCAGTTTTTGTCGGCCGCCACGACCGTAGCCGCCCTGACGCAAGCGCAGCAATTCATCAATTTTGTCGGTGTCGATTTCGAATCCGGCTGGAAACCCGTCGACCAGCGCCAACATGCATTTTCCGTGAGATTCTCCAGCAGTCCAGTAACGCAGCATCAGTGATCGTGGGGCAAACGGTTAATCATGGATAATCCACCATGATAGTTTTTACCGCCACGATTGGATAGCTCTCCCCAGCAACGCGGATTGGCGCAACGACCGATGTCCACCAAGATGGGTCCTTGTTGGCGCTCCATCGCTTGAAACAATTAGGTCGACCACTTTGACATCTCAACTCCGCAAACACTGGTTTCTCATAGCGCTCCTGGTGCTGATGGTGGTCGGATACTGGTTCGCCGATTCGCTGGGGCCATTGACAGAACTGGATTGGCTGAAGTGGACGATTGTATTTGTCACGATGTTCCTGATGGCGTGGCCGATTTCGTTTGAGCATTTGAAATCAACCTTGTCCCGTCCGTTACCGGCGCTGTTGGCCAGTATTCTGAACGTCGGGTTGATCCCCTTGATCGCCTGGCCACTGGCACCTCTGTGCGGTCCTGAGTTGGGACCTGGCTTGTTGATTGCGGCCGCCACCCCCAGCACGTTGGCTTCGGCTGCCGTCTGGACTCGCCGCGCGTTGGGAAATGATGGCGTGGCGATCATGGTCACGATCATCACCAATTCGACTTGCTTCCTGGTGTTGCCGATGTGGATCTATTTTCAAACTGGCGACGCGATTGACTCCAGTACGTTAACGGGCACCATTTACAAGTTGCTGATGTTTGTGGTCTTGCCAATTGGTGTGGGACAACTGGCACGAATCCGATCGGGCTGGGCCGATTGGGCCACCCAACACAAACCGCGGCTGAGCATCGCCGCGATGATCGGATTGCTATCAATCGTGTTCTTGGGAGCCATCAACATGGGGCTCAGGTTGCAATCGCCCAGTGATCCAGGTTCGGCCGGAGTGGCCAATTCGTTGTCGGTTGGCTACCTGCTGACCACGGCAGCGCTGGTTGCCGGAATCCATGTTGCCGTCTTCTGGTTGGGATATGGACTGGGGCCGATCCTGGGAATCAGCCAGGAAGATCGGATCGCCGTGGGCTTTTCCGGCAGTCAGAAAACGTTGATGATCGGGCTTTCCACGGCCATCAGCCTCGGCTTCAGCATGATTCCGATCGTTTTTTATCATGCAATTCAATTGCTGATCGACACCTTGTTTGCCGAGCGCATTCGGGCGAGGCAAATACTGCGTGCCGATGCGGAGCGCCAGCACGAATGAAACTTTGTGACTGGAATTTACGGATTTCAGCCCGTTCGCAGTTGTCCGATAACCGGGAGCTGCCATAATTTCGGGCGTAGATCGAGCCCCCATCAAGAAATCACGGTTGGGGGCCGATTTTGAACAAGTACTCAACCATTGCCCAATTCATGAATTACCTGGCCAAATCCGTTTTCGACGCATAGCCGTGTTCGTTTCCGACCGCGGTGCGGTCGCTGTAAGAATCTTCTGGTTCCGGTTTGGCATGTTCTCCAGGTATTACGCATCAACGGCGGTTCTCGCGCCTGCGGTATCTAACCGGTAATCAGTTGTTCTGAATTCTCTCCCGAACGACACAAAGGACTCCGATCATGCGCGAAATGCTGGACGAAAAACTGAATCGATTTGAATCGTTGGAAAAGGACTTGGCCGACCCGGCAGTCCAGTCAGATTCCAACAGAATGGCGGCGGTGGCCCGCGAACACGGCTCTTTGGCGAAGCTGGCCACCAAGTATCGCCGGTTTAATCAAGTCGTCGGCGAACTGGATGAAGTTCGTGAGATGGCTCAGTCTTCCGACCCTGAAGAGCGGGAACTGGCAGAATTGGAAATCCAAACGCTGCTCGTAGAACGCGAGAAACTGTGGGACGAATTGCTGGACATGACGATTGGGGGCGAAGACGCCAACCGGTCACGCTGCATCATGGAAATTCGCGCCGGTACCGGTGGTGAAGAGGCCGCATTGTTTGCCCGCGACTTGTTTGAGATGTACAAGAAGCATTGCGAAAACAGTGGCTGGAAGTTTTCGCCGCTTGAGTCCAGTCCTTCCGATATGGGCGGATTCAAAGAAGTTTCAATTTCAATCGAAGGCGAAGGTTGCTACCGCGAATTGCAATATGAAAGCGGAGGCCATCGAGTGCAACGCGTCCCCGATACGGAAACCAAGGGCCGGGTTCATACTTCGGCGGCAACGGTAGCCGTGCTGCCGGAACCCGAAGACGTTGAAATCGACTTGAAACCGGAAGAGTACGAAGTCGAACGTTACGCAGCCAGTAGCGGTCCCGGCGGCCAGCACGTGAATAAAACCGCTTCGGCAGTTCGCATCACCCACCACGAAACCGGGATCGTAATCAAGTGCTTCGAAGAACGTTCGCAGCATAAAAACCTGGCCAAGGCGATGCGAATGTTGAAGTCCAAGTTGTATGATCACGCGCAGCAGCAGCAGGCTCAGGAAATGGCCGACCAACGCAAGACGCTGGTCGGGTCGGGCGATCGAAGCCAACGAATTCGGACGTATAACTTTCCCGAAAACCGGGTCACCGACCACCGCATCGGGTTGACGTTGTACAAACTTGATCAGATCATCGCCGGTTCGGTTCAAATGTTGACCGATGCCTTGATCGATCACGACCGCCAAACGTTACGCTCATCGATGGGAGCGCTCGACTGAGATGCCCGACACTGATCAACAACCGTGGACGATCAAGCGACTGCTGGAATGGACTGTCGATTTCTTTGGTCAAACGGACGCCGCTGGCGCTCGGTTGGACGCGGAGGTCTTGTTGGCTGAAGCAATGCAGTGTCAGCGGATTGCGTTGTATACCCAGTACGATCTGGTACCGCCAGCAGAGGTGTTGGAGACGTTTCGAGCCTGGGTCAAACGACGAGCTGCGGGCGAACCAGTCGCTTATCTCGTCGGGCATCGTGAATTCTATTCGCTGTCGTTTCGGGTCACTCCGGACGTGCTGATCCCACGACCTGAAACCGAACATGTCGTGATCGCGGCGTTGGAGGTGGCCAAGGAAATCACCGCACGTCCGCTGCGGGTGATCGATGTGGGGACCGGCAGCGGGTGTATCGCAATCACGCTGGCCAAGCAGTTGCGACGGGCCCAAAAAATTGATTCGCTGGCGATCGCAGCTACCGATATCTCACAGGCGGCGCTCGACGTGGCCAGACAAAACGCGAAATCGCACGATGTGGATTCGGTGGTTCGTTTTTTTTGCGGAGACCTGTTGGCCGCTTTGCCGGCCGGTAGCCAACCCGTGCACCTGATCGTCAGTAATCCGCCCTACGTTGGTCGTGGCGAAATTGAAACGCTTGATCCGCACGTCAAACAGCATGAGCCAGAGGTCGCGTTGTTCGGTGGGCAGGATGGAACCGAGATCATCCAGCGTTTAATTCAGCAATCGGCCGAGCTGCTGTTGCCTGGTGGAGCACTGATTTTTGAAACCAGTCCGATCAACATCGACCGCTGTGTTCAGTTGGTGGCAGCCAACGATGCATTTGGGCAGGTTGATATCGAGAAAGACCTGGCTGGACACAAGCGCGTCGTGGTTGCGCGGCGACGCTGAACGGGGCGTCTTTGGTTCCGCGAAAGTTTAATCGTTCGCCCGAATCGTAGTTTCAGGAATCCAACACCAGGAAGCATCTCGTCAATCTTGTTGATCCTGAACATCCTGTCAAACTTCCAGGTGAATCTTGCGTAAGCTGTCCGTTCTGAGCAAGGGTCCGAAAAAAGGACAGGATGGACAAGATAAACATGATCAACAAGAAGCGTTTTGCAGAAAACGAGTCAATCGACAATTCATTACTAGCGCCCAAATCGGCTGGGTAAAACATGTCAGCCTCTCTGCGAAAGTAGCTCGGCTCTCCGAGTCGTAGACATGCGCGGAAACGACGCGTGTCGGTTTATCAGCTGCCCCAACAAACGCTACAATCGGCATAGTCCGACTGGCTGGTCACGGCCAACGCTCAAAAGCCGATAATTGATTCGTAGCCCGGAATCGGATTCGGATATCAATACGGCATGAAGAAGCTTCACAAAGGCAAGCGTCGACAACTCAAGCCGCAACCGTTGTCTCGTGAAAATGCGACGCGGCGGTGGAGTGAGGCGTTCACCGATTATCTCCGCACCGAATGTCATCTCGCCGACAACACGGTCCAGGCGTACACACGTGACATGCGTCGGTTTCTGAAATGGCTCAAGGATCGTAGTGTCATTGATTTGACGATCCGGGAGCTGTCTGATTTTGTGGGGTTTCTGAACGATCAAAACCTGGCTCCGGCATCGATTGCCCGCCACATCGTGTCGACCAAAATGTTCTTCCGCTACTTGCAGCTGGAAGGGGTGTTGACCGAAAACAAAGTCGAATTGCTGGGCAGCCAGAAACTATGGCAGCGGATCCCATCGGTGATGTCGCCCAGCGAAGTCGACCGGTTTCTCAAAGCGCCCCGCCCGATCGAGATTTATCACTTTCGCGATCGGGCATTGCTTGAAATGCTGTACGCGACTGGCTGTCGTGCATCCGAGATCTCCAATCTGCGGCTGCGGGACCTGAATTTGAAAGCCCGGTTCTGCAAGTGCCAGGGGAAGGGATCCAAGCAGCGGATTGTTCCCCTGGGAGACGCTGCGATTGAGGCGATTGAACGTTACCTGGAACGACAGCGACCTCGTCTGGCTGTGGCTCGGCCTGACGAACTGGATTACTTGTTTCTGTCTCGTAGTGGACGACCGCTGCGGCGGGAAGCGATCTGGGAACTGGTCAAGAAGTATGCCTTGCTTGCGGATGTTGACGTTTCGATCAGCCCTCATCCGTTGCGGCACAGTTTTGCGACCCATTGATTGGCCGGCGGTGCTGACCTGCGACAAGTGCAGGAGTTGCTGGGACATGCCAGCATCGCGACGACTCAGATCTACACACATGTGGATCAGAGTCGGTTAAAGAAAGTCCACCAGCAGTTCCATCCCCGGGCTTGATGGCGCGTCCTCAGCGTCTCTGCGGTTAGCTCTTCGCGACGAATGCAATCATTGATTACAAAAATTGCGATCAGAGGCTGGCATTTCTGAATAACGGCATCGAAAGAAAGCTAATCGCAGAATCATGAAGAAAAAACCGCCGAGGCGCAGAGAACGGAGAGCTCATTCCTTGGGGTTGTCTTTAAACTTGATCTTCTTGATCAATTTCGTGACTTCGCCCGTGTTGGGATCGACTTTCCCGGAAACGGCTTCGATCGCCTTGATTGAGTAGATGTATTTCAGATTCCGATCGATGTCGAATTCGACTTCGGTTTCCAGATCATCTTCCGCGTTGCCGGAAGCGGCCAGTCGAGTTTCAATCTCGCGATTCAAGTTGCCAAAAATGTCATCGACTGGCAGCGGATTTTCGTCAACAAAAATAGACGCGATCCCGCCGTTTTCTCCGGCCAGCAGGCGGACGTTGATCACGTCCGGCAGATCTTCCGTGATCGCGTCGCTGTTGTCGGTTGCCAATGGCATCTTGACCGAAAAGTCACCTTCCATGGCGACCACTTTGAACGTCAAAATGAAGAAAACCAGCAACTGGAACACGATGTCGATCATCGACGTCATGTTCAGCTTGATTTCTTCGGGCTCGGATGAAAGAAGTTCCACGGTTGGACTCGTTCGTATGTGGGGTGGGGCAGATGGTATCGCTGACCCGTTTAGTTGACTTCCTCTTTGACGCGGAGGCTGAAACTTTCCAGTTTGTTTTCCTGACACTTGGCAATCAAATCCTGCACCATTCCATGCGGAGTATCCTGGTGGGCGCGGATGATGACTGCGATGTCAGCTGGGTTGGTGATTTGTTCACGGGCGGCAGAATTTACTTCCTGAACAAAGATCGGGCCGAGGGCATCAATTCGGGCAATCGGTTGACCTTCAAAGATGACCGTTCCATCAGGATTCAGATTCAGGATGATCTGATAGTCGGGGCGAACTTCAGGAGGAATCGCCAGCGCGCTACTGGGCAGCGTGATTTCTTCGGCGCGATCGACTTCGGAAAAGTTGATCAGTAACATGAAAAATGCGATCAACTGAAACGTCATGTCGATCATCGGGGTCAAGTCCCCCTCAAGAACTTCCGAGTTTTTGGCTTTCTTAAACTTCATTGCCCCGGATCAGTCTTTCTTCTGACCGACTTTTTCGAATCGACCCATCAGGTTTTCGCTGGTAATTCCGACATCCAGCACCAGCCGTTGGACTCGGTTTTTGAGGATGTTGTAGATCGCAATCGCGGGAATCGCGATCGCCAGCCCGATCAATGTCGTCAGCAACGCGGTGGAAATACCTTCGGCCAGTTTGTTGGCGTCCGGTGTACCACCGCCGGTGGCAATTACCGAAAACGAGGAAATCATCCCGTGCACGGTTCCAAACAGACCGATCATGGGGCTGATGGTGCCGATCAGAGCGAGGTAGCTGAGCCGGTGATCCAGCTTCATGTTTTCTTCAGCGCCGACTTCCTGCATGGCGGTGATGGCGTGGTTGTAGCTGCTGGAAACTTTGGCCAGACCGGCGGACAACACGTTGCCCAGGAAGGATTCATCGGTTTTGGCCAGTTCGTAAGCTTCCTGGTACTGTTTTTCGTCAAGATGGGCTTCGAAGCCTTCGACCAATTCCTGAGGGCAAACGGATTCCTTTCGCGCCGAAAGAAAATTCATGATCGCCAGGGCGACCAGCGTGAAGGACAGTGTCAGGAAGATCAGGATGTAGCCGACACCCAGTGCGTCGTACAACCATCGCAACAAGGTCTTGGATTCGATGTCGTCCTGTTGGTCACCGGCTGCGGCAGGGGGATTATCTTGAGCTGCATTCCCGGCATTGTCCTGAGCCACGACGACTGATTCGGAGCAAAATTCCGCAGAGCCTAAAGAGACCAGACCAAACATGGCGGTAAAAATAAACAGTTGTGGAAGCCATCGACGAGTCCAGCGAATTCCGCTTGACCGTGAATCTGATTGCATCGTCCAATCTCCAGGAGTGAGTTGTGCTGGGCTGACCCCATGTTCGTGAATGACTATTGTAATCGACGTTCGCAAATCAGGCAGGCCAGCAGGCAGGGTGGTTTACTTAAGTTGAGACCAATAGGAATTGCGATATCGGGTTTTAAGGATTTCGCGAGCTTCATTGGCTCGATCGGTGTCTTCCAGCTGCGGCCACAGGTTGGCCAGCCGGTACATGGCTTCGGCATGTGGTTGGCTGGCTGTCCCGCATAGCAACTGTGTTTTCATGAAGTTGTTGCGGGCGGCTTTCAAGTTTCCGGCTTTTAAATGAACCATCGCCTTGGCATTGTTCAGGTAGCCGAATAGCAGCTGATTGTCCGAATTTCCTTGCTTGACCATCTCATTCAGCTCGGCCAACGCTTGAGCGGGATCTCCGGTAAGCCCATTCAGTTTGGCCAATTCTGCCTTGGCCAGAGACTGGTAAAGCTGAGTGGCATCGTCCGTGCCCGATTCCTGGAGGATCGCTTGATAGGCGGTTTGGGCAGCGTTCAATTGATCGGTCAATTCCATCATGCGACCGTACATGAAGTAGCCCGTCAGCCGATATTGAGTCCATTGGGCTTGTTGCAGCTTTTGAAACTGTTGAGCCGCCAGGTCTGGTTTGCCGAAAGCGAGGATCAGTTTTCCGTACTGTTCGAGCAGTGGATAAACGTGGAAGCTTTGATCGTACTGATCGAGAAACGCTTTCACGACACGGCCGGCTTCGACGGGTGCAATTGTGCCTTCGCCGAGACACTGCTGCGCGGTGCTGTAAGCGCGGATGAATTCGATTTCCTGGATCAATAACGGATTGGTGGGAGGCGGATCAATCTTGTTCAGCTCTTCCAGGCTATCCGCATAGCGACCTGCGACCATCTGGTCACGGGCGCGATCGATTTCAGAAGGCTCGCGAGAGATTGCAATCTTGCGAATTTTCTCGGCTGGGATCTGTTCACCGTCCAGTGTCAATCCATCCGGGGTGATACTCGACACGGCGCCGGACTTTCGGGAAGAACCGCCATCGTTGCGGAGCACGTACACAGAGACATCCTGAGCGATCGCCTGGATGGAGAGGGCATCGAAGGTGATCGTTGCCAGTAGAGCGAAAGTGAATTGCAGCGAAATGGTTTTCAATCGGATGGTCATGACAGTAAACGGTTCGGTCTTCAAAGTCGTCAGTAAGGTTGGGAAGTCGTCGAGCAGATGAGATTTTACAATTCGGACTCAATCCGCAACTGGAGCTCGCCATATTTGCGTTTCCATTTTTCCAGGCCGTGAAACGTCTCGTCACGAGCTTGTTCTTTCTTCAATTCTCGCAATGCGGATTCGATCGTGTTCCGGCTTTGCTTGATCTTGCCGTACTCAAATCGGCCTTCGATTAAACGGTACAACGCAAGGTAATAGGTGTCGCGGAACTGTTCATTGCTGCGCGTCGCCAGAACCAGTTTTTTCCAGCCCCAGATGGCTTTCGTGGGGCGATTGGTACGCGGATCAGTCATGTCGCCTTTTCCGCCGGTGGCTTCTGCCAGCGGGTCGCTCAAGCCCTGCTTGATTCCCCATTCCTGCAACGTTTCGGCGGCGTCAATCTGGTAGGGCAGCAGTGACCGACCAGACTTGAGGATGTCGACAAATTCATCGACTGCTTTTTGGTATTGGCCGGAACCCCGCAGGGCGAGTGCGCGTTGACGACGCAATTCCAGACGGAGAGCTTCCTCATTGCTTTCCCCTGTGAATCCCAGTGTTTCAGCCCGATTGAAGGCCGAAGTGGCTTGAGTAAATAATTCGCCTGATTGTTGCGGCAGCCCTGATTCTCTCAAGTCCGCCGCCAAACTCATCAAGGTGGCTCCCGCCCAGAGGACGGTTTTGCCATCGTCGGATGATTCTTCGATGGAGCCGAGAAACTTGGAGAGCAACTTGGCATAAGAAGATTTCTGGTCAGCATTTTTCAGGGCATCGAAGCCGTTTTTCATTTCGGCCGCGATCAACTGATAGACAGCCGCCAGTCGCGATTGGTCTGCCGGATCGTTGCTGACTTGGGCTTGTTGTTTCATGGCGGCCAAAATTCCATTGACCCGGTCGACCCATTGGGGCTGGTTTTGGACGTCGTTCTGCATCGCGGCCAAGAACGTTTTAATTGCCGTCTTGTACGTTTCGCGGACCAGCAGTTCAGCGTTGGGATTCTCGAAAACGGCGGCTGATTTTTGCTTGACCAGATCCAGGGGGCCATTGCTTTTGTCCAGCAGTTTGACGGCGGCATCAACGTCGTCGCGAGCCAGGTAAGCGTTCACCAGCAACAGCATGCCAACCATGGTGTCGCCAGTGATTTGTTCTGGCGGCAACGCGTTGATTCCGGAAGCCATCAATTGGCAGGCTTCGGACAGTTGTTGTTCGAGCGCGGGTTGGTCGGCCGTACCAGGGTCTGCCTGGATCGCTTTTTGATATTGTGTCCACAGCGAACGTCCCAGCACGATAGCCAGTGATCCGCGGCTGGGATCTTCAGCAGGGACTTGCTCAAAATAAGCCCGTCCCTGTTCGAGGTTTCCTTCCAGCAGTGACAACCGGGTCATGGTAGCTGCGGCCAGGCCGGCTTCGTTGGAGCCAGGCCAGCGATCAAGAATGCGATTGCAAATCTCGGTCAGTTTCTGATCTTCGTAGGCGTGATCGGCCGAACCAGCCCGGTCCCTTAACTGAGAGTAACTTTTGACGACAAGGCCGCTGGCCGGTTGAGCCCCATCTTCCCGCGGATAAAACTCAAGGAGATGTTCACCAATGATGGCTGTTTCCAGAAATCGACCGGATGCAAAGTAAGCGTAGCTTTGCAAGTAGCGAGCGGTATTGATATCGCCGCGTGAAGTGTCATCGGCGGCCAGGGTGATGGCCAAGTCAAGTGTTTGGATGGCGCGATCGGCTTGTTCCTCCAAATCGGTCTTGATCTCGGCCAATTCCGCGGCACGCTCCTGCTCTGATTGGCCTGTCGAATTGGATCTTAGTTGGTCGTATTCGGCGGCGATTGATTCCAGTTCCGCGATCTGGTCCCGTCCCAATTGCAATGCGTCTCCGAAGTTGGTGGGCGCGGCACTGTTCTCTTCCAGTTCCGCCATCGGGATATCCCACTTGACCAGCAGTTCGCGGGCCTGATCGCGATAGGGGCTGGGAACGCGAGCGACATTGCGTAAGACTTTCGCCGCGGCCCGCTGCATGGTTCTGGCATCCGAGTTCGCCGTCGGACCACCGGCGTCTTTGATTTCCTGGGCTTTGGCACTTTTGGCCAGTGCTAATTCCAATTGGACTCTCAACCAACCAGGATCGCGAGCTTCGGTCCGGCTTAAACCACGGACGATTGGATCGAGGGTAAAGATCACCTGGTTGTGCGGGTAGGGATCAGCAGCTTGCCAGCTGTCGGTCGCCAGCACAAAAGCCTGCTTGGTGTACTGTTTGGATGCTCCTCCGCCAGCCATGCTGAAGATGTCGGAAAAGTGTTCCAATGCTCGAGAGTGTTGGCCCAGTTTTTGGAAGCAGCGGCCCGCAAAGATACACGCCTGGATGCCTGCCGGATAGCGTTTGTATTTATCCCAGACCTTGAGGTAACCTTCGATCGCTTCGTTCCAGAGCTCCTGTTGCCGTTGCGGATTCTTGGAAAACGTGTCGGCCAGTTTTTCAACGACGTTAGGCAGCTGGACCGTGACTTGAGTGTAATCCTGTTGCAGAGCTCGCCGTTTTTCAAGCGTCGAGGGGTCGTCGGGATCAATCTTGATCGCATCGGCACTGTCAGGGGACAACAGCCGAGTCAACAGGTCTTTGGCTTCATTCAAATTGCTGCGAGCACCTTCGAGCATTTCGCGGGCTTGATCATAAAGCTGTTCGCGTTCACCGACGGTCAGGCGATCGGATTCGGATTGCCGCACATAGATTTCCGCTCGTTGCGACAGCAATTGTCCACTGTATTGCCGGGTGCGGGCACGGGTCTCCAGTGACGTGCTGGAGGTGGCATATTGGTTTAACAGCTGCTGTGCTTCGTTCAGCCGCTGATCCGCCATTTTCGGATCGCGCAATCCGGCGACACTCAAGATCAATGTCCGAGCCCGTTCGAAGGGCAGGGCGTTGCGAAACTCGGGGGAGACCAGATCGCTGTCCTTCACGCTGTCCAGATAATCAAGGGCCACGTCGTAATAGCCATTGTCGCGCAGGGCATCGAGAAATTCCTGGGCCGGTTCGTCAGCCTGGCCTCTTGCCACCAACAACAAACTGACCAGTAAAAAACCAGCAAACTTGAACACGCCTCGCATTGATTCCTCGTTGAGTGAGTGTTTTTATGCCCACAATTTTCCACATTGAAGTCGTCGAAGTTCGATGACGTCAAGTCAACTTGATTATATCAGTCGGAAGTGGACCGTGCCCGGCCCGCCCGGCCCTGGCGAGGCTTGCTCATTCTAACGGCCAGCGATACCAAGGCAATCGCCGCATTCCTGACGGTCGACGGTGCCTTGCTGAAGATTCAAACGCGAATTCGTTGGCGATTCAACAGATATTGTGCGGAGATGGCCAGGGTCAACATCGCCCGGTTGAGTTTGAGCAGTCGCTGGATTCCAGGAAAGGGGGCAACGGTTGCCAATCGAGGTCATATGTCTATTCGAACTCGGCCGTTAGAATGAAGAGTCCGCTCGTTTTCTTGCTTGACGTACCAATGCCGCTGCAATTTCATCCGGATGACAACGATGAGGAAGATCGTCCCCTCCGCCTGCCCAAGTCGCGGGTTGCGCCTCCGATAGAAAAATCGATCCTTCAGCCACGTTCCTTTTCGCAACGTTCGATTCGTGCCAAGTTGTACGTGCTGTTTGCGATGTTGCTGGTTGTCGTTTTTGCGATGCGGGAAGCCGGTAAACCTGAGAACTGGCGATGGATGGGCTTTGAAGACCCTAACACCATCGTCGTCGAAGACGATACGGAGCAACGCGTTGTGAGCGATGGTTCTTCCAGTACGCCATCGGAGTTTAAAACCAGATCCGCCAGCAGCCTGAATCGCGGGTTGGGATCCATTACGATTCTCAATCAATCATCCGCCTCCGGCAGCGACGTGGCGACGTACGCCATCGACGAAATCGAATATCCGGCGGCAGCAGTTCGATTCTGGAAAGAGTTTTACGGCGATCTGGAATCGCCAAACCGCCGTGTCTTGCTGGATGCGATCGGCCATCTGAGTAGGGGGGAAACGAACAGTAACCGGAATGACTCTGAATCTGACTACCAGGAATTGCTGGCACGACTGGCAGCAGCGCGCAGTAGTTTCCATCAGTTTCTGTTGGATGAGATGACATTGATGCCGGATGCTTCGCCGGACAAATCCGGATTCGCCGACCAGTACTACGAATGCGAGCAGATTTGGAAGGAAAAGATTTTGCCCGCGCTGGAGGCCCGCTTGAACGGCACTGACATCACACTCAGCCAGCAACAGGCGGTGATCCAGTTGCAGGTGGTTCTCGACAAGTTGGCGCTCAACCAGGTCGTCGATCGGACTGCGTTTGGTTGGGCCGGTGATTCACCGGCCTGGATTCGGTTGTGGGAGCGATTAGAAACGACAGCCGATCCAGTGACGGTCCAACGGTTGCAACTGATGAGTCAGCCGGCCTCCTATCGTGGCCAATTGGTCGAGGTTGAAGGTTGGGCGCGGGCTGTCCGCTGGGTCGCGTTGGGGGAAGATAGTCAACTGGGGATGGACGGTTATTACGAGTTATGGATTCGCCCTCGGGAAACCAAGGCGGGGCCCTATTGCGCGTTTGTGCAGTCCTTGCCTGATGGTTTTTCGCCCGCCGAAGAATCTTTTTCCACCGTCAACCACTCCATCAAGCTGGACGGCGTATTCTTCAAAGTTCGCAGCTACGTCGCCAAGGACTCGAGTGTTGAATACGCACCTGTTTTGCTGGCCAAAACGGTCAGGGTGCTGGATGTTTCCTAACAAGCTGGAACGGGGCGAGGTTGGAGGCCGAGTTCGAATCTGTTGATCGGTTTGTCGGTGACAGTTTCCTTATTGGGCCTGTTGATTGGCTGGTGGCTATTTCGGGGAAACCATTACAAACGGTATCAGCCGGGCAGGAAAAGTCAGCAATCCATTCACAAATCGTTGAATGGTCTCAAGGGCGATCCCGGCATTCAAACCGACATTGAACGCATCCGCGAGTTGGAAGAAAAAGAATGAGATTGAACTGGATTAGAGCATGGTGCCTGCTGGCCTGCATCGGTTGTTCCCAGGTGTTGTGTGGTCAAGTGCGTGATACTCAACCCCGGGAGCTGGCTGGATTGTCGGCCAGTGAAGCGTTCGAGTTTAAAGACGGGCTGGAGTTGGATCCGACTGCCGAAATTGTCGAGCGACTGCTGTATCGGTTGAAAAAGTCCTCCCCGGCGACGCGTTTTAGATTTAGCCAGTACGCCGAGGAGTTGAGTTGGGAGCAATTATGGACCGACACGATCGATTATCGGTTTTGGTTGGTCGAACGAAGTGCCACATTGAAACGTCTGGAGCGCTTGCCAATTCCAGCTGTCCCCAGCGAAGCGGAAATCAAGAGTGTTTACCTGGGCCATGCCACTGTGGTTGATCAGCAAGGGCAGACCCGGTGGCTAACGATCATCAGTCGCAATGCTCCCAAGGAGCTTCCTTTGGGCGAAGGGTTGAACGAGCCAATCAGGTTTGCCGGATTGTTGTATTGCACCACCAAACGTGATCTCTCGAAAGTGGCGGAGGACGGGTTTGCGTATCCCGAAGCGAGCCTGGCGTTTATTTGCGATTCAATTCAGTGGTATCCCGAACAGGATCGGAACGCACCCAGATCGCACGTCGCTTTGGCTCAACTAGGATTTGATGTAGGGCTGTTTGACATTGTCGAATCGCAAAACGCGCGGGGGCTGACGGAGGCCGATTCAGAAGCGTTCTTCCAGTTGATTGCGGCTGTCCAACGGGCTGCCGCTGACGGTGGAATTGCCCGGCTGCCGGTCCCCAGGACTGCGTTGCCGGACGTGATCCAGAAACCTAGAGATCACTTGGGCGCCATTGTTCAATTTTCCGCACCTTGCCGGGAATGTACGTTGACCAAGGTGCCCTATCCCGAGATTCAATCTCGATTGGGAGTCAAACAGTACTACCAGTTGGCGTTGTTCCCCGATGTGGGCAAGGTCAAATATACAGAGAAAGGCAATTCCGTGACGTTCGATCGGTATCCCGTGATCGTCTGTTGTACCGAGTTGCCTGCTGGGGAGACTCCTGAGACGATGGCTGGGAAACAGTTGTCCATTGATGGCGTGTTCTACCGGACTTGGCGATTTGAGTCAGAATTTTCAGACCAGACCGGGATCGCGGGCACCAACAGCCCGTTGATCATGTCCAATGCGCCAGTCGTCCTCAAGCCTTCGACCGCGGCCCTGAACCGGTACGTGCTGGTTTTTGTGTTGTCCGTCATCGGGGTGATCGGATTGTTGATGGTGTATCTGAGAGTCGTCGACCGCCGCGAAAAGACTCACACCCAGACGCTGCTGGAAGAATTGCCGGATCGCATTGATACCGACGGCCTGGATTGAGCCAGTTGGCGGTTGAATCAGGCTGAAGGGTTCCAGCCGGCTGACGATCCCCGCTTGAAACAATCGCTCGCCTACGGGATACTTTCAGGCTGGTTTTTACCTGCCGTAACCAATCTGCTAGACGTTTCCCGATCGTCGCCGATGGCTGAGCGAAACCGGGTGGTTCGCAAACGCTCGCCGAGACGCTGACGTTTTCTCCAGCCGGTTGAGCGCTAGCCCCGGACCAAAGCAAAATGCCGCGTCGTTGAATGGTCGATAGATTTGTTTTCAGCAAAACGCATCGTGTTGATCATGTTAATCCTGTCCATCCTGTCCATCCTGTCCTTTTTTCGGCCCCTTGCTCAAAATGGACAGTGTGCGCAAGATTCAACTGGAAGTTTGACAGAATGTTCAGGACAAACAAGATTGACGAGATGCTCTCTGGTGGTCGATCCCTGAAATTGCGAATCCGGTGAATGAAAAAACTCTCGCGTAGCGAAGACGACTTTCTGAAACCTCAAACTTGCGTCCGCGGGACAGTATGAGCCACTTATTTTCAGATTACGATTAAACCGTTCAAGGTTGTTCAACGAAAAGGAATATTCCATGAAATCCCCGGTACGCGTGACGGTCACCGGAGCCGCTGGCCAAATCAGCTATGGCCTACTATTTCGAATTGCTGCCGGCAACATGCTCGGTCCCGATCAGCCCGTGATTTTGCAATTGCTGGAAATCCCACCGGCCATGAATGCTCTGCAAGGCGTGGTGATGGAACTGGACGATTGTGCATTTCCACTGTTGGCCGGTATCGTGGCGACCGATGACCCCAATGTTGGATTCAAGGATTCCGACTATGCGCTGTTGGTAGGTGCGATGCCGCGGAAGCAAGGCATGGAACGCAAGGATTTGCTGGAAGCTAACTCCAGGATTTTCTCGGTGCAGGGCAAAGCGATCAATGATCATGCCAACCCGGAAATCAAAGTGCTGGTCGTCGGTAACCCGGCCAATACCAATGCCTTGATTACGACCGCCAATGCTCCCAACGTCAAAGCGGGTAATATTCACGCGATGACGCGACTGGACCACAATCGAGCCATCAGCCAGTTGGCTGGCAAGACCGGCACACCGTCGCACCAAATCCGGAAGATGACGATTTGGGGCAATCATTCGTCCACCCAGTATCCTGACATCAGCGACGCGCTGATCGATGGCAAGCCAGCAACGGAATTGGTGGACGACTCCTGGTACAAAGAAACCTTTATCCCCACGGTTCAAAAGCGTGGCGCTGCGATCATCGAAGCCCGCGGCGCATCCAGTGCCGCTTCGGCCGCCAATGCTGCCATTGATCACATGCACGACTGGGCGTTGGGTTCAGCCGACGGGGATTGGGTGTCGATGGCAGTGCCCAGCGACGGAAGCTATGGCATTGAAGAAGGTTTGATTTACTCGTTCCCTTGCACCTGCTCCAACGGCGACTACCAGATTGTTCAAGGTTTGGACATCGATGACTTCAGCCGTCAGCGAATGGACGATACGATGCAGGAGTTAAAAGACGAGCGCGACGAAGTCAAAGACTTGCTGTAGCAGTTGGTTCTTAGCCAAAAGCCCGACTCAAGGGTTTAGAAGTTGCACCCCGTTGGAAACCACGCGTCGGGTGACACTTCGGGAGCCCTCGCTCACGCGTTTAGAAGTTGCACTTTTTTGGAAACCCGACACGTAAGCGAGGGAAAAACACGCATCGGTTAGCCTTCGCTCACGCGTCGGGTTTCCATTGCCTGGCAAATCTTGTTGCAACTTCCAAACAAAGGTTCGGGCCGTTTGAACTTACAGTTCGAAACGCGAACCAATCGGTTTCAAACAAGCCGCTTCCCGGTGACAGGAGGCGGCTATTTTTATGCGTTCGCTATTCAGGTGTAGGCTGCTCGCGTTGCTCCTGCTAGCAACGAGCAATACGTTTTCCAGGGTTACATTTTCTTTGTCGCGGGCATTGCGATACGATTGTGACGTTGACTCGCAATCGCAGGTCATTTACAACCGCCTCGCAACACCACACTTCCTTTTGCAGGTGCCACGCCCCCATGAATCGAATCAAAATCAGTCCACTGGTATCGTCAAACCGGGGCATCTCTCCTGCAGATTCGACGTCACAACCGATTGCGTCGTTATTCGCACTGGACAAAAAGCAGGCGCTACGGCCAACTCATGAAACGTCCCTGTTTGTCCCGTTGCATTACGAGAAAAACTATGCCTACCCCTTGATTGTCTGGTTGCACTCGGACGGCCAATCGTCCGGTGAATTGCATTCGGTGATGCAGCAAATCAGCATGCGGAATTACGTGGGGGTGGCTCCTCAGGCTCCGGTCGGCAACTTCGAGTGTGGCTATTATTGGGAACAGGATTACGATGCCATCAACGCCGCGTTGGAATCGGTGTCGAATGCTGTGGAAATGGCTCGGTCTCGTTTTAAAATCAACACCAACCGGATATTTCTGGCCGGACTTGAAAGCGGAGGGACGATGGCGTTTCGCGCTGGTTTACAACATCCGGACCGGTACGCGGGAATCGCATCGTTGAACGGTGGGTTACCCGATGGCCGGTCGACGATGGCCGACTGGAATCGGTGTCGAACGATGCCGGTGTTCTGGAGCCACTCGGTGGATTCCGGCGACCCGGGTACCTGCCTGCAGATGTGTCGCAATTTCCAGGCTCTGTACGCGGCCGGTTTTTTAAACCTCACTGCGCGAGAATACCCTTCAGCCGCACATCTTCGAGAATTGGCTCCACAGGCGATTGATCGGTGGGTGATGGAACAGATTCAATCGGCGATCCTCTAACCGACCTGATGGTTATCTGGAATTATTCTTAGGGTTGGGCAGCAAGTGACAGACCACTGGAAGACTTGTTGCTTGTCACGCCAGAGTCAACATTGACAGCGGTTCGTGATTTCGGCTACAAGCTACACGGAAATATCTCTCCGGTTTTCGTTAGAGCTGAATCATGGATCAGAAACGCTCGCTGACCGACACCTTGTCGCGGTGGACTACCGAACCCCGAGCACGGGGTTTTATCGTTGCTCTGTTTGCTCTGGGCTTGTTGGTGATCTTGCAAGTCAAGCAGCACCCGACAATGTGCGAATTGTTCGCCGGCCAGCAACTGCAAAGCGAGGACCTGCAGCGGATGCAACTGGTATTCACGCAACAAGGTCTGAACAGTTTTCAAATTGAAAACAATTCCATTCTCGTCCCCGTTGGTCAGCAAGCAGAATACGTGCAGGTTGCAATCGACCATCGTGCGTTGCCCGCCAGTTCCAACGAACTGGAGCCAGAGGAGATTTCCGTCAGTCCTTTCATGTCGATGGCGCAACAGCGTGATGTTCAGCTGTTGCGGAAGAAGCAGCAGGTCCGCAACATGGTGATGCAGCTACCGTTCGTTCAGGACGTCCTGTTTGAGATGGACGAATCGGTCGCGAACACGGCATTCCGGCAGACCAGCCGGACGGCAGTCATCTCGTTGCGCGCCAGAGAGCATTACTCGTTGACGCATCGAAACTTTGAAACCGTCCGGCAGATGGTAAGCGGCGCGATTGCTGGGTTGGATCCTGACAACATCGTTGTTATTGACCTGGATAGTGGTTCGGCTCAACCCCAAATCGTCGATCCCGATACGCAGCATCAGATCAAGATCCAACGAATTGCATTTAACCAACAGCGATACTTCGAAAGCCGAATTCGTGAAGCACTTGCCGATCTGCCCGGGATTGATGTTCAGGTTCAAGTGGACCTGAAAGAAAACTGTGTGTCAGCCGATTCGGCCCAACCAGTAATGCGTCCAACCGCTCCGCCGCAGTTGCCAGCCCCGGGTGCCAATGGCATGATCTCGATCGAGCTCGAGCCAAGCCAAACCGGAAATCCGCCGGCAGCCAACCTGGTTCAACAAGTCAGCGATCAGCAGTCGGTGGCATCAACTGAATTTGAAAAGCAGATTCGAGTATTGATCGATGTTCCCGAAGCGCTCGTCAGTCGCATGAACGAAGCTCAGGGCGATACTGCCTCAGGGGCTCCGCAGGCGAATCAGCAGCGTGCCGGTTTCGAGTTGCTGAAAACCCGGATCACTGCGAGAATTCGATCCCTGTTGCCGCCAAGTGACGATTCGGTACATCAGATTGCGGTCAACATGATCGCTGCTCCCAAGCTTGCATCCAGTACACGTCCGGGTTGGGATCGCGTAATCACTGCGGCGCAAGAGTACTGGCCTTCGGCGGCCGTATTGGTAATCGGATTGACCTTGGTGATGGTGGTGACTCGCACGCCCTCGGCCGGTCCCGTGGTCGGTTCGATTCAGGAAAACCAGGACCGCGACGTGCTGTCGATTGATCCTGCCGCCGAGTCTGCTGTGGAAGACGATCTGGCTACCGAGGATCGTTCAGAGGCTCGGCTCAGTCGGTTGATCGAAGAAGATCCTGACGCTGCGGCGCGAGTGATTGAATCCTGGATTCGCGATGCCGCTTAACGCAGCCGCAAAATCGTAAAAACCAATCTGTCCAGTAAGCGGCTGCGCGCTTTCTTGATTTTCGGTTTGCATCTTGCCTCACGTTTCATCGCGCTATCGGTGCGTTCGTTGACACATCCAGTGTGAGGTTGTTTGCAATCCAGATTCGGTTTTGCTTCCACGTCTGTCAAGCGAAGCGTTCTGACGATTTGTACACCAGCGTTGGTGTTGCGTTTGACATTCGCAAGGTGACCGAATGCACACTGGGTTTGATAGCATTCCAGGCGGGAATTTCAGTCCTTTTTGTTGGTGTGTATTAGGCTTCATGGAATGCATTAAGCAGGCGAATACAATTCGTTGCTGTCTGTAATTTTTGATTTATTTTCTGTCTGGAGTAAACACTATGACACAAAGCAAAAAGGGTTTTACGCTTGTGGAGCTGTTGGTCGTGATCGCGATCATCGGTATCCTGATCGGCATGCTGCTGCCGGCGGTACAAGCGGTACGTGAAGCGGCGCGGCGAACGCAGTGCATGAACAACACGCGGCAGATTTCGTTGGCGTGCCACAACTACGAAAGCACATACATGCGTTTCCCACCAGGGGGAATGTTGGCTCCCAACCCTGGTCAGCCAGCGTTGCCATTGCTGCCTGATGGAAGCAACCCTTCAAACCAGCGTCTGGGTCTGTTGGCTCACATCCTGCCATTTATCGAGCAAGATAACTTGGCTGACCTGGTCAACATGAACCTGTCACCTAACCAAGGTGATACCCAAGGTTGGATCAACCACAACCTAAGCCAGTATCCGAACTGTGCTCGCGTTGCTGGTCTGTACAACGTTCCCACCTTCCGTTGCCCTTCGGATGAAAATCAGGAGACACTGAAGACTGCGGACGTAACCCGAACTTACGTTCCAAGCCCAGGTTTCATTACCGTTTCTTTGGGCGGTTGGGGTGACTGGAGCAGTAACCTGTTGGGCGATAGCTACGGCTTGACCAACTACGTTGGTGTTGCTGGTTACCTGGGTGACAACTCTCAGTACCACAATACAGCTCCTGAGTCGGAAGGTGTGTTCTTGAACCGTTCGAAAACCACCTTCGGTGCCATGACTGACGGCTCGAGTAACACCGTCATGATCGGTGAAGTACTCAGCCCAACCTTGTATGCACCTGGGCAATCGCCAACTGGTGGTAACGGGTGGCCATGGCCAGGTGAATCAGTCGGTCGTGCCTGGATCGGTACTCACTACATGGGTACTCGTTTCTGGCCAACCGATAACTGGGCTCCTGCTCAGTTGTTCATCTACGGTGGTGCTCACCCAGGAACTGCCTCATTTGGTTTGGCAGACGGATCAGTTCGCAGTGTTGCGAAAACACAAACGCGTGCTGTGATGCGAGTGATGTCCGGCAAAGCCGACGGTTCTCCGCAATCGTTTGAGTAATTCCTTTAAGTTTTCAATGTGAGTAAAGATGAAACGTTTAATTTTGGCGTCGGCTTTGTTGGGCCTGTGTTGTCTTGCGGGCTGTACCAACGACGAAGTTACCGCGCCTAACACAGATAACGTCTCGGCAGAGCCGGTTGCCCCCGCGTCGATCAACGCAGGTGGCGAAGGCAAAGAAGGAGATGGTGGTCAAACCCAATCGCAAACGATTGATGCGGAAGGTTAGCCAGCCAACACATTTTGTTGGGTACTTGAAAGCCTCGGCGAAAAAATGCCGGGGCTTTTTTTGTTGGTTGTTTGTGACCCCGTAGGTGCCCTATTTGTCAGTTTTTTCGACTTTTTGCGTAGTCTTTAACCGTTTTTAGGGGGAACTGCAGGCGAAAGGGGCTCCCTCGGTAGAGGGGGTTCGTGAGGAAAGTGAGAGTGAAAAACTTGATACTGGCTTTTTTTTGTTAGATAATCGATGATTCTATTGTTTACAATTTGGATTCATGGATACTTAACATCTACCCTGTAACAGCGCTTACAAATGGGCGTTGGTCGTTTTTTATTTTTTTCCTTGTTCTGGAGTAATACTATGCAGAAATCCAAAAAGGGTTTTACGCTTGTGGAACTGTTGGTCGTGATCGCGATCATCGGTATCCTGATCGGCATGCTTCTGCCGGCGGTACAAGCGGTACGCGAAGCGGCACGGCGAACGCAGTGCATGAACAACACGCGACAGATTTCGTTGGCGTGTCACAACTACGAAAGCACTTACATGCGTTTCCCACCAGGGGGAATGTTGGCTCCCAACCCTGGTCAGCCAGCGTTGCCATTGCTGCCTGATGGAAGCAACCCTTCAAACCAGCGTCTGGGTCTGTTGGCTCACATCCTGCCATTTATCGAGCAAGATAACTTGGCTGACCTGGTCAACATGAACCTGTCACCTAACCAAGGTGATACCCAAGGTTGGATCAACCACAACCTAAGCCAGTATCCGAACTGTGCTCGCGTTGCTGGTCTGTACAACGTTCCCACCTTCCGTTGCCCTTCGGATGAAAATCAGGAGACACTGAAGACTGCGGACGTAACCCGAACTTACGTTCCAAGCCCAGGTTTCATTACCGTTTCTTTGGGCGGTTGGGGTGACTGGAGCAGTAACCTGTTGGGCGATAGCTACGGCTTGACCAACTACGTTGGTGTTGCTGGTTACCTGGGTGACAACTCTCAGTACCACAATACAGCTCCTGAGTCGGAAGGTGTGTTCTTGAACCGTTCGAAAACCACCTTCGGTGCCATGACTGACGGCTCGAGTAACACCGTCATGATCGGTGAAGTACTCAGCCCAACCTTGTATGCACCTGGGCAATCGCCAACTGGTGGTAACGGGTGGCCATGGCCAGGTGAATCAGTCGGTCGTGCCTGGATCGGTACTCACTACATGGGTACTCGTTTCTGGCCAACCGATAACTGGGCTCCTGCTCAGTTGTTCATCTACGGTGGTGCTCACCCAGGAACTGCCTCATTTGGTTTGGCAGACGGATCAGTTCGCAGTGTTGCGAAAACACAAACGCGTGCTGTGATGCGGGTTATGTCGGGCAAAGCCGACGGTTCTCCGCAATCGTTCGAGTAATTCCTTTAAGTTTTTTAATGTGAGTAAAGATGAAACGTTTAATTTTGGCGTCGGCCCTTTTTGGTCTTTGTTGTCTGCCAGGCTGCGGAAATGACGAAGTCACCGCACCTAACACAGATAACGTATCGGCCGAGCCAGTGTCCCCTGCATCCATGGACGCAGGTGGTGGAGGCAAAGAAGGAGATGGTGGTCAAACCCAAGAGCAGATGATTGATGCAGAAGGTTAACCAACATCTTTAGTTGAATCCAAGGAAGCCCCGGTCTCGTACCGGGGCTTTTTTTTTACAGTCCCACAAGCTCTCCTGTCTCTTGCGCAATGACCTGGACCGAGGCAATCTCAAGCCAGTCGCGCAATATGGAGTCTTCCGGGCACTTATGAGGCGTTTCAAGCTGAGGTCTGAATGAGAAACTTGACTGAACCGAATTGGATTTGGTTGAAAGGCATCTTGTTTGCTATTCTCGGAATCGTCGCCTGCACGCTGTTGCTGCTTCACTCGCCAGAGCTGAAAACGGGGATACTTCTGACCATTGCCATTTGGGCTTTTTGTCGAGCGTACTATTTCGCGTTCTACGTCATCGAGAAATACGTTGACCCCAGATATCGATTCGCGGGTCTGATTCACTTCTTTCGATATGCTGTTTCAGGTGCCGAGCCTGATTAGCAAGTGCAGCGTTTCAAGTAAAAAATGGGGTCGCCAGCATTGGGGCAATCGACTCTGCAAGCCGGGTAGCCAGTTGCGGCCATTCAGCCAAGTTATGTCCCATCATCAGTATTCCGTTGCGAAGACGGCCGGATCGGCCATGCTACGAAGATGCGTTTCAGCGACAGGCTTCGCAGACCGTCGAACGGTAGGCGGGATTGAATTCATGCTAGCAACGCAGATGCTCGATGCTAGCTGGGTTTGCCCTTGTTTGATATCCGGAGATTGAGGACAAGTAGCGT
>CAZJEK010000030.1:25566-30183 GCA_964545005.1 uncultured Pirellulaceae bacterium
CTGCTCGCGCAGGAAGCGCGAGGGGAGGTCTGGGAAATTGCCGCAGGCAATCCAACCGAATTCGTTATCGACCTGATCATCGTCAGTATCGTCAAGGAAGGCGTTCGAGATGAATCAATTTGTTGTTTTTCTGTTGAGCGTCATCGCCGGACCTTGTTTTCGTTGCCTGGCCGTGGGCTGCTTGTTGGTCATCGCTCCGGCGGATTGGAGCTGCGCGCAAACCGGCACGGCCCCCAGGGACAATCGGTTCTCCCAGCCAACGGACGAGCCTCCGTTTTCGATCCAGCAAGCCGAATTCGGTGCTGGCTTTCCCGAACGCCCCTTACACTTTGATCCGCAAGTTCAACCGGTCGAGGCTCGAACGCCAGCCGTCGCTGTCGACCCCCACACCGATTGGCAATCATCAGACCAAAATTCAGGCCAAGCTCTGACGGACGACCTCGACGAGCCATCGCCCGACGACCTGCTGCAATCGGTCGCGTCCATGTGGGGCAATGTCAAGCAATCCGCTCAACAGCAATGGGCGCAGGGTGGCTGGTCCGAAAAATTGAATTCAATCTTTGGCGGCGCAGACGTAGGCCGCATGCTGGGCAGTTTGGCCCTGGTGTTGGGAGGCTATTTTACGCTGGTCTGGATCGTTCGCATGGTCAGCCCAAGCGGAGGCCGCCAGGTGCCCCGAGAAGTGCTGGAAGTACTGGGTACCGTACCGCTGGAACCCCGCAAGAATTTGCAGATCATTCGATTGGGAAGCAAGTTGTTGCTGTTGATTAATGGCCCCGAAGGGACACATCCGATCGGAGAAATCAACGATCCGGCGGAAGTCGAGTACCTCGCCAGTTTATGTCCCGGCCGTCAACGAGTTAAACGCGATCGCCTGGAGTCGCTGCGTGAGGCAGCTGCCACTCTGGCCCAGCTAAGACAACAGCGAAACCACACCAGGGCAACGATTCAACAGGCCGCGGCACCGACGCAGTCAAACGCAGCTGTATCCAATGCCGGAACAGCCAGTCACCTCGCTGCGATTCTGCAATCACTCAACGGTCCCAGCAGTGGCAACGCTGCAACGTTCGAAGCTTGATCCGGAGACCTCGTATGATGAATTCAAATCAAGCTGACAATCGTTGCCGCGCCGGTTTCCGAAGCGGCTGGGAGCGGAACGTGCAGTTCCTCTGGCTGCCGATGGTGTTCACGGCATTGTGCCTGGCTTCGGCTAACGCACAAAACAATACCTGGGAATCGCCACTGACGCCTGGCACCAACCAGCAGGCAAGCCTTGATTCGGATTCACCGTTATCGAACGATGTCCGCGAGCAGTTGGGGTTGGCACTCTTGCCTCCAGAGCACGCACCAGCGGAGTCGACTCAAACATCGCTGCGTCCTGGCGACAAGCCCTCGGGCCCGCTCGAAGACCTCGATCAATTGTCCGAGTTGTTGTCCGATCAGGCCGAGGGATTGACCTCACGAGACGGGATCGGGTCGTCGATCAAGGTTGCCTTGTTGTTGGCGGTGCTGTCGTTGGCGCCTGCCATTGTCTTGATGACGACGTGCTATGTTCGCGTGATCGTGGTTCTGACTTTGCTCAAGCAGGCGTTTGGTGCCCAGCAATTGCCCCCGATGCAAGTGCTGACCGCGTTGTCGTTGTTTTTGACGATGTTGGTGATGGCTCCTGTCTGGAATGAAGTCAAAACCGAGGCCATCGATCCCTATACCAGCTCTGAAAGTGAAATGAATTGGGAAGAAGCCTGGCAACGGGGTGTGGTGCCGATCAAGCGATTCATGGCCCAACAGATTGAAGCTTCCGGGAATACGGAATCGGTGGCCCAGTTTTACCGCTACTTGCCCGATGCCGGTACGCTGCCGTCGACGATTGATGATGTGCCGATCAATGTGCTGCTGCCGGCATTTCTGGTAAGTGAGTTGAAGGTAGCCTTTCTGCTCGGCTTTCAGATCTTTCTGCCCTTCCTGGTGCTCGACCTGGTGGTGTCGTCGGTAACCGTGTCGACCGGAATGATGATGCTACCGCCGACGATGGTCAGTTTCCCGCTGAAGTTGATTTTGTTTGTGATGGTCGATGGCTGGAACCTGGTGATCGGCATGTTGTTGCAAAGTTTCGCTCCATTTTCCTGATATACAGATCGCTCTCATGGACCCACAACCTGCCATCGATTTCGGCCGCGAGGCCATTCGAACTTGCCTGATGATTGGCGGGCCAATTCTGTTGGCCACCCTGATCCTGGGGCTGTTGATCAGCGTCTTGCAAGCCATGACTCAATTGCATGATCAAGCGATTTCATTTGTTCCCAAGATTCTGTTGCTGCTGGTGACCATCGCGGCTTGTTTGCCCTGGTTCGCAAGCCAATTGATGGATTTTTCCAGGACCGCATTCGGTACGCCGATGTTGATGCCAATGTCTTCGCAAGTTGCCTCCGATTCATCAGAGTCGATTGCAAGGCTGGAAGTCAGTTCGTCCCCGTCAGTTCGCATCGCCGACCGCACCAACCAAGACCTCCCACAACCACGAACGGAGCCTTCGTGGGCCAGGCCCGCTGCCGTCGCGATTCCCCAACCCGAGAATCTCGATCCTGAAACGGAATCGATGGAGCAAGAGTCCGGGGATCAGGACGACCAATCGTTGGTTCCTGATAACTGGAAGTCGCCATTCATGTTGCCTCACTACCGGTATCAAGCGCCAGCCGCACGAGAAGATTCGGAAGGCTAACGGACTGGAGCCCAGTGGAACCCCTCGATCAGATTGCCGTTGCGACACTGGTGCTGGTGCGGATCACCAGCATGCTGATGACTGCTCCGCTGTTGGGAAGCCGAGCGGTTCCTGTCAGGTTTCGATTGCTATTGGGTGCATTGTTGACAGCGATGACCTTTCCGCTGATTCAAAGTCACGCTGCGGCGCCAACCGGTACCGACGATTGGGTACGAAGTTGCTTTTCCGAAGTTACCGTAGGAATCAGTTTGGGGTTAGGAGTGATGTTGATTTACTCCGCGGTCCAGATGGCAGGAACCGTCATTTCCCAGATGGCGGCGATTCCACTGGGAGACGCGATGGATGCTACTGGTGGCGGCGCACCCGTGGGTCGATTTTTTGGCATCCTGTCCGCCGCCGCATTTGCCTTGATCAATGGACCAGAGCTTCTTGTTACTACGACCTTGGATACATTCATGACGTTGCCCGTTGGCCATGCATTGGATTCCAACAATGCCATCAGCCTGGTCACTGAACTGTTGCGACAAAGTTTTCTGTTGACCTTGCGCGGCGTTGGTCCCGCGGTAACGGCAATGCTGCTGTCGACGTTGTTGATTGGATTGATCAGTCGATCGTTTCCGCAGTTCAACCTGTTTGGACTGGGGCTCTCGTCCAACCTGTTGATCATGCTGATAGCGATTTTGTTTTCTGTTACGGGCTGTGTCTGGCTGTTTGTCGATGACTTCGGCAGTGTACTGGAGTTGTTGCGGGTTCGATTGAGTGCCGGAGGTGTCGATGGATGACGCTGAGGACAGAGTTCACGCCCCCAGTCCCCAACGGTTGGAACGCGCGCGGGCAGACGGGCAGGTCGTTAGGAGCCAGGAGCTTTCGGCTGGTATCTCAATGCTGGGTGCAATCACTGCGGGCTATCTGACGGTCGAACAGATTGGTCGCTGGCTGGCGAACCTGACTCGTCAGGCCTGGGTGTGGCCATTGGATACTGGGCAACCGCTGACGGAAGCAATGGCGATTGGTCAGTTGCAAGATATTGCCTGGTCGGCTTTGAGTGCACTGTTGCCGTTGATGGCGACCTTGCTGTTCGCCGCAGGAGTTTCTGATTGGCTGCAGACGGGCCCCCTTTGGGCGCCAAAGCGAGTTGCGCCGGACTGGCAACGATTGACCCCCCGACATTGGTTGGAACGGTTGCGGCCAGGGCAGCTGATGGCTCACTTGGGGCTGGGCATTCCCAGGATTGCGGTAGCGGTGACAGTGATGGGGCTGTCAATCTGGCATCGTCGGGCTGCTGTCTGGGAGCTGGCAGCGTTGCCTGCCGATCAGATGGTCCAGTCGATGGCAGGCCTGATCGCCGGTTCGTTGTTAACGGTCACCGTTGCGCTGCTGGTTTTGGCCAGCGTCGACTTTGGTCGGGCTTGGCTGGACTATCGTCGCAAGCTTCGAATGACTGATCAGGAATTGCGAGACGAACAGCGTGATCAGGAAGGAGACAGTGTCAACCGCTCACGTCAGCGAGGATTGAACCGGGTCTGAGGGAGGCTTGCCGGCAGCATCACTTTGATACTGGAAAACGCTCATGTAATGTTGCCAATGACTGTCGATTTCTGCCATCAACGATTCATCGACATCATGCTTGTTGGTGCGATGGCCCTTTTTATTTTCAAAATAGGATGCAATCGCCGGGGCTGCTTCCTTGAACCCGCCCAGCTCCAACTGTTCGTAGACGCGTCTCATTTCGCTCATCGGATCGGCGACGAGGTCTTCAAACCGCACTTCGGCCAATTGGTTTTGCTTGAGGGATTCGCGCTGCTCAAGGTAAGCTGAGTACATCAGGTCCTGGCATTCAAAGATATAGTTCTTCAACCAGATGTCATCGTATCTGGGCAGCTGAAATCCCTGCAATT
>CAZJEK010000031.1:0-29657 GCA_964545005.1 uncultured Pirellulaceae bacterium
AGTGTCAATGGATGCTAAAACTGCAGGACGCAGAGAACGACGAGTCAACGCTTTTCGTGATAGCTGACTTGTCAGTGGCTGGTTTGCTCGATTAAATAGGAAACCGGGGATCGGACGCCGGGACCTGCTATTGCTTTTCCACTTGTCGACAAGGTATGGACTACCTGAGGTCAACTGCCGAAACATCAATTTTGGAACGGCCCGCTGCGCTTGAATCGACCGAGTCGGAAGATCCGTTGCCCTCTCCCCTGCCCTCGCGATTGCCGGAGATGGATGGGGCGATCCCAACGTTGCCGACGGTCGGGTATCAGCCCATGTTATTGGTTTTGCTGGCCGTGATCACCGGGATCGTGCTCGACCGGTTTGTCGATCTGCCTGTTTGGTGCTGGTTCTTACTGGTCGTGGTTGGTTGCTGCGGTTGGTGGTGTTTCCAGCGTCGCGGCAACCATGTTTCAGCCTGGGTTGGTTTAATCTTGGCGTTGGCCGGATTGGCAGCCAGTTGGCATCATCTTACCTGGAACTGGTACGCGGAAAACGATATCGGTCGCTGGGCTGGCGATTCACATCCTTGTTGTCTGCAATTGAAACTGGCATCCGAACCCAGGCTGGCGGTGGTTGACAGCCCCGGTTACGGCGATTCCGGAGGTTCCCGTTTTGAAACTCGTTTTGACGCGAATGCAATTCGTTTGCGCGATCGGCGAGAATGGATTGAGATAACTGGAACGATTCGATTGGTTGTCCATGCGAAAGCAGCCGACTTCCGATCTGGTGACCAGGTCCTGGCGTTTGGGAAACTGGTCGGGCTGGCGTCGCCCTCCAACCCGGGCCAGTTTGATTTCGCGGTCCACAGTCGTCGACAACGACGGTTGGCATACTTTCATGTCTACGATGCGCACCAATTGGCGATGATGCCAGGCTCCAAGCGTGTCGAATCACCGTTGGCCAGGCTCCGCCGAACACTCGACGTGACCTTATGGCGCTATCTTCGTCCGCGGGAGGCGGCGATGGCGTCGGCATTGCTTTTGGGCAACCGTAGTCAGCTGTCCCGACAACGTCGCGATCGATTTGTAGAAACCGGAACGGTCCATTTGCTGGCGATTTCCGGTTTGCATGTCGGCATTCTGGCGACGCTGTTCCTGGGGTTGAGACGATTCCCGTTGGGTGGTCGCAAATCAATGCTGTGGGCGACCATCGTATTCGTGGTGTTTTATGCCTGGTTGGTTGAGTTCCGTCCTCCCGCAACGCGAGCTTCGATTTTAATCGTGCTGTTTTGTGTGTCTCGTTTGTTGGGCGAGAAAGGGTTTTCGGTCAATCTGTTGTCGGTCGCGGCGCTAATCGTGTTGGGATTGAATCCAACGGACTTGTTTGGCGTGGGGCCTCAATTGTCTTTTCTGGCCGTCGCCACGTTAACGTTGCTATCGGGTGTCGTTTTTCCAGCACCCAATCCGGAGCCATTGGACCGATTGATCGCCAACACTCGGTCGTGGCCGGTACGAGCGATGGCAGCCGTCAGATCGAAATTCAGAATTGCCTGTCTCGCCAGCGGGATCATCTGGATGTTTGCCTTGCCATTGGTGGCGTATCACTTCCACCTGGTAACGCCAGTGGCCTTGCTGATCAATCCGTTGCTATTGGTGCCGATCACATTGGCGTTGTACATGGGCATGGGTGTTTTGATTTTTGGCAGCTGGCTGTGGCCGCTGGCCTGGATGTGCGGTCGCATCTGCCAGGCCAGTTTATGGCTGGTTGAAGGAATGGTTGCGGTCAGTCATCGCTGGGATTGGAGTCATTGGTGGACGGCCGGTCCTCCAGCCTGGTCTGTTGTTTCGTTTTATGGTGCGATGGCGATGCTGGCATCACCACTTGGCCGCAACCGATCACTGCGCTGGATTGGCGGAGTTTACTTGTTTTGGTTGGTGGCAGGTTGGTGGTTGCCCAATTGGATTGCGACGGATCGGCAGACTGGACCGGTACTGGAGTGTACCTTCCTGGATGTAGGCCACGGTGGATGTGCGATTCTGGGAATGCCCAATGGCCAGACCTGGGTCTACGATGCGGGGTCTTTCGGTGCGGCCGATTTCGCGGCCGACAATATCGTGGGTGCCTTGTGGCACCAGCGCCGCACCGCGATTGATACGCTGGTGATTTCGCATGCCGACGTGGATCATTTCAATGCTGTGACGCGATTGGTAAATCAAATCCCGGTTCGGCGGGTGTTGGTGTCCCAGCCCATGTCGCTGGCAACCGGCGAAGAATTCGATCAATTGTATTCGGCTTTGCGAAAACACCACATTCCACTGGAGGTAGTTGGTCGGGGATCGACCTACCGCGAGTCGGAGGTGCAATTAGCGGTGCTGTCGCCAGGCAGTATATCTTTGGGTGGCAACGACAACGCAGATAGCGTCGTTTTGAAAATCGACTTTCAGGGACGGACCGTGCTGTTACCGGGCGACTTGGAAGGAGCAGGACTGTCCGCGTTGATGCAGCAGGATGCCATGGACGTGGACTTGCTGTTGGCTCCACATCACGGCTCACGCCACAGTCATCCCGATCAGCTGGTTGACTGGTGCCGGCCCGAGATGGTGGTGATCAGTGGTGCACGGTCTGACGCGGATGAGTCGAGGGACAGTTATCGGTTGCCTGGAATTCAGCGGCTGGGGCATACCGGTGTTGGTGGCGCGATCCGAGTGAGGCTCAGTCGCGAGCAAGCCCATTGGCATCGCTGGCGAGATAGTGGATGGAGACAGGTTCTAATCGAGCGCTAGGTTTAGCCGATAGTCCGATCCAGAAGGGGCAATATGGAAAAACCGCGGAGGCGCAGAGAACGGGGAGTTTGCAGGATCTGGAATAGGACAGACATGGCGGATGCTCAGCGAACTCTGCGTCTCTGCGGTTAGCTCGTTGAATTGGATGCAAAAAGGAATTGCCTAATTCTCGTCGCCGGTGATGTATTCTCGATTCTTGATCACGTAGCATCCGGTTCCCAGGCAAGCCAGGGTCAGTGCCGCGATGATTGCGATGTGGATCCAAACCGGCCATTGTTCGCCGTAGATAAATCGATACTCTTCCAACCCGTTGGGACCAGACGCCGGCAGGAACCAGCCCAACCATTCAATGCCGATTTCCTGCAAGTGATACCGCACCGTAAATTTGTTGATCAGCGCGCCGGGAATGGAAGCCACGACAATATCGAAGCCGAACAGAAAAGCAGCGGCTACCACCATCGCCCGTTTCGCAAACAACGTCCCGATCAGCGAAAACAAGGCTCCGTAAACCAGGCTGGCCAGCAGGTAGATCCCCATCATCTCAAACCAGGTTTCAATTGGTCGGACCATCCCAAAGGAAAACTGCGCAATTGCGACGCAGGTTGAGATTGCGAATGCCGCGATGGCAAATCCAACCAGGACGGAAGCCAGGAACTTGCCCAGAAACATCGATACTCGGCCCCCGGGACGACTGGCGATGAAGCTCCAGCTTTTCCCTTCCAACTCGGAATACACTGTGGGTGTCGCCCACAATAACAGCGACAACAAAAGTACTAATGCCACCAGAAAGATGATCAGAAAGGAAGCGAAATCCGCCAGCGTCGAGATCGATTGCCCGCTGCTGGCTTGCTCGGCAACGGTGGCGCCGAAGGTCATCAATCCCAACATCACTGGAGGGAACAGGGCCAACACTACGGAAACCGAAATCCGCTGAAACGTAAACGAGCGACGAAGCTCAAACATGCAGGTCGCCAATGCGCCCAGGGTCAAGTGATTCATGCTCCCACCCCCTGACTCATCTCTCCGCGATGGATTCGCATCAGTGTCGAGAACAAGGTTTTCAAGGAATCGTCGGTCGAACTGACTTCTTCGATTCGAATCCCGTGTTCCAGCGCCAGCTTGGGCAACCGATCGAAGACCTGCGAAGCCGTGCGAGTTGCAATCAGAAAACTTTCCGCATCCTGAAACTCGACCGAATCGATATCGCACTGTTCGATCAAAATTGTGGCCAGTCGCTTGGGATCGGAACTGCGAATCGTCAGCGTAAACGGACTGTCGGCCAGAATCGTGCGGACTTCGTCGGGCGAACCAGACGCTAACAGTCGGCCGCCTGAAATCAGCAGAAAGGACGGATTGACGGCTTCCACTTCGTGCAAAATGTGGCTGGCCAGGATCAAACTTTTTCCACGCGTGGCCCACTGTTTAAGGAACTCGGTCATCTCGAACCGTCCGACTGGATCGAGGCCGTTAAAGGGTTCGTCCAGAATCAGCAATTCGGGATCATGAGCGACTGCCTGAGCGATTTTAGCCCGCTGACGCATTCCCAGCGAGTAATTTCGCATGGGGCGATTCATCGCGTATGTCAGGTGGACCATTTCCAGCGCCTGTTTCGCACGTTCGGTGGCATCACGAAATGTGAATCCGTGCAGTTGGGTCAGGTAGGTCACCCATTCCAGCGCCGAGACGCGGGGATAAGTGACTTCCAATGCCGGGCATAATCCGACCCTCCGCAACAAACGACTTTTATTCCAAGGGTCTTCGCCAAATAAGCGAACGTTACCCAGGGTAGGTTTCAGCTGTCCCAGGATCAAGTTGATCAACGTTGTCTTGCCGGAACCATTGGGGCCCAGTAACCCATACGTTCCGGGCTGCAGTTCCAGATTGATATCGTTCACGCCGATGACGGTCTTGTACAGCTTGGTCACCGATTGCAATTGGATCATATTGGCCTCAAATGCGAATGGGTGAAGAGACGCGGCGGTACAGAACAAACCAGGAGAACACCGTGACCCCCAGCAGTACTCCCCCGGGCAGCAATGCGGTGTTCCAGTCGGCGATTCCGAAGACGGCGCCTTGGACCGAGCCCAGGCAGTTGTAAAGCGACAAGTTGGAAGCACCTTGAACCAGAGCTGTATCCATTACTTCCTGAGAAAATGGTTCGTCGGCTTGCAGGCGAATCGTGGTCGCCAGCATCACGGCAAAGTAGGCTCCGTGGCCCAGGATCCAAACGGCAAACCAGGCGAAGGTCGAAAACCGACTCTCCTGAGTCAGCGAAGACAGCATCAACGCCAAGGATGCCGTGGGGACGATTAGTACGATGGTTGAAACCAGAATTCGAATCGGAATGTCCCAGGTCACCAGCAGCACCGAAAGATCTGGGGACATCAACACGGCAAACAGAAACAGCACCAATGCAGGCAAGGTCGTGACTGCGGCAATAAAGGCGGCTGGGATCATCAGCTTGCCGATCAGGTATTCGATCTTGCCGATCGGCTTGGAAAAATATAGCAGGAAAGCTCGGGAGCGGATGTCGCGCGAAATCAGCGCAGGCGCAACCAGGCCTACCAGAAACACGATGGTGAACCCTTGCGGGTAGCGGAAAAACGTCATCAGCAACCATCGCCAGACTTCCCGGCGAACCACTTGAGGGTCATCGGAATCCAGTACATCGGCCATGTTGGAGAAGTTTGGCAGCAACTGTACGCGGCGTTTGAGCTCTTTCCTGACAGCCAGATCTGCGGCTTCTTCGGTAACCTGTTCTACCGTTGGATTATCCTGGACGTCTTCAATTGCTTCTTGCAGTCCCGGACGATTCTGGCCGTAGTTTTGTTCGATCGCTTTTTCCACGACGAAAAATGCGCCGGCCCAGTACATGACCGGTAGCCAGGCAGCAAACAGCAGGCGCGTGTTCCAACGCGATTTCAGGGCCAAGCGAATTCCATTCAGGGTGATCACCAGCCAGCGCGATGAAAGCGATGTTGTCCGGCCTTTCCAAGGGCGATATCCAACGTCATGAATTGGCATTGGCAGCCTCCCGGACGGTTTCCATGAAAATCTGCTCCAGCGATGTTTTGGCAGGGATCAGCGAGTGCAACGAAACATTGCTGGCTTCAACCGATTCCCAAATCAATTCTGACAACCGTTCCGATTCGCTTTCGATATCCAAGCCACCATTTTCAGCGGGGCGAGGTGTCAGTCCTCGCTGGCGGATCTGTTTTTCGAATTCGGCAGCGTCGCCCAGCACTCGGACGTTGAAGGAAGGTGACTCGCGTCGGCTCAATACTTGCAGACTTTTTTGCAACCTGATTTTTCCCGAAGCCAGGATCACGACATCGTCGCAAATGGCCTGCACGTCCGGCAGAATGTGAGTCGAAATCAACACCGATTTGCCATGCGAACGGCTAAGCAATTTGATTCTGGCCAACAGCGCTTCCCGTTCTTCGGGGTCGAGTCCGGAGGTAGGTTCGTCGAGGATCATGAATTCCGGGTCGTGAACGATCGCGGCCGCAAACTTGACCTTCTGTCGCATTCCGGTCGAGTAAGTATCTATTTCGCGATACCGTTCCTGCTTCATCCCGCAGAAGTCGAGGATTTCGTGAGCGCGGCGGAGTGCTTCGGTGCCCGGCAGTCCTGCCAGGGAAGCGGAGAATTGAACCACCTGCACGCCTGACATCCCGGGAATGTAGCAGTCGTCTTCGGGCATGTAGCCGACTCGCGTGCGGATTTCACGACCGTCGGCGTTGATGTCAAAACCCAGTACCGTACCCGTGCCCGAAGTTTTCCGCACCAATCCAAGGATCAGTTTGATCAACGTTGACTTGCCCGCCCCGTTGGGTCCCAGCAAGCCGGTGATGCCGGGTTCGATCGTCAAATCTACACCGTCAAGTGCTCGCATTGCGCGGTAGTCCTTGACGACGTTGGAAAGGGATATCAGTGAGGGCACGGATTCGAAAAATGGAAAATGGAAACGGCGGGCCTACCAGCCCATCAACATGTTGGTTTCAATTGCTACTCGAGCTCGTTCCAAATCAGTACCGGTCTTCTGCATGTATAGCCGAATGGCGTGGACTTTGTCGCCCGACGATTTTTCCAGGCAGTCACGGGCAACATTGCAGATGTCGGTATCGGCTTTGATTCCAAGCACGGCCTTGGAGATCACCCAGGCGTTGCGAGGTCGTTTGGTCAGCCGCTTGATAGGTTCGTTCGGGTAGGCCTCCTGGGTTGTCTCCCGAGCTTCTTCTTCGTTGTCAGCCCAGGTGATAATGATGTGGCCAATGGTCTCAACTTCGTAAAGTGGCATGGGTCTGTGGCAAGTGATCGTCTGCGGATGGTCGGAAAGGGTGGTTGGGCGTTACGCCCAGTTTACTTGGGATTTGTAAATCACCACAACGCCCGTTTTCGGTTCACAGGTTATGAGGATTCTGCCAATCGCATGGTTCCACTGAAAAATGTCTCCTGACGGTCGCCAACCTGCATCAGGATGCCCCCGGTAGGCGAAATTCCAAGCAAACGACCAACACGAATGGTGCTATTCGGCAGCGTCAGAGAAATCTTCTGGTTTAATCCAAAAAGTTTTTCGGAAAATTGAGCGGCGAATGCTTCGACACCTGTTTCCGGCGAGTCGTTCCATTGCTCAACCCGTTCTCGGACAATGTTCAGCAATTGTCGCAGCAGCGATTCCTGATCCGGTCGGTGTTGGCAAAACTGGGCCAGGCTCCCGGCTGGCATCGCGCCTGGAGCAATCCGTCGATTGATCGATTTCATGTGGTCCGCAGACTGATTAATGTTGACGCCGATCCCGATACTGATCACGCGCCTGCCGGTTGAGTCAACCAGTGATTCCACCAGGATGCCGGCAATCTTGTGACCTTCGATCAACACATCGTTGGGCCATTTTAGCTGACATCGCGGATGGCCGATCTGTTCATCGACGACTTGTGTCACCGCGTCACCGACGATCAGCGGGATTAAGGGGGCGATGGACTGTTCCGTTGGCAGGTCGGAGGTGGTATCGAAGCAGCAAGTAAACGTCAGGCTTTCGTCGGTCGCATGCCAGGTGCGTCCCGGTTGACCCCGTCCAGCGGTCTGCTGCCTGGCGATGATTGCCGCCGGCAGTTCCCAGGAGCCAGAGGCTGCCAGTTGACGTGCCCGGTCACTGGTCGAACCCAATTGGTCATGTACCTCGCCGTAAGCGTAGCCAAGGTCCAGAATCCAGCGTGGCGAGTTGTTCATCTCAATCTTGCAAGGGCGTTTAGGTTCAATGGTTTTGGTTTACCCAAGATCCTTTTTAACGGATCAGGTATCGTCTTCATTGTTTTCTAGAAGGCTTAATCGCCTTGCGATTAAAAACCCCACTCGTGTGCCAGTGAGCGTGAAACCCGAGATTATCAAAATCAGCACGCCGACTCCGAGTTCAAGATCGTTTGGCAGAATGGAAAGACCAGTTATCAAAATAAAACAGATAGAAAGTATGAATCCAATCAAAGATCCAGCTGAGCCATACACTGCCGACCTGATAGATTTCTGCATCTGCGGTGATCCTTAGACTTTTTCTGACTCTACCGAAATGTTTTTCGAAATCAGAGGTGAGGATGCATTGGATTAACGCAAAGTCGCCGAGACGCAAAGTGTGATTCGATTCTCTCACTAAGTCCTGTAAGTCACCTAGTTTCGTATTTCACAACCACTTGTCGCTTGGCTCGTTTGGAAAATCTTCGCGTCTTTGCGACTTCGCGTCTTTGCGTTTCCCTCCAGTCCACTGATTAGGCCAGTTTACCGACCAAAAACTGAGACCTTCAAACCGTTGCTCTTTGCGAAAATCGCTACATGCAAAACGTTAGAGTCAGTAGGATTCTAATACGACGGCCCCCTCCGGGTCGATTTGAGTTCGGTCTTCTTCGTTGGCAACCCTGTTTGCCGAGCGAAAACTGATAATGTGCGATTTCTTCGATCGTTTTCGACGCAAACGAAACCGAAAAATCGACGTTGACGCCTGGCAGGCAGATCTCTAGGATCCCCGCGATTCTCAATCGGCAACCAGGAAGGTTGCGAACAATCAGAGTCGTTACGTCAACTTGCCGAGCCAGGATGGAAGGCCATGACGCGCCAAAACTTGCCCTTCAAACGGATCGTGGTACTGACCGTGTTGGTCGTGTTTGCCACCGGTTGTCAATCTGCATTCAAAAAACCAGATTTTTCTCGACTGGCCTTTTGGAAAAAGGACGCAGCCGAGCTTGCGCCTCCTCCCCCGGCGCGGCATTTTGATCCAACGGGTTTAGATGGTGAGCGTCCGACCCGACAAGTGGCTGATCGCGATAGGCGGTATTCAACAGATTCGCTGGACACTGATCTGCCCGACTTGGGCGACGACAATATCGACAACAAAATCGCTGGCTCCGGTTTCGATTATCCGCAGGCCAAGCGTTATTCTGCCGACGAACCAGCCGCTCCCAAGTCGCGTAGCAACAGTTTTGAGTTGGATGCGAATCGGATTCAAAGCGACTTTGCCGCCGGCGCCAACCAGTTTGGCGGTCAACTAACCAGCGCCCAGCAGGATTTTGCTGCGGACATGAATTCCATCAAGAATGACGTGGCCGATGGATTGGCCGACAAAATCTCTGCCGCTAAACAAGGCCTGGCCAACACGATCGATGCCGGCGAAGCAACGGTTCAAACTGGGTTGTACGATGCCGCTGGCAGATTGGTCAAGAAAGGCGAAGATGCCAAGATTAAATCGCTGGAAGCAATTCAGGATAAAACCAATGACTTTCGGGCTCAACTGGAATCCAGGGTGAACACGGCTAATGACAAGGCCGACGAATTCCAGCAATCGACCAAAAGCAAAATCGAAAGCCTGTCTGCTAAAGCCGGGGAACTTGTCAATCGACCATTCCCAAAGTTTGGCGACCCGGAAGCAACAGCATCTGCGTCCAAGGAAGAACTCCTGTCCATGCAGGACAAACTGCTACAGGCACGGGCTGAGTACGAAAAGCTGAAGCAGGAAATAGAGGCCAGTAAGGCCGCCAAGCTGGCTCAGGCCCCGACTGACAATGCCACCATTTACGGATCATTGGCGCCGGCCAAGACGGCAGCACCTGTTTCCTCCGCAACCGACAATGGTTTTTCAGCGACCTTGCGTCCGCAAACAACACAACCAGCGCCGTCGAATGTGTTGCGGCCGCAAGCCCCAGCTACACCGACAGGCAAGCCGGATGACAACGGTTTTCCGGCAACGCCATACAACGGATTCAAGTCCAGCCAAACTCAGCCGCGATCGTCGGGCCAACAAGTCAATTCGTTCGGTGTCGCACCGGCCGGATTTGAAGGATCGGCTCAACCCGAAACCGGTAAGGTCAGCCAAGCCAACAGCTTGATGCCACTGGGAGGTAGTTCGATCAAGCAGGCGTCTCGAATTGAAAACCATGTCGACGACGTCAAGATTCCGGATGTGATCCTGACCGGCGAAGGGTCGTTTTCTCCTGGCAGCGTCAATCGACTCAAGCGACGATAAGTGAAGTTCAATTCACATGATCGCCATATTCGCGGCATCCTGAAAAACAAAAAGCCCGCTGCAATCACAGCGGGCTTTATTACTTTGGCAAATATGACGCGAACCGAGGGGATTCCGTCAGTGGTCAGCCGTTTAGCCTTTGGCGGCGGCGTATCGTTCGCCAACAGCGTTCCAATCAATCAGATTGAAGAAGGCGCTGACATAATCAGGACGTCGGTTTTGGTAGTGCAGGTAGTAAGCGTGCTCCCAAACGTCGAGACCGAGGATCGGGGTGCGACCTTCCATCAACGGGCTGTCCTGGTTGGGGGTGCTTTCGACCACCAGGTTGCCGTTGTCGACGCTGAGCCAGGCCCAACCACTACCGAAGCGGGTGCCGGCGGCGTCAGAAAACTTTTGTTTAAAGTCTTCAAATCCACCGAAAGTCGAGTTGATTGCTTCGGCCAGATCTCCTGTAGGTTCGCCACCACCGTTGGGGCTCATGATCGTCCAGAACAGCGAGTGGTTGGCGTGTCCGCCACCGTTGTTTCGAACAGCGGTACGCTTGTCTTCGGGAACGGCACTCAAGTCCGAAATCAAATCTTCAACGGACTTGCTGCCCAGGTCGGTGCCTTCAATCGCAGCGTTCAGTTTTGTGACGTAACCGTTGTGGTGTTTGCCATGGTGAATTTCCATCGTCTGAGCGTCGATATGAGGTTCGAGCGCATCTTTCGCGTAGGGCAATTCGGGGAGGGTATAAGACATTTCTAATCCTTGTAGCGGGTTAGAGGGTTTAAATTTCTAGCGTCCAGCAGCTTAACGAATTGCCCGCAGACTCGCAATTGGCCGAAAAAATCGGGCTATGGTTGGTCCCGTGCATCGCCGCAAACTGTCGACATCGCTCCAAAACCGTAGCGGAACGTCTTAATTAACCAAAGCCGGCCCGATCTAAACAGGAACAGCCCCGGTTTGAGAATTCAAACTGGGGCCGATGTTCGACAGGTGAATCGTTGGGGGCTTAGCGTTCTTTGTGAACCGTTGCCGGTTGCATGGAAACGACTTGTGAGGCATCGTCGGCAATCATGAAATAGCGTCGCAATTCGGAAAGGACACCTGGTGCCAGTTCGGTAGCATTGGCGCTAAACCACTTTTTGCGACCCTCGCGGATTGAGACTCGCAGATAGGTGTATTTCCGCCGCCCAAAGCTGTTGCCCTGCTCGTCTTCCTCGTGTTCCTGGAAATCAATGTCGATTTCGAATCGACCTTTGCGTGCATAGTTCTCCGGGTCTTCAACTTGCACGATCAAGGAGGCGTAGTTGGATTCAACACGACGAATCTCAGCTTCGGTTTCGATGATGTAGCCACGCAGTTTCTCAACCAGCACGGGGACAGGAGCCCGCGTCCGATATTGGTGGGA
Source organism: uncultured Pirellulaceae bacterium (assembly GCA_964545005.1). Classification (GTDB taxonomy): domain Bacteria; phylum Planctomycetota; class Planctomycetia; order Pirellulales; family Pirellulaceae; genus Mariniblastus. Next base: position 11,669 of record CAZJEK010000031.1, read on the forward strand.
CAGTAGTGCGGTGCCATTGATCTTTCTCCAGTGCAAGCCCCCGGCCTCTTCGGCAACGTCCTGGTCATCCGTTGCAGGCAGCGGAGCCTCGGCAAGCTCTTCTGCCATCACCCGGTTTCTGCCAGCCTCTTTGGCGTGGAGCAGTGCGGTGTCGGCGCGAACGAAAAAATCGGTGGCCGAATCCTGATCGCGAAGTTGAGAAACGCCGAAACTGGCTGTAATGTATTTTCCATCCAGCATCGGTTGCGGCGTGCTGCGGAGTGCCTTGCGGATTTCTTCGGCCCGCTCCATCGCAGAGTCCCGATCGCAATTGGCACAAAGGATCACGAATTCCTCACCGCCATATCTGGCGACCACATCCTGCGATCGGACATACTGTTTCAACAGACTGGCGAAGGAGACCAGCGTTTTGTCACCGATGTGGTGATTATAGTTGTCGTTGATCTGCTTGAAAAAGTCGATATCGCAAATGATCAGGCTGCATTCAAAGCCTGAAGTGCTCTTGGCTTGTACAAACTCGTCCAAGGCTCGTTCGAATTCAGCTCGGTTGGCGACTTGAGTCAGTGGATCGAGCATGGAAAATTCGTACAAGTCTTTTAGTTGACGTTGAAGGTCCAATTGAGCAGAAGTGTCGTGGACCATGATCACGGCGCCGCAGACTTGCTGATTGCCATCGATGACTGGAGCGCACGTCATTTCGACTTTAACCTCCCGGCCGCTGCGACCGACCAGTTTATAGTCGCCGGTCCTTGTTTTTCGCGATCGCATGCACTCATGGATGGGATCGTTTTTCATTTGAATTGGAGTGCCGAACGCATCCGCCAATCCAAACAGACTGGGAGTCAATTCCAGCTGATCAACTTTCCGGGCCATTAATCCGGTCATCATTTCCAGCGTTTGATTCCAGACCTGGATTCGACAATTGGAGTCGACGAAAACGACACCATCTTGCATATGATCGAGCAGGCATTTTCGAAACAACCCGTTTTTATCTGGCCCGGTGTGCCCCGATGAGTGCGGTTGGGATGGCGATGTTTGGGAGGCTGTATTCATGATAAAAGCGACTAGCAATTAACGAGTGCGGCAATGGTGGTCGTGGAATGTTTAACCGTAGGTCGCGATTAAACAGCGGATTCCATTTGCCAGCCGGGCTGCCAAGTCCGATAAAATCATATGCCGATTATGTCGAAACTGACGATTGATACGTTGTGACCACGCTTGCGAGAAAGCCATGAGACTAGCTACCTGTTTGTTATCTGATTCTCAATCGACGCAGCTGACTGAAACCGTGCCCTGCGTTCTGGTCGAGGATCGAGTATTGGCGATAGACTCCCTCGGTCGCTCCATGATCGACTTGATTGCAAATTTCGGAACGCTGCGGGATGAGGTGATTCGGTACGTAGCTGCGGCTGAAACCAGCCAGTGGTTGGCCTTGGCAAATGTTCGCTTGGACGCGCCGTTGAGGAATTGTGAGAAGCTGATTTGCATTGGCAAAAACTACGCCGATCATGCACGGGAAATGGGTGGACCTCCACCCGAGATTCCTGTCGTCTTCAGCAAGTTTTCGTCCACCATTACCGCCCCTCAGGCCGACGTCGTGTTGCCACCGATCAGCCAACAGGTCGATTTCGAGGCCGAGTTGGTCGTCGTGATTGGGCGGACGGGTAAAAACATTCCGCAGGACCAGGCGTTTGACTACGTTTTCGGTTATTGCTGCGGCAACGATATTTCGGCTCGCGACTGGCAGCAAGGGCGACCGGGGGGACAATGGTTGCTAGGGAAAACGTTTGATACCTTTGCCCCGCTTGGGCCCTGGATTGTGACTGCCGACGAGGTTCCAGATCCCCATGCCCTGGATATTCGGATGACGATCAATGGCGAAGTGTTGCAGGATGCGAACACCAGTGATCTGATTTTTCCCATCGATCGACTGATCAGTCATGTGTCTCAGTTTGTCACGCTTCGTCCCGGAGATCTGATTTTTACCGGAACACCTTCGGGGGTTGGGGCGGGACGAACACCGCCGCGGTTTTTGGTTGCGGGGGATCGCATGGAAGTTGAGATTGAAAGTCTGGGCAAACTGGAGAATCCGGTTGTCGGTTCCGCTAGCTGATCGACGATTGGCGGTGCGTTTCCGTTGATTTTCAGTTTTGGGCAATCGAGTTAAGACTGATTGCCCGTTGCCGCCGATCAAACAACAGACATCTGTTGTCGGACAAGCCATGGTTCTGAATAGACTTACCGATCGTCGCCGCAGATTGCTGGTCGATACCGTTTCTCCGTCGAATGAATCGAGCGGAGCCAGTGATCTTCCATCTACTGGGCGGACCAAATCCGGACCGACCGAGTTTCGGTCTTACAGTGTGGGTGCGCAGCGACGTCATCAGCGAAAAACGACGGATATGATTCCCAAGCGTCCGTTGGCGTACACGTTAATGGTTCTGCTGGCATTGATGGCCTTGGGAGGAGCGAACGGCCTGGCCTGGTTTGCCCCTCAGTGGAGCGCAGCAATCGGCGAACGTGGCGTTCAATCGCTGGAACTGTGGGGCCCTGGCACATTAGCCAGCTGGATGGCATCGGCCTGTTTTCTGATCGCTGCCGCTACGGCCTGGCAGGTCCTGGTACTGCGACGGCATCGCAATGATGACTACCAGGGAACCTATCGTTTGTGGGGTTGGCTGACATTGGTAATGGTGTTGGCAAGTGTGTTGTGTTCGGTCGACCTGGTCGGACCGGGCATGCACTTGTTCAGTTATCTGACTTCAATTTCTCTGACGCAGCCAGGCTGGTTGCCGGTGGCGATGTTGGGAATCACGGTGACATTGTTGGCCGCCCGTGTGTTATACGAGGTCCGGCGTTCCTACGGCACGACTGCCTGGATCACGATTGCCTGGTTGGCAGTCCTGGCAGGGATGGTTTTGCCGGAAGTTTCGCGCGCTTGGCCAGGTGCATTGACCCAGTTGGATCCTCAAATGGCGCGAGGCAACGCCATGCTGGGGGCCGCCTTGGCGACGATGCTGGCCAATTTTACGTTTGCCAGGTTCGTGTTCTTGCGAGCCAACGGTTTCATTGCGGATTCTGTTGCCATTGCTGTTCCCAATGCCGAAACTGGATCGGCTTCGACGACCAGGAGGAAGAAAAAGAAAAAGGCGCGACCTAAACTTTCGACTGTCACCGAGCAATCTGACGACGCATCGTTGGACGCGGTTGACAAAACCAGCAGGAAAACCAAGGCTGCCACAACCAAACGGAAACGCTCCGAGGCTACCACCACATCCAGCTCAGCCAGTAATGTAACCACAAGCACGTCGTCGGGTTCCAAGCGACGCAAGGCCAAACGGAAAACACAGCCAGAATTGAAATCCGCTGCCGCCGAAACCGAAAATCAAACTGCAGCTTCAACCGGCAAGACTACGGTCGAAACGAATCAATCTGTCGATTCCAAACCCGTTGCCAAGTCGAGCCAACCAGATCCGCCAGCCAAGCAGGTTTCATCGGGTGCATCTGAAAAGTTGAGACAACTGGCCGCCGCCAGCCGTGCCAAGCAGCAGGCCAAGCAGACGGCACAACAAGCGGATGATTCTGATGAGGGGCCGGCGACCGTCAAGATGAGCAAGGCCCAACGGCGAAAGCAACGCAAAGAGCAGCGAAAAATGAAACGTGCCGCGTAGGTGGCATGCCCGATTCGGCCCAGATCGTTGCCGGCATAAATAATCGGGCATGCTGGGGTTGGTTTGGGCTCAAGTGCCTCATGGACGCTGTCAAGAGTGAAGGCAAACGCGAAGCCACAAGGGCACGTAGCTCATCATCCTTTCGGAAACGCGACACGCTCCTCCCTCGCAAAAGCACCGTTTTCCGCGTATATTGCTCGGCTCAAATTGACTTTCCAACGACACCCCAGCGTCGCTTGAATTAGGCCGACTCATGACCATCCGAACGCGATTTGCTCCCAGCCCGACCGGTTACCTTCATATTGGCGGAGTCCGCACCGCGTTGTTCAACTGGTTGTTGGCCAAGCAAACGGGCGGTCAGTTTATTTTGCGGATCGACGATACGGATGCCAAGCGAAATGTGGCCGAAGCCCTGCAGCCGATATTGGATGGTTTTACCTGGCTGGGAATTGATTGGGATGAAGGACCGACTCCGGATGGACAGGATTCGGTAGGTTCATACGGTCCTTACTTCCAATCGCAGCGGCTGGATCGATATCAATCAGCGGCACGGTCATTGCTGGAAAACGGGTTCGCTTATAAAGACTATTCCGGTGCCGATTTTGCCCGCGAGCGAGAGCAGGCGGAAAAGGAAAAGCGTCCCTTCGTCTACAGCCGCAACTGGATGGCCGAAACGGAAGAACAAGCGGCAGCCTTCGAAGCCGAAGGCCGCTCGTTCGTGGTTCGCTTGAAGATGCCGCGGGAAGGAAGCTGTGAATTCACCGACCTGGTCCGGGGCGATGTGTCGTTCGAATGGGCTAATGAAACCGATCACGTGATCCAGCGCGCCGACGGAACGTGCTTGTATCACCTGGCCAATGTCGTCGATGATCATGATTTTAAAATTACCCACGTCGTGCGTGCGATCGAACACTTGTCCAATACGCCGCGGCAAATTTTTATTGCCCAGTCGCTGGGCTACACATTGCCTGAATATGCTCACCTGCCCTACGTTGCTGAACCGGGTAGCAAGAAGAAGATGTCCAAACGGAACATCGAAAAGTATCTTCACAACAAGGATTTCAAACGACTTTACCAGTCCGGTGTTGATATTGCCCAACGGATCAACGTGCCTGTCGAGCCCGGTTCCTTTAACCCGGTGTTGGTCGACTTTTACCGAGACATTGGTTTTCTGCCCGATGCGGTGATCAACTATTTGATGCTGCTGGGCTGGTCATTGGATGACAAGACGGAATATTTTTCACACGAAGAATTACTGGAGCACTTTTCACTGGACCGGGTCATCAAATCGGAAGCCAGTTTTGACGCCCGCAAGTTGACGGCGTTTCAGCAGCATTACATGGACAAGCTGGATTCGAAGAAAAAAACCGCGATGTGCCTACGGTACCTGCAAGCCGCCGGCTTGGTCGACCAGCCGGTAGCCTGCGACATGGGATCGCAACTGGCCGCCATCGTTGAGGCAGCAGGAGACCGGATCTGCATGGCCGGAGACATTCTCAAGTTTGACTTCTTCTTCGTCCCTGATGATCAATTGGAATACGATGATAAGGCGTTTCAGAAACGTCTCGTGAAGCCTGAATCTGCGATTGGATTGCTGCAGGATTACCGGGGCTTTTTGGCCGAAACGTCAGAAAATCAGTTCGACCACGAATCGTTGGAGTCCAGCATGGAAACGTTTTGTGCTGATCGGGAGATTGGTTTAGGCGACATCATTCACGCGCTCCGCGTGGCCGTTACAGGTAAACCGGCCGGCTTCGGAATGTTTGAGACGATGGCGCTGCTGGGCAAAACCAAAGTACTCAACCGGATCGACGCGACCTTGGCCAAATGCGACTAAGCCTTGAAATTCAGCTGGACGATAACCATGCTAAGCTGCAGGGCTTTGAGTTTTTCAGGGCAACATCGGGTGTAAGGAAATTTCTCCACGGAACGTCCCCAAGGCAACGCACTGAGAGTTAAAATTTGATTGCATTCGACGGGGGGCCGGTCAGCATGCCGAAACGTCTGATTTGGGTTGCCCGCCAGGACGTTTTTCCAGAGCATCCAATCGTCGTTTAGTCAGACTGCATCCAGATAGAAAAGGTGAATCAAGGTGACGGGTAATCAGGAAAGCCGACTGGCGCTGGTCACCGGCGCTACTGGTTTTATTGGTTCACGACTGGTCCAGGAGTTAATCGCACATGGTTTCCGGATCCGGGCTTTAGTGCGACCAACCTCACAGACCGAATTGCTGGCCCAGCAGGGGTGCGAACTATTCGTAGGCGACGTCGTGCAAGATCCGGAAAGTGTGTGCCAGGCCGTCCAGGGTTGCGACCTCGTGTTTCATCTGGCTGCCGAAACCCATGCTGTTCGTTCCTCCGAATTGATTGACCGCAATCTTCGGGGAGTCAAGTCAGTTTTAGCAGCGATGGAGCAATCCAATGTCATGCGATTGATTTACGTGTCGTCGCTGGCCGCGGTGGGGCCTTCGACCGCGACCGAACCGCAGACGGAAGCGGCCGACTACCGGCCCGTTTCCTGTTATGGGAAAAGCAAAGCTGCCTGCGAGCAAGCGGCGTTCGAGTTGGCCGATCAACTCTCGATTTCCATCGTTCGGCCACCCATCGTTTTAGGGGAAGGAGACCACAATGGCCTGGCAATGTTTCAATCCATTGATCAATTGCGATTGCATTTTGTGCCAGGTTTTTCTAAGCGGATGTATTCGGTGATTCATGTCGACGATCTGGCAAGATCATTGGTGGCGGTGGCCCAGCGTGGTCAGTCGATCCAGCGAATCGGCGATCAACAGGGGATTTATTTTGCGGCCGCTGACGAAGCGTTTTCGTTTTCCCAACTCGGTCGAGTGATTGGCCGGGCCATGGATCGACGGGTATTTGTCATCAAGGTGGCCAAGCCGGTGATGTGGTTGACTTGTTTGCTTAACGAAGGGATTGGACGGTTGACAGGTAATGCCCAGTACTTGAACCTGGATAAATTCCGCGACGCATTTTCGGGCTCATGGCTGTGCTCCAATCAAAAACTCAAGGCTGATCTGGGGATCGAGTTTCAACATTCATTCCTGGAGCAAATGCGTCAAACCGCTGCCTGGTATCGCGCACAGGGGCAGCTGAAACAGCGTGCGACCGATCGTTTATCGCACGAAACTCAGCAAAGCAATCCGCAGACTGAATCGTTCAGCTGAGTCCGGACAAGTCAAACTATTCGAGTTCTATCTCGACAGGACAGTGGTCCGAACCAAACACGTTTTGTCGGATGGCAGCCTGTTTGACACGAGGCATCAGTTTTTCAGCAATGAAAAAGTAATCCAATCGCCAGCCCACGTTTCTCTCTCGCGCATTCAATCGATAGGTCCACCAGCTGTATTGACCGCCTTCTGAGTTGAACTCGCGAAACGAATCGACAAAACCGGCATCGACGATTCGGTCTAACCCCGCACGCTCTTCGTCGGTAAAGCCGGCGTTGCGACGGTTTGATTTGGGGTTTGCCAAATCAATTTCCTGATGAGCGCAATTGAGGTCGCCGCAAAAGATCACTGGCTTTCGTCGATTCAGTTTTTTCACATAATCCAGAAACGCCTGATCCCACTTCTGGCGATATTCCAGCCGAGCTAACCCACGTTGGCTGTTGGGCGTGTAGACCGTTACCAGATGAAAATCATCGAAGCTGGCAGTAATCACTCTGCCTTCCTGGTCGTGTTGATCGATACCCAGCCCCAGTTTTTCTTTTTTGGGGGGCGTGCGGGACCAGATTGCGGTACCACTGTAACCCTTCTTTTTTGCCGAATTCCAGACCTGGTGATATCCAAATGCTTCCACCCAATTGAGATTTACCTGGTCGCGGTGTGCCTTGGTTTCCTGCAGGCAGATGATCTCCGGCAAGTCACGTTCGACATACTCCCGAAACCCCTTGTCCATCGAGGCACGGATTCCATTTACGTTCCAGGATACAATTTTCATGGTCTCTTCAAGGCAAAATCAAGGTTGGAAGTTTCCGCGATAGGCGGCAACTGCCAGCGGTTTTGGCGCTGGCCACCGACTGTTCAACATTCGGGCGTCAACTAGTTTTGTCCGGGGCTAGCGCCCAATCGGCTGGACAAAAAATGTCAGCCTCTCCGCGAATGCCCCGATTCGCCAACTTTCGCCGAGCGTAAGACAACAAAGTGCAACTTCGACACTTTCGAATCGGGATTCCATTTGCAGTCAGAGTCTGCGCCGCGAGCACCAGTTTATTAGTCACTGGATAAATCGCAACGCCGAGAATGTAGCATGGTCGATATGGTCGACCCGACCGTGATCACACCGGAATTCTAACAGGCGAACGGTTCCGGCTCGTAGACACGCAAAGCGGCAATGAGATGCATTCATGGGCGTCAACCCGTGGTGCGAGATTGCTTGTTCAGGCAGTCCGTTTCCCAACGCCAGACCGGACGACAAGGACATCGCAGGGCGCATAACGCACGACGCGTTCGGTAACGCTGCCGATTTGCCAGGCCTCCAGGCCGGATCGACCGTGAGTGGATATCACGATCAGGGCTGCTCCCATGGTTTCCGCAAAATCGCAGATGGTGCGGCCCTGCTCTTCTTCAATCAAGGTCGTAAACGACAGCTCTTGGCAGCGTGGATCATCCTTGACCGATTCTTCAAACTTGAGACGAGCATTGGCCACGACCGACTGTGGATTGATACGCTTGGAGTTCATACCCGGCCCCACCATGATGGGAAGATGGGCCACGTGAACAATGTGAATCTGTTGCGTATTGCTGACCAGCGAAAACGCTCGATCGAGGGCTTGGCGGGAATGCTCGGAAAAGTCCCACGGAACAACCACCTGGTCGTTGGAGTTGAGCAATGGCATGATGTTTTCAATTTTGCAGAATATCGTGTCCTTTGGTTTCTCAGCTTGCTGCAAGTGGCATGCCATGAGTTATCGCTGAACATTTCGCGCGAGGCTGCCATATATTTATCCAGCCGATTGGGCGCTAGCCCCGGACGAAAAGCCATTTGAAACGCCAATTTCCGAAAGTCGGTGGCTAGCGCCAAAGTCGCTGGATGTTGCCGCCTTTCGATACATAGCTTTCGCGGAGAGGCTGGCATTTTTTTAAGTGGAGGGCCGTACGTAGATACTCTCCCTCGGGAGAGTCGGCCTGTCAGGGCCGGAGAGGGGATTGGTAAACCCTCCCCTCGCTGTGGCTCGACCCTCCCGCGAGCGGGAGGGTGTCGAAGATAGCTTTCGCGGAGAGGCTGACATTTTTTGTGGTCGCCAAAAGTAGCTTGGGCCATTGGCCCGAGTCCGCAGGGGTTTCGCTCAATGCCGAGTTTTTTCTGCGGTCACGGCCGAATCGGCCATGCTACATAGCTTTCGCGGAGCGAAAGACGACCATGTGCAAATTCTTATCGACCCGCTTGGCAACGAGGTGGTGTTGAACCGGCCACCGGACCTTGCCATGCGCTCAAACGCTCGTACGCTGTGCACCGCGCGCTGAGATTTTTTATTTCAATTGGATCGCCTGTCTGGCGGCTTGATGGTTGGCGCGGGAAACGGGGTAGAACCACGCAAACGGTAACGACAATAGCAACAGCGAAATGGTACCTGGTCCGGCGATCAGACGAATCATGTTCAACGCTGACATCGGCTGGGCCGGCATGGGATCGGCGTCGGTGGGTGTCACATAGCCCGCCCACCCCAACGACAGCCCCAGGGACCATAACGCGAATCCCGTTCCCAGTTTCTGGATGAAGGAGGCAATCGAGTAATAGGCTCCCTCGCGACGCTGACCATTTTGTTGTTGTTCCTGCTCAATCACGTCGGGCAACATCGACCAGGGAATCACCGCGGCTGTCGCGATTCCCGGTCCGCAACCAATCGCGCACGCATACGCCAAGGCAACCGAATTGCGTGGTAACAGGCACAGTCCGATCAAAACCAGGCACCAAAAACCAATCCCTATCAGGAAGGCCTTGGGTTTGTCCCACCGATTGGCAACCATCACAATCAAAGGGACGGAAACGACCGCCGATCCCTGGGCAGCCAGCACCAGGTAGTTTGCTTGATCGGGGATTTCCAGATAATAATTGGCGTAATAGATCAACAATGCGGCCAGTACCGATGTGGCCGTCCAGGACGCAAAGAACATCGACGTCAGCATGACGAACGCTCGGTTTTGAAACGTCGTCCGCAGTGCTTCCAGCAAGCCCATCTCTCTCGGGTTGGGGACGTTGCGATCGACATCGCGAGTGATGGAAAACACGATCCAGGGAGGAACCATTGCCATCAGTCCCAGCGAAATACCAACAATCGCGAATCGCTGAACTTCGCTGGATGTGACTTCGGCGATCACGGTCGCAAACAGGATGGCAGCCAGGGTACCGCCAAGCGAAAAGATCATGCGAAATCCGTTCAGCCTGCTGCGTTCGTCGTAGTCATAAGTCATCAATGGCGTCAAGGAATTGAACCCGACATGGACGATCGTAAACGCGGTGTCAAAGGCGATGATCACGACGGTGTAATACGCTGCCAACCAGAACGAAGGCCAACTCGGGACCAGCCAGCACAGCGCGAAACTCAGTCCCAACGGAATGGATCCGCTAATCAGCAACACTCTCCGTCGTCCCCAACGAGATCGGATACGGTCCGAAAGCAGTCCGATTAACGGGTCGTTGAATGCGTCCCAGAGACGGGTGATACCTAATACCCAAGCCACCGTCGTCGGGCTCAGTCGCGCGACGTCGGTCAGGAAGACTAGTTGAAAGAAGGTCTGGATCGCCAATGTCAGGCTGCTGCTCAAATCGCCGGTGCTGAACAGCAACGATGTCGATAAAGGCAGCCGATCGGCAGGGGCTGTATGACTCACTCGCTCATTCCTGCTCCCGCCGGAGAACCAACACGGGGCAGCTGGCCAGTCGCAGGACTCGTTCGGTAACCGAGCCGATCATCAATCTGGCGATGCCGGTGCGGCCGTGTGATGGCATCACGATCAGATCTACCTTTCGTTGTCGGGCGTGTTCGGCGATTTCATGGCCCGGATCGCCAAGTTTGCAGACGACGTGAACCTGGGAATATCGCTGGTCGGCAAATCGTTCCTGCATCGCAGTTTGAGCGTCATTGAATCGTTGTTGATCGACTGACGGTGGAACCGGTAATGCCGGGTCCATTGAGATCACTGCGGGAGTCGGATCCACGATGTGCAGTACGTCGATTAAACTGTCCTGATCGACCAGCTCGACGGCATACTCGACCGCGTCGATGGAAGATTCGGAGAAATCCAAAGGTACCAGGATTCGGGATGTGCCTTCGATTTTCATGGCCAGCCTCGTCAGACTATGTTGGTCCGTTGTTTATCGCGCTGCAATGCAAACCCAATGCCAAAGCGATCGCGCGATTCATGCGGTTGCGGCATTCAAGCAGTCACCTGACCGGATTGGCCGAGCGTTTGCTTGCGCTCTGGCGGCTCAAAGAATTACCAGCCGTGTAATTTACCATGTCGGAACCCCAAGCAAAGCATTCGATCTATCGCCGGGAAGTCATGGCCTGGTGTGGCTATGACGTGGCTAATAGCGGCTATACGACGCTGTTGATAACTGTATTTGCGGTTTACCTGCAGCATGAAGTCTTTCCCCCCGAGGATTTCGGAGATCGCGGCGCCGTGGTGTGGGCCTGGACGATCGCCGGATCGATGTTGGCCGGGGCACTACTGTCACCTCTGGCGGGAGCGGTCGCCGACCGTTACGGGGGCAAGCGAATTGGATTGGGAATCACGACGTTCACTGGCGGCATGGCTTGCCTGGCGATCAGCCTGATTCCGCTGGGATGGCACTGGTCGGTAGTTGGCTGTTTGGTGATCGCCAATTTGTCGCTGGAATTGTCGCTGACGTTTTACAACGGTTTTCTACCAGAAATTGCCAGCGAGAAGGAAATCAATCGCGTCTCCGCGGCGGGAATGGGATGGGGCTACCTGGGAGGCGGAATCCTGCTGTTGCTGGCAATATTGCTGTTGTCTTTCGGAGGTCAATCAGATCGTTCCGATTCCGATTTTTTGCTCCGCTGGTGCGTGGCTGCCGCTGGCGTCTGGTGGATTGGTTTCACGATTCCTGCTTTGGTGATTTTGAAAGACAGGAGTCAAAAAAGTCGCGAAGTCCCGGCCCGAAAATGGAGTTCCCTGCGCCAAACTTGGCAGTTGGTGGGCGAAATCGCACGGCAACGTTCGGTTTGGTTGTTTCTGCTGGCATTCCTGTTGTTCAACGATGGGGTTCAGACGGTGATCAGTCAATCACCAACGTTCGCCTTAAAAGAGCTGGCGTTTGCTGATACCGAACTGCTGGCGGTGATCTTGATGGTTCAGGTGATGGCCATGCCAGGCGCGTTGCTGATCGGCTGGGTGGCTGAACGATGGGGGAGCAAGCCGACGTTGATGGCTTGTTTGGTCGCCTGGATCATCGTGTTGACAATGGCCTGGTTCGTAAACAACAAATTGGGTTTTTGGGTCATGGCAGCAGCCATTGCAATGGTGTTGGGGGGGACGCAGTCGGTTGCCAGGGCGATGATGGGGGCCATGATTCCTGCTGGCAAAGAAGCCTCCTACTTTGGTTTTTTCAATCTCTCTGGCAAAGCCACCAGTTTTCTGGGGACCTTTCTGTTCGGATTGATCGTGGCCCTGTCAGGAAGTGCCCGGCTTGCGATCGTGATGCTGTTTGTGTTTTTTATCGCGGGATTGGCATTGCTTTTGCCAGTTGAAAGCAACGACAAGCAGGAGTCAAATCAATGTCGTTAGCCACGAATTAATTCATGCTGCGAGGGAGTGAATCATGAGCATCGATCTTACAGCCTGGCATGGCCCACTCAAACTACGGACTCCGCTTGTGGTCGGCGCTTGCCCGTTGACCGGGATCGAATTGCAACAGATCGCGATGGTTAGTAACGGCGCCGGCGCGATTGTCTTACCGTCCTTGTTCGACGAACAAATTGCCGTCTGGAATTCGGGGCAAGGAATCGAAGCTGCGAACGATCCATTTGTGGTCCACTGCCGGGAATTTGTTCAAGACAAGCCGATCATCGATATCCCGTCTTACCTGGCAATGGTAGAACGAGCCACAACGCGGCTGAACATACCGGTGATTGCCAGCATCAACGGAAACTGTCACCCGAATCGATATCCAGAACTGGCGAAGAAACTGAATTCGGCAGGCGCCGACGGCATCGAGTTCTACCTGCGCCGGCCGACGCCGACTGACTTTGCCTCTCACGCCGAATTTGAAGCTGCGGTTTTGGAAACATTGCAGTCAATTAAAAACGTCGTCGATGTGCCGGTGTTTATCAAACTGTCACGGGATCCCAACAGTTTGTTTCAGGTCGCGGACGAGCTGGCGACCGTGGTCGATGGCCTGATTCTGTTTGGCCGGTCGCCTGATTTTGATATTGAATTGGACTCCATCGACTTGAGCACCCGGTGGCAGTTGACTGCGGCAGGGTCCATCGCGGGAACTCTGCACAGCTTGATGCAAATGAGTCAATCGTGGCCAGGGATTCCACTGACTGCCAGTGGAGGAATCGCAACCTGTGCGGACCTGGTCAAGGTCTTGTTGGTCGGATCCGACTCGGGCATGCTGACGTCGGCGATTTATCGCAGTGGCCCAATCGTCATCAAAACCATTCTCGAAGGCCTGGTGCGATACATGGAGCAGTTGCACGTCACATCGATTCCTGAACTGAAAGCACGCGGCAGTCATCTGTACGATGCCGACAGCGAACGGTTCGCGTACGTCAATGCGTTGACCATGGACCCCGAAGGTGTACAGCCACGACCGGTTCACGATCCTTGCCATGCGGATCGATTCGGTCACCCAGTCAAAGATTAACTTAGCCCACGGCGTGACGGCCAGTTGTTTTGGTCGTAAGAGAAACCCGACGCGTCTCTGCCGGGACGATTTGGATCTTCGAGGCGACTTACGCCCATTTCAATTCAAAAAAAAGCCCGCAGCAGTGCTGCGGGCCAATGGGTTTCATTAACGATTCAAGTCAAACTACTTTTCACCGCCGACCATTTCGGGCCGTTGGGGCCGATCTGGCTTGGCGGGGGGCTGATCGTAGTTTTCGCCTCCACCTTGTCCGCGGCCTCCCCCGCGATTGCCACGGTTTCCGGACCCCTGAAACAATGACGCCAGGCCGGTGCGAAATTCATCTTCCGAAACCAGCTTGTCATTATCTTTATCCATCGATTGGATCCGTTCGGCCATTCGGTTTCCTTCCAACTCCGCAGCCGAAATGTTTCCATCGCTGTTGGAGTCAAGCTGTCGGAACATCGCCATCGGGTCGCGGCGTTGCCCTCGACCACCGGCTTGAGGTTCCTCCGCTTCTGCTGGTTCCGCCTTGGCAAAATTCTGATCTTCGTCAGATACCTTGTCGCCTTGGTCGGTCACGCAGTACAGATGCTGATCACTGCGAAGTACAAGCTTGTTGTCGCTGACGGCCGGCGTCCCCCAGAACTTTTCCGACGCATCGGTCACTTCATTGGTCGCAACTTGTTTAACTTCGTCGCCCAGTTGAAACACGTACATTTGTCCGGACCCCATGAGGTAGAACAAGCGATCTCCAACCACAATCGGCGACGCATAATCCAGCGATCCAAACCGCCCACCACCAGAAGCTTTGGCACCTTGGAGCCGCAATCGTTGCAGGCGTTTCCCGGTATTCGCATCGGCGACAGTCAGGATCTTTTGAGCGATCACGTATAGTTTGTCTTCGTGGCGAACTGGAGAGCCAAAGCTGGCATTGTCACGTCCCGTCCAAACCGTTTTCGATTCGCTGACATCCCCTGTGCCGCCGGCGTCCAAGGCAACGCTCCCACCGCCCTGACCGGTGAAGGCATAAACGCGATTATCCTGGTGCACGATGCTGGCATAGGCGTGACGAGCACCCGTATTGGCAAACCACCTCATTTTTCCGGTGGCGGGATCGAGTCCCCAGATTTCACCAGCCACACTCATTACCAGGTCAGTTTGGTCGTCATCCACTTTGACCAGGGCTGGTGTGCCCCACATGTTGTCCAGTCCACTGGCCTCCTGACGCCAGACTTCTTTGCCGGTGGCCTTGTCCAATCCGATAATCGATTGGCTTTCAGCTGACGCCGTCACAATTACGGTATCGCCGTAAAGAATGGGGCTGGACGAAGAACCCCAGCGAGAAGGATCGGACTCTTTACCAACATCGGCATGCCATAGTTGCTTGCCGTCCATGTCAAAAGCGTACACGCCGCTCTTACCAAAAAAAGCGTAGACTCGCTGGCCATCAGAAACAGGTGTGTGCGAAGCATACCCGTGGGCGGTTACACCAACCCCGGTATAGGGGTCTTCTGGTTGGGCTGCCGGAAATTCATTTTTCCAAAGAATTTTGCCGCTGTTAAGATCGACACAGATCAGGTGCCGCTTGAGGTCCTCGATGTCACCCGGGTTTTCCTGAGTCAGTCCGTAACCTGAATAGCAGGTCACAAACACCTTGCCATCAACAATGATGGGGCTGGATGCTCCCGGCCCTGGAAGTGGAGTTTTCCAGGCGACATTGGCATCGGGCGACCAATGATCGGGCAAATTCGCCGATTCAGTAATCACTCCGTTTCCGCCTGGGCCTCGAAATCGTGACCAATCGTCCGCATTGACGCAAGTGGCCAGTGACAACAGCGTCAGGCTGGCAACGAAACAAGTTCGCAACATGATTCACCTCCCGGTTGGATGTTTTTCTGCAGGCCAACATCGTACCAGAATGGCTGGCAGTGGTGCTTGGGTGTTACAGCTTACAGTTATCCAATGCCTTGGCTCGCACGAAGATTAGCGAAATCCGACATTGCCCAGAGGGTTGTGGCATTAGCCACCGACGTTCAGGATTCACGAGTCAACGGGCAAGCTTTTACCGCAGAGACGCTGAGGACATTGAGTTTACGTACGACAATTTACGTGGACTCTGCGCCTCTGCGGTTTTCTAACGATCCCGCTGTCTGGGGAAAGCGCTACCTCTTCGCAGCGCGAGCTAAAAATAGTCGTCCAGTGTCTGCCACCAGGAGCGATCGGTTGATATCGAACTGTCAGCGATCCGGGCACATTTTTCCAGGAAGCGGTCACTGATATCGGGGGATTTTCCCAGGTCGTTGCGAATCGATTTGAGGAAATTGAGCGCCATGTTGTTGACCGAATCGTGCGGTCCGCCCTGGCTTCCCGCTGGTGGTTGAGGGCGAAAGTCACCATCATTTTGATATTTCTGGATCCCCATTTTGGCGGCCATGTTGTGCGGCCGTAGCAACGCAACCATGTCGTTCATGAAAGCATTGTCTTGACGACCACCACCGATGTCTTTGCGAATCCCCAGTGGCCAGGCCGGAGCCGGCGAGGCCAGCGAATACACACGGATGTTGCCCATCGAGCTGCCACCCATCACGTCCTCATAAACGAACAAAGCGTTGGATGCGATCAGGTTGCCCTGGCTATGAGCAACAATTAATTGGCGCTGGCTTCGATTCAATACCAATTGCCTGAACAAACTGGCGGTCGCCTTGTTCCAAACCACTGATCGAGACATCACTTCGTCCACCAACGCCGGTAGCTCGTGGTCGGCAACGTCGCGTAATCGCCCCGCGTTGCTCTTGGACCCCAGCCGAGCCGTCGCGTTCTGAGTGTAATCCGCCAGGCATTGGGCCAGGTCAAAAACAAAGCCACTGATTAATCCTGCCGTTCGGTTATAGACGCCGTGGACCGGATGTTCGGTCAACAGCGATAGCAGCGCCGCTGACACAGCGTGATCCCGAGGCGGGACTCGGATTCCGTTGACGAAATAAATGCGAGGTGAATCTGCCGACGCTTGCGACAGGTTGTAAACGTTGACTTCACCATCGGCGCTGGGGATTACCGTATTCATCAGTGTTTCCGCGTTAAGGGACCCGTTTACCCCCGTTTACGGTTCAATCTCGGAACTGTTGATGACATTTTTTGCATTCCAGCTTGATATTTTTCATCAGCTTGGCTGTCTGCGACAGATCCTCTTCATCGGTTGGGATTCCACCGGCCAGCAGCCGGTGCAGCGCCGTAGAGAGAGCAAGTGATCGCTCAACCATCGTGCGGTACTCGGGGGCGTCGTGGGCGAGCAACTCAGGCCGAAGCATTTCAGTGAAGTGTTCTTGCAGGATCAAGGATTCGTGATCCGCCGCCAGGTCAGCGTGGTCTGCTGGGGCCTGCCATTGATTCGATTGAAGTTGGGCCAGGTATTCAAAGTGATGCGATAACTCAACCATGGTCTCCGCTAGCGGCGGAACGGTCGCGCGGGAAACATAATCGACTTCGATCCGATCAAGTTCTGTTGCTGAGAGTCGTTCGGCAGCTGCGACGGATTGATAAAGTCCATCGTAGTTCGGGTTGGTCCCCGCCAGAGCCAGCAACTCAGCGCCCTGTTCGGCACTCAGCATTCCTGTTCCGATGCAGGCCACCGCGGTCGCCGCTGGACTGCGATGTTTGCCGTGGTGGCAATGGATATAGATCGGCCCTTCCAGTTCCACGATTGCTTTGGCCAGGACCCGTGAATGCGATCTGGAAATTCCATCATAACCGTGAGGCAGATGCACGTAACGCAACCCATGTTCGCGTGCCGATTCAACGTCCGGCTGAGCGCCATCAACGGTGATGATCGTTTTGACTCCCAGTTCCGATAACGCCTTGAACCCGGCCATCCCATCCGGTTGTCCGCCAGAGATCACTTTGTCGTTGACCTGGATGGCGTTGGGCAGCGCGGCTACGTTGAGTGGTTTCAATTCCGAATTCGCTGACGATGATGCTGGTAGATGAAGGGCCTGCGGGTTGGCCGATTCGGATTGGCAACCGATTGAGGCAGCGAGCAAAATCAACAGCGAATTTGAGAGTAGTGAGCGCACGGCAGAGTTCGTCAGGAAGCAGAGCTGGAATTGGGACCGTCAATTCTAGCCGATTGACAACGTGATTGCAGGTTGTCGTCTTTTGCTCAGAGGCTGACTTTGTTAGTCGGCTGAAATAGTAGGCGTTCGATTGACTCGTTTTCCTGCAAAACGCATTTTGTTGATCATGTCGTTCTTGTCCATTCTGTCCCGTTATTGGCCCCCTGCTAAGAATGGAAAGGGTAAAACAAGATTCACGCAAAAGTTTTACAGGATGTCCAGAATCAACCAGATTGACGAGATGCTCCTCGTGGTGGAGCCCTGAGACTACGATTCCGGTGATAAAAAACTTTCTCGGAGAGGCTCACATTTTTTAGAGTCGAGTTACGCAACGTTCGCGGAGAGGCTGACATTTTTTGTGGTCGCCAAAAGTAGC
>CAZJEK010000032.1:0-1332 GCA_964545005.1 uncultured Pirellulaceae bacterium
GGACAATTTCCGCGACGTCGGGATGCATGGCAACTTCATGCACGGCCACCGTCGGTAGCGTCTGGTTAAACTGAGTCCAGTTCTGTCCGCGATCAATCGAAACCCAAAATGCGAACTCGGTTCCCAGGAACAGTAAATTCGGGTTGGACGTGTCTTCACGCAGGCATCGTGATGAACCCCGTGGGAGCTCCGAGCCCAGATTAGTAAATGTCGCGCCGAAGTCTTCGGATACAAAGACGTGGGCCCTGTCGTCATCCGAGCGATGACCATCGAGACAGACGTAGACCCGGCCAGGTTTGAATCGCGACGCTTCGATCGTCGCAACCCAGCGAGAGTCAACTCCCAGGTTGCTTGAGATCTCGGTCCAGTCTTCACCGCCATTCCGAGTCACCCACAGCGCACCATCGTCGGTGCCGGCATACAACACGTTCGGATCGATCGGGGATTCGCTGAGGGCGGTTCCAGATCCACGTTCCGTTTTCGTCAACTCCGGAGAAATGATTTTCAAGTCATTGCCGCGATCCAGTGATCGGAAAACATAGTTTCCTGCACTGTAGAAAATCTTCGAATTGTGATTCGACAGAATAAACGGAGTGTTCCAGTTGAACCGATAGCTTGTTCCCTCAACGCGTGGAGGACGGATGGATGCCCGATCCCCAGTCCGCAGGTTCCGACGAGAAATCGATCCGTTCTGGCTTTCGGTGTAGACCAAATCAGGATCTTCCGGGTCAACACGACAAACGAACCCGTCGCCGCCGCCCACGGAGATCCAATCTTCATTCAGTGAGCCGCCGGAAAGTCCGATTGCCGGTCCGCCCCAGGATCCGTTGTCCTGAAGACCGCCATAGACCTGGTACGGTTTCGTGGGGGCGATGGTGGCATGATAGAATTGGCCGATCGCAGCGGTGTTGATATGGTCCCAGCGCCCTCCGCGATCGTAGGTAACATAAAACCCACCGTCGCTGCCAATCACCATATGGCGACCGTCGTCAGGGTTGATCCACAAGTCGTGACAGTCAGAATGAACACCTCTTCCCATGTCGCTGGTAAACGTAATTCCGCCATCTTTCGATTGAAACTGAGAAACGCCCAACACGTAGACTCGGTCAGCATCACTGGGGTCGACGCGAATCTCACTAAAGTACATCGGTCGGACGTTCAGCGAGTTGACACGTTGCCAGCTTTCACCGGCGTCCAGTGATTTGTAAACGCCACCGTACCGGTAACCTTCTGAGCCCTGCTGATCCTGAACATTCGGACGCTGACCGAAATAGGAATAGGTATAGGGCCGATCGCCAGCGGTCGCATTTCGGTCTCCCAACACGACCGTCA
>CAZJEK010000032.1:1342-29183 GCA_964545005.1 uncultured Pirellulaceae bacterium
TTTATCGCCACGTTTGACTTCCACAGGCATTTCATCTGCGGCCCTGCGGCTGCGGATTTCAGCAATCAGTTCATCGTACTTTTCGATTTTTTTGTCACCAACTTTAATGACAATGTCGTTTGGTTTCAGGCCAGCTTTTTCAGACGGTCCGTCCTCGGTAATTTGAGTCAATTTGGCTCCGCCTGCCGGATTGTCAGCGCCCTGGATTCCCATCACGGCGGTGGAGCTGGGACCCGAGCCAGGCCGCTTGCCCATCGTCACAGTAATGGTCAGCTGCTCCTGATCACGCATGACTCCCAGGTCGACTTCGTCGCCGACAGCCAGCTGTTTTGCCGCATCGATCCAGGACTGGTAGTTTTTTAATGACTCTCCGGCGGCAGAAGTAATCGTATCGCCAACCTTCAGTCCCGCCTGGTCTGCCGGACCTCCCTCGGTGACTTTGGTCAGCACGACTTTCCCTTCGTCATCCTTGCCTGTAATCCCGTAAAAAGGTTCCGCGATCGAACCTTGGGTGCCTGGCCGAAGCGCAAGCTTGGGGGCAAACTCCAGTCGCTCTTCGCCGCGTTCGACCGTCAGTTTGATCCGCTCGCCCGGTTCCTTTCCTTGCAAGACCGCCAGCAGTTCGTCAAACAGGTACAGGTCCAGGCCATCGGCCGACAGCAATACGTCACCAACTTGAAGCCCCAGTTTGTCGGCGGGACTTCCCGGCATGATCTGCGTGATCACTGGGACTCCGTCTCGATTCTCTCCCACCAGTCCCAGAAACGCGTTGAATGGTTTGGGACCTTTACCGATGTCTTCACAATCGATGATGGCGTAGATCACGTTGGGCGATTTGGACTGCCAATCCAATCCAATTCGCCCGGTCATTCCAGTTGGGAGGCCCTGCGTGAGTTTCTTCCAATTCTGGCCACCGTCGACGGTTTTGTAGAGTCCAGCTTTCGGTCCCCATTTGCGAATGGGATCATACCCGTCGATGCCGTCAGGTTTGGGAACACTACCGGGCCAACTGTCAAACTCATCTCGCAAGCGATCCCACATGGCCACGATCAACGTGTCGGGATCGTTGGGGTTCATAATCATCTCGATGACACCCGTTCGTTCGTCGAGATAGAACACTTTGTTCCAGGTTTTGCCTCCATCGGTTGTTTTGTAAACACCGCGAGCAGCATTGGTTCCGTACAAGCGGCCTTGAGCGCCAACGTAGACGACGTCCGAGTTGTCAGGGTGGACCAGAATCGAACTGATCTGGTAGGTTTCGTCCAATCCCATGTGGGTGAATGTTTTTCCGCCGTCAGTCGATTTGTAAATCCCGTCTCCATAGGAAACCGAGTTGCGAGGATTGATCTCGCCAGTGCCGACCCAAAGGATATTTTTATCTTGCGGGTCGCTTGCGATCGCACCAATGGAAACCGTTGTCTGCTTGTCAAACTGATGCTCGACCGAGATGCCACGGTTGGTTGTTTTGAGGATGCCGCCGCCAGCGGTCGCGATCCACCACAGGGACGGATCGCTGGCATGAACTTCAACAGCCGAAATTCGGCCAGCCATGTTGGCAGGCCCGATTGAGCGAAACGGCATTGACTTTAGCCACTCCGGCTTCAGTTTCGCTGCCGCGACGGGTTCGGTGTCGCCTCGTTTCGACACCTGGCCATCGCCGCTTGGCGACTGCGAAGGTGGAGCTTGAGTCTGCGATGATGCACTATTTTCAGTCAGTTTTGAAACTGCGTCAGTAAACTTATCCAGCTTGGACTCAATTGAGGTGAGCCGTTGGTTGGTGTCGCTCTCCTGCTCCTGTGTTTGTTCCGAGGGAGGTTGATTTGATGTCGTTTCCTGGCCGAATAGATAACCAGGCCCACAGCTAAATAGAAATGCCAGCCCAGCAAATAGAACGCAGCGACCATTCCAGCCGCGGGAATCGAAAATCATCATCAATTGGTTCCTCAACCTGACAGGGACGACGGTGTTCGTCTTGATTTTTGTCGTAGCCCAAGAGTAAATGAGGGCACGCTTGGATTCAACCATTAGCCGGCAGAAGTCGAATCGTTCGGTGTCCCGGGTCACTTAACGATGACTGGAGTGATGGATGAACGGTTTGGGAAGACCATTGGAATCGAATCAGCAGGATCGCCGATCGACTCGAAACTCGATTGTTTGTTAATCTATCCTGTGGAACCTGCACTCCAGCGATTGCGGCGATACCGCGAAGACCGTGCTGGATTCCATCAAAGCACTCCCAACTCCGAGCATACCCGATATGAATCGCCCTACCCGCCTGATCGCTATCTTCTGCCTTTGGTTGTCTGCTGCCGGTGCGCTAACGGCACAGGACTTTTTCGACGAACGCTATTCTGACTGGCCGGAAGACTTGAAAATCGGGGGCCAGATTATCATCAATCATGGGCTGAAAGACATCGAACCCGCTCGAATCTACTTGCGCCGCGCAATTCGCGACAAGCAGATCATCAGTTTTCGCGGCCCGTCCTCAGACTCTTCAACTGGTGTCATCGCCAAGGAACTGGCCGCGGCCACGACTGCGAACGGGGCATTTACGGAAGTTGAAGCGACGCGACCTCCGGTTGCAATTCTTAAAACGGCACTGGAAACCGCTGGCGTAGTTTTGATCGATGATTCGATTGGTCGGCCGGAAGTTGTCGCGGAACTTGAGCGCGAGTTTTCCAAGTTTGTTGATCGAGGCGGCATTTTGATCGTGTCGGCGAGGGTTGGTGAATCCCTGGGCGAATGCTATTTGCCGCCACAGGACGCCAGTGACGATGCCGATGCCGACAGGTTGAACGGGATTTCTCTGCTGCCAGATTGTTTGCTGCATTGTAATTCGCTGTCCCGGTCGATGACTCCCGATCAACTGCTTGAAAATTTGCCGGCCGACTCAGCGACCGTGGGAGTCGTGGTGGAACCAGCGACGATGTTGGTTCTGTCCGGTCGCAAGATGTTCTGTTTCGGAACCGGAAAGGTGACCTGTTGCTTACCAGCTTGCACGCACACACCGGCACGCGTCGAATCGATGGTGCAACGTCAACTCCGGTCACGCAGGCCGTGGGAGTCACTGATCGATTTGACCGAATGGCGCCGGGATGCGATCGATCGTACGCTGGAGGCATTCCCACCCACCACACCGCGAACTCCCATGGTTGAGAACGGCACTTTGCTAATCGTCGGCGGCGGAGGGTTGCCCAGGGGATTGATGGACCGATTCATTGAGTTGGCGGGCGGTCGAGAGGAAGCCCGGCTGGTCTACGTGCCCTGCAGTGAATCCGATGACGTGGGTGAGAGCCAACGCATGGTGCGGCAGTGGCGCGCCATGGGTGTCAAGCACGCCACCTTTATCCATACCAAAGATCGCCGCCAGGCCGAGCAGGATGAAGCTTTTTTGGAACCGCTTCGCGATGCGACGGGAATCTGGTTTGGTGGTGGTCGTCAGTGGAACTTTGCCGATTCCTACTACGGCACCAAGGCTCATCAGTTGATGAAGCAAGTCCTGGTCCGGGGTGGCGTGATTGGCGGATCTTCGGCAGGGGCGTCGATTCAGGCCCGCTATCTCGCGCGGGCCACACCGATAGGCAACACTCGTATCATGGCACCGGGTTACGAACGAGGGGGGCTTGGTTTTATTGGGGGTGTTGCGATCGACCAGCACTTCACGCAACGAGGCCGCCAGGCAGATATGACGTCATTGATGGCGACGCACCCGCAACTGCTCGGAATCGGAATCGATGAAACAACCGCTATCGAAGTCCAAAAATCGCGGGCCAAGGTGTCCGGACGTGGACGAGTGTTCTTTTACAACCGCCGAATTCCGCTGGTCGAAGGTCAGCCCGATTACGTCGCCCTGCCAGCCGGTTCCGTCTACGATTTGGCGAAACGGGAAGTGGTCCACGACACGACAGAAACAACCGCAGACGAATAATGGGGAACGACTAATGTTCACCGCAGAGACGCAGAGGGCACTGAGTTAATGATTTCTGCCTGGGGCGAGGGCACCCAGTGCTCAAGATCCGCACACACTTTCTCTAGGGTCGAGGTTGGCTGAACGTTTCCTGTTGACGCAACAGCCGTTGACTCTCTTTAAACAAAAAGTCGACTTCCATGAATGGTTCGTAGCCAATGTCCTGCCAAAGAATACGGCCGTCGGTGCCGATCAGATAGGTTCCGTGCAGGGGCTGATCTTCGAACTCGTCGTACGCTCGAAATGCTTTAAAGACGTTCAGCTCAGGATTGGCCAGCAATTGAATCGGCAATGGCTCCAGCCCATAGTCATCGATCGACTGCTGCAATCCCTCTCGCTCGTCAGTGCTGATCGCCAGCATTTCAATGCCTGCCTGCTGGAATTTCTTGTGTTGGGGCGCAAATGCTTGAATCTGTTCAGCGCAATGCAGGCAGCCATGGCCCAGGTAAAAAATCACGATCACGGGGCGGTTGTCAAATTGACTGCTGGAAAACGTGGTCCCGCGGAGGTCTTGTAGTTTCCATTGTGGTGCTTTAATCGGTTGCCAACAAAATGGACCTAACGCATCGAGTGCTGGCCGCGTCCCCAGATCCTCAGCAGGTTCGGATTCAACTCGCCAGTCGCCCTCGATCCCGCAAGCATCGGCAATGGGTTGCAGGCGAGTGAAAACGGGTGACTGCATGTCAATCGACGCCGAGATTTTGCGCAGCTGTTCAAAGCTTTCCCGAGCTTCCTGTTGCTGGTCGGCTTGCCATAGCAGCCAGGCAAGGTTTGCCAACGGTTGGACTTCGTTTTCATGTTTTTCTACAAACGCTCGAGCTTCTTTGATCGCGTCTTCGGTGTCGCCCGCGAGATGTCTAACCTGGGCTCGAAACAGGGCGTCGACACCACCGGCCTTCCTGAGCAGCTTCAGGGCCTCGTCGTAGTCCTGCTCAGCGAAACGGACATAGCCCGTTAACTCGTCGATCGCTCGGTTGTAGGCGTTGATCCTGTTTTCCAGATCTTTGGTTACCGCGGCGGTTTTCTCTTTAAGTTGCCGCGAATGTTCCTGGCGAATGGTGCTGTTGCCGCGACGCTTCACGTCACGGGCGATCGGTTTCGGCAACGCCGTCGCCAACAAGTTCAGCAAATCACGTTGACGCTTGGTAGCTTGCTGGACCGATTGGATGGCTGAACTCTTTTCGCTTTCCAATTCTGTTTTCAGGTTTTCTCTTTCCTGGTTAAGCTGTTCCAGAATTTGCGATCCCAATTCAACGTTGCCCGAACGAAAATAGCCGCGGCCAAGATGACGCAGCCGGTCCAGTTGCTTCAACGGCTGATCGGTTGGCTCAATCAACTGGGAATTGCAGACTTCGATCAACTCTTCCCAGAGTTCAAAACGGGTGAGCGTTTCCAGTAACCGGACGCGACCGTAATAGGTACTGCCACGATTATCAAAATGGTTGTACTTGGGATGCCGCGGCAATGAGACCATGTTGGTAGCCAGATCGACCGCGTCTCGAACTCGACCAACATGGTTCAAGTTGCGAATACACCATTCATTGTTGTGCGCGAAGTTGTGAATCTGGTCAGGCATGACCTGGTCATGCATCATGTTGCGATGGTCAACCCGAGCCGAAGCTTCTTGTTGCCATACGGCGTCTTGGTAACGCTTGAGGCGGGAATAAATATGTCCCGGCATGTGCCACATGTGAGCGATATCGGGCAGCGATGGCCCACACGCGGCAGCTGACTGCAAGGCTGCTTCCGGTTTGCGATTGTCCCACAAGTGAATGCGATAATGGTGTGCGGGATGTTGAGGATCGACCGCGAAAACATCGTCCAGCAAAGCGTTGACCGATACGTAGCTGGTGATGGGCAACTGGTTGCGTTGGTTCATCCAGATCCGACATGCCAAAAAGGCTTTCGCTTCGATATCGTCCGGATACTCCAGGACAATTTCTTCCAACAGCTTGGTGTGCGCTTCGATTCGTTTCTTCTTGTCTTTGGTTGTTTCGTCATACATGGCGGCCAACGAATCGATCCACATTTTTTCCCGATCGTCGACGTTCGCATCTTCCGCGGACATTTTTTCCTTGGCCTGTGCGATAAAGTCCTCGGCTCGCTTGTCGTTGTTGATGTTCGCCATGCACAGTCCCCAATAGCCCATAACGCAATCGGGGTCGAGAAAAACAACCTGGCGGAAGGAACGTTCGGCTTCGAAGTACCAGAACCCGTGCAGCTGGTCGACGCCCTGATTGAAGAATTTTTGGGCTTCCGGATTCGTTGTGGTTACCTTGAATTGAGAGCGCCCCAAGCCGGGCATCAGGAACGCTTTTTGCCGCGGCCCTTCGTTGAATGCTTCGCCGTGATAGGAGTGACCGGCGGCGACATCGGTTTCGGCCGCAGGCTCGGTGGCAGGGTCCTGAGCGCTACCGATGGAATGGCTGACCAGGGCCAAAGCGAATAACCAGCAAGCGATGAATCGACAACAGTGCGACATTGGAAGGGCTCGTTCCGTCTGCGGATAGAAAGTCGTAGGCACCCAATATAACCTCCGGCCATGCCAAGTTGAAGCAGCAAGTTTGGTCAGCGTGATAGGGTCAGCTGGCCAGGAACCGGCGTGAACGACTTTTGGCGTGAGGAAACAGACGATTGACCCCGACCGAGATTCCCGTCACCAGTCGATTGCGTTGACTGCCCGATGAATGAGCGGATCGATCTTTGACGATAACGTTTTGCCTTGCTGGTCAGATCCACAATTAAACAGCACCGCCCAGTTGTAGCCGTCGAATCTTCGAACCAGTAACGTTGATGTGCCAGCGAGTTTCCCTGAATGAAACGTGTTTACCTGCCTGTCATTGGTGGTGACGACCATCCAGCCGTAAGCATAGTATCGTCTGGTGCGATTACGCTGCGGAATCGATTTCAGGTCGACTGGAAGAAACATCGTTCGAACAGCTTCTTCAGACATCAGCTTGCATTTTTCGGGCTGATCAAAAGCAGAAGCGAAACGGACCAGGTCACCGGCAGTGGAAATCCAGCCCCCATGGGAATCCAGCGAACGAAGGTACCAGCCTCCATATTGGCGAGGTTGGTCAAATTTGCCTGGCTCCATCACGGATTCATCCGTGAGCATCCCCGAGCGGGTGTAATAGTGGGCTTCGTCATCCAGAAGTTCAGATTCAAGCGTTCCACCGATCACGGTCGCGTCAGCCCCCAGCGGTTCAAGAATCTCCCGTCGCACGAATTCTTCGTACCCCATCCCGGTGACTTTCTCAATCACACGTCCCAGAACGCAATAGCCAAAGTTTGAATACGCTTCTCGGGAACCGGGGTCGAAATCCAGCTTCTGTGTCAACATGTACTTGATGATCTTGTCCGTCCCCACCGGCGTTGTGGTGTCGAAGAAGGTCGCGACTCGATCTTGGATGAACATCGGGTCGTATGACTGGCTGCGATCCCAGCCGGCGCGATGCCTCAATAAATGATCCACGGTGATGTCCAGCACCCGCTTGTCGGCAGGAGGGCGATCCGAAGCGAGAACGGTTTGAAACACGCGGGCATCCAGCGAGAGTTTTCCCTGGTCAACGAGTCGCATGATTGCCGCAGCAGTAATCGGTTTGGAGATGCTCGCGATGCGCATTCGGGTGGCGGGCTGCATCTCCTCTTTTGCCTCGGTGTTGGAATATCCAAAGCCACGTTCGTAAAAGATCTTGCCGTTTCGGGAAATCGCTAACGTAGCACCGGGGATCTGGTTCTCGAACAGGAACTGTTGCATCAATCGGTCGACCGGACGAAACCTGCGATGAGTCTTGCCGCTAGCCGGAATGCGGTCGGCAGCATCCCATATCGCTTCCAGAGGTTTGGCTTTCGAGGCTCTGGTCCAAACGGCCAGATGTCGATTGGTGCCCGACCATTCGAATTCTTCGTGAATGGTCAGCTGGAAGTCCCGGTTGGATAATTCCTGGTTCAGTTTTCGGAACGATTGATCGGTCAGCAGATGTTTGGCGGTGCAATCGATTGGAGAAGATGGCCGCTGCATTAACAGCGAGAATTTGGTATCGCCATTGATAGTTTCGACTTTAGCCATCGCGGGTCGGTAACCCTGGGGCCAATACGTGTCAAAGGCTTGCTGGTACTCACGTTCAGTGACTCGATCGAAGACGTATTCGTCCAGATCCCTGTTTGTCGGACGTTGACTCTTTTGCTGCTGGGCTAAAATCGTGCCAGCAAGAATCAGCAGCAGAAACAGCGCAAAGATTGGTCTCATTGTTGGCTCCGTGCAAAACGTACCGGCGACGTGTGCCAGCTCACCGCGTTACCGTTGAGGTAGCCCATTTTCGCAGATGCTTGCGGAAGGCGACAGCATCCAGCGGCTTTGGCGCTAGCCACCGACCTGGCAAACTTGTCAACTGGCATGGTCCAGAGTCTAGTGCACGGACTAAGATTCCGCCTCTGTCCCATATTTCGCTAACTTTCTCGGCTCAAAAGGGATCACACGCCCCGTCGACGGCGACGGGCCATCAGAGCGACACTGCCCAGTCCCAGCAATGCTGCCGAGGAAGGTTCTGGGACTGCCGAAAACAGCATGTCATCTGCCCCTCTGGCGATACCGCTGATTCGGACTTCGTCAATGCTACCGTCCAGGTTGCTGGTTACGCCGCTGCCGACGGTTCGGAATGCATTGCCAATGCCGTAGACGGCTGTTGCCGTGGTGGACAGGTCATTGATGGTCGCAGAACCGATCAGGTTGGCCTGAGTTCGAGAGTCATCGACACGCGTCCAATAGAATTTAAGGTTGCCGGCAACGCCTTCGTTTCCATCGTAGGTAACAGCAGCATGGAACCACTCGCCAGCCACAAACGCGTCGGCACCCGTTGTCGGGATCGCAGCGCGATTGTCAGTATCATTGTCCGCCAAGTTAAAGAAATGGAGGTCACCGCCTTGAATGCGGAACCAGAATGGGCGAGTCGTCAAAGTTCCGTTGCTGTCCATTGCAAAGATCTGTTGAGAAGCCGAGATCCCTGAAGTGTTGATCATTGCTTCGTAGGTAAACGCGCCGCCGGCTCCAACTGGAGCGACGATGGGGCCTGGGTTGTTGACACTACTGCGGATGATCGAATTGCTGGCGGCATTGGTGTTGCCCGCGGTTCCAAAACCGGTGAAGGCAGGGTTTCCGAAAGTCGCGCCACTTTGTCGACTGACACTGACCGCTCCGGTCGCGTCGCTGGCAAGGTTGCCGGTTTCATCCAAATGCCAAAGATGCAACGTGTCGGCATCGACGGTATAGGGGCCAACGATGTCAGCAGTGACGCTGGAGGTCAGAATCGCCGCAGTGGCAACGGCCAGTGAAAACTTTGCGTAGATACCCATCAATGATGCCTTCGTTACAGGAAAACTTGGTTGGTGAACTTGGCGCCATGCTTGCGCTTCAGGTTTCCAATAAGTCCACAACCTATAAGGTTAGCCAAACAGCCGCCCGGCTCAACAGCGCGTCCCCGAAACGTCCCCAAAAACATAGTTTTTAAAGGCTGGGCCTGAAAACGGCTCAATGAGTATTGATCTGCCTGGAAAATGGCTGCCAACCAGTCACTCGAACTCACTCAAAAGGACTGCTTTTGAAGGCTTCTTGCAGTTCAAGTCAGATCTCAAAACCTGTTCCCGGATCGCTTAACCTCGAGCACGGCGCGAAGACCATCGGGTGTAATTTGGACAGCAGCCGTGACTTCCTGGATTTCGTCCGCCAATTTTTTCAACTTGCCATCCTGTTTATGTTCATCGATGCAGTTTGGGCTTGCGCGTGTCGTTCGGCAACGGGACTGACGCATACGTCATCGGCGTGCCCTGCGTGATCTCGGCACCGACCGATAGCCGCAATGTCACGCCAACAGCTCATGAACGACCCGCCCGGCGATGTCGGTCAGGCGGAAGTCACGTCCAGCGAAGCGGTAGGTCAGTTTTTCGTGATCCAACCCCAGCAGGTGCAAAACGGTTGCGTGCAGATCGTGCATGTGCACCTTGTCCGTGACCGCGTGGTGGCCAATTTCGTCTGTTGCACCATGGGCGTACCCTCGTTTCACCCCACCTCCGGCGAGCCAGACTGTGAAGCCTCGTGGATTATGATCGCGCCCATTTTTGCCCTGCGAAAACGGTGTACGACCAAACTCACCGCCCCACCAAACCAGGGTATCTTCCAGCAGTCCACGGGCCTCGAGGTCTTGCAGCAGGCCAGCCACAGGCTTGTCGACCGCTGTGGCATGTTGCATGTGCTTGGGCATGTTCGAATGCTGGTCCCAGCGTGGATTGGTCGACTCGTCGGCGTAATTGATCTGGATGTAGCGTACATCGGATTCGGCCATCCGCCGCGCGAGCAGGCACTGGCGTCCAAAGTCTTCCGTTTCTGGCTGGTCGATTCCGTACAGATTTAAAGTCGCTGCCGTTTCACCGGAAAGATCCATCAGCTCGGGAGCATTCTGTTGCATGCGATAAGCCAATTCGTAGGATTCAATGGTCGCTTCCAATGCATCCACTGCCCCCTTTGACTCTGATTGAATTCGGTTAAGGGATTGCAGCAATTCGAATTGCCGCTGCTGGCGCGAAGCATTCTGGGAACTGGTCAAGTTGCGTATTTTCGATTTGGCTACAGGCTGCCCAGCTCGTCCCACGACCGTGCCCTGGAAGATCGTCGGCAAGAATGCATTGCTGTAGTTTCGCGGTCCGCCTTTGCTGGCGGAAGGGTTAATGGTTATGAACCCGGGAACGTTCTGGTTGGCTGACCCCAGGCCGTATGTGATCCAACTTCCAATCGAAGGACGAATCAAGTTCGTGGCACCGGTATGCAAGAACAAGGTGCTGGGGCCGTGCGCCACTCCTTCGGTGTGCATCGAATGGATAAAACAGAGCTTGTCGACGTGCTTTCCCAAGTGAGGAAACAGGTCCGAAACCCATCTGCCTGACTGTCCATACTGCTTGAAGTCCCACAGTGGTTTCAGCAGTTTTCGCTTGCTGGCGTTGCCAAAGGTCCCAAATCGGACTCCCGTAAAATCAATCAGCTTGCCGTCGCTGCGGATCAACTCCGGTTTGTAGTCCAATGAATCGACGTGGCTCGGTCCCCCCTGCATGAAAATGAAGATCACACGTTTAGCGCGAGGGGGAAACATGGGCGGACGCTCGGCAAGCGTCGCCGGAACATCATCGCTGGTTTTGCCGGCAGTCGCTTCCTGACTTTCGTTCGCCAGCATTGCCGACAATGCCAATCCTCCAAATCCGCAAGCAGCCTGCTGCAGCATTTGTCTGCGACAGGGGCGGTCATTGGCCTGTTCAGAATAAGTCGGTGGGTTCGTCACGTCGTTCCTCAATAGATATAACGAAAGTCAACGCTGGCCAAGATCGCATGGACCAGGTCCGTCCATGCTTCCGGATTATCGAGCCGATCGGTTTGGTCTGTGGGGGCTTCGTCCATCGTCACGGCCGATCTATCCTGTCCGCCCTGCCCTGAGGCGTTCCAGTTCAAAAGGAATTGTTGCGATTGTTCCAATTCCAAGTCGCTTGCGGGCCGGCTGAGCAAGGTTTCAAATGCCAGACGAAATCGTTGTTGGGGGTCGACAGATTGTTCAATCAATCGCCTCGCTGTTGCCTTGGCTCGATCTCGAACCCAGTTGTTGTTCATCAGGAACAACGCTTGCGTCGGGAGGGTACTTGTCGCGCGATGACCGACGACCAGGTTGGGGTTGGCCTGATCAAACGTTTCGAAGATCTCCAGCATTGAGTTTCGAAATGCGGGTACGTAAATGCTGCGGCGATTGGTATCAAATTCATATCCTAAATCGTACTGAGTAATTTTGCGGATCGTTCGTCCTCCAGCCTCGCGATCGAGTTCTCCTGAGATTGCGAGCATGCTGTCCCGTAGAAATTCAACATCAACGCGACGGCGGTTCGCTCGCCAAAGATAACGATTTTCCGGGTCGCTTTTTTCCGCCGCGGGAATGGTTGCCGACGAAAGTCGAAACAGTCGGGACTGCAGAATTTCCCGAATCAGCTGCTTGGTCGACCAACCTTGTTCGATGAAGCGGCGAGCAAGAAAATCGAGCAGTTCCGGATGGCTGGGGGGCCGTCCCATTTTGCCAAAGTTGTCCGGCGTTGCGACCAAGCCAACACCAAAAATATGCTTCCAGACGCGATTTACATACACTCTTGCTGTCAATGGATTCTGATCACTGGCAATCCATGTCGCAAGTTCCAACCTGCCACTTTGAGTTATCGGAATGGGCGGCGTTTCCGGGTGGTCAAGTACCGAGAGAAAACCTCTCGGTACAATGGGCCCCAGGTTTCTCACGCTACCTCGGATGTGTAAATGTCCATCTGTGGGGTGTGCCGAGTCTTGAACAGACATCGCGAGATCGAGCGGTCGCGGTGCACTTTTCTTCAGCTCGCGAAGCTGGATTTCCAGTTCATGGACCCGAGCCATCGCCTGCTGCTTTGCTTCATCGATGGTTGCCGACTGGTTTGGCGCTTGGCCATCCTTCGAGTCTGTTTTCTGGCCACGAGGGGACAAGTTTGAATCTGACTGCTGGAATTGATCGGAACGTTTGTCCTGGGCTGATTCTCCTTGACCATGGTCGGCAATTTTTAACCATTGCACGGCATCAGCAATCACGACACCGTCGGCGTTTTCGTTGCTGATCGTCACAGTGGCAAGATTGTTAGCTTCAAAACGGAACACGCCCAACGAGATAAACAAATCGTCGATTGGCGGTGTCTGCGTTTGATTGATGACGCGGACGGTTTCTCCATCCTGGTGATCAATTGTCACTTTCGTGTTTGAGGCTCGGTTGGAACCGGGAGAATAACTGAGCCGAACCTCATATTTTCCACCAGATTCGAGGTCGGTTTGGTACTGAATCGTTAACGGTCCCGGCTGATGGGCATCGTGAACGTAGCCCTGATCAACGTATGACTTGACCGATACCGAATGCTTCCAGAAACCACTTTTTTCAGCTGACCGATCATCGATAACGATTCCGCGTAAATCTTTTGAGTCGACAATGCGTTGTTTCGGCGACAGGCCCGAGTTGGGAACGAGATCAGCCAAGGCTGCCTGTGCAAGTTTGAGTTTTTTTGAGAGCTCGTCGACCCGCTTTCGATAGTTCTCCTCCGATAGTCGTTGTTGCTCAGTGGCCAATGGTCGCGTCACGTAGCCCGAAACATTTCCGTCCACCAGGGAAATTGTGCTACTGAAAATTCCCGCCAAAGCATAGTAGTCACGAATTGGGATGGGGTCGAATTTGTGATCATGACACCTGGCGCAGCCAATCGTCAGCCCCAGGAAGGCGCGGCCCACGGTGTCAATTTGTTCGTCGATCACATCCAGGCGAAGTTGTTCTTTGTCCTGTTGCTCATAGTTGTGCGGCCCTAATGCCAGGAAACCGGTGGCGACAAGTTGCTCGTTGCGTTGGTGCTGGTTTTCAAACGGAAGCAGGTCGCCAGCGATCTGCTCCAGGATCATGCGTTTGAAGGGCTTGTCATGGTTGAATGAGTCAATCACATAGTCCCGATAACGCCACGCATGGGGAAACATCAAACTTCGCCCGCCGCCGCTGGATTCGGCGAATCTCGCAACGTCCAACCAGTGGCGCCCCCAGCGCTGTCCAAACTCGGGCGATTCAATCAGTTCGTCGACCACGCGAGCAACGTCTTCGTCAACGGCGGCATTGCTGTTCCGAAAATCATGTAACTGATCAATCGTCGGAGGAATTCCCGTTAACACAAAATGCAAACGCCGAAGTACTGTGTCCCGGTCAGCATCAGGAGCGGGTTCCAATCCATGCTGTCGCCAAGTTCTGGCAACCAGTCGATCGATTTCTGTGCCGTTCCAAAGCAAACCTTCGTCGGTGCCGGCGGGTCTCTGGTCGGGTTTCAAGTACGAACTGTCCACCGGGGCTGTCAATTGAGAATTCCAGTTCGCGGCTTTGGGGATCGGTTGAAACGACCAGAACTGTCTGCCTTCTTCGATGTTGGGCGCAGCGGATTGTTCGCGTAAGTCGTCCGGCCGGCGAGGGTCCGCCGCGCCGTTCTGAATCCAGGTTTCCAGGCGGCGAATCATGTCAGCCGGCAGTTGGCCTTGAGGAGGCATTTCAAAGCTGTCGTAATGCACCGCTTCGATCAACAGGCTCGCATCGGAGTTGCCAGGAATGATCGCAGGACCGGAGTCGCCGCCGGCGAGCATCGCTGCTCGCGAAGTGAGCCACAAGCCACCGCGGACGTCCTCCGCGGATTGTCCATGACATTCGAGGCAGTGTTCATTCAGCAGCGGCCGGATGTGCTTTTCGAAGTACTCGATTTGGTCAGCTGGGAAAACCGGTTCAATGTTGGTGGCTGACGCATGGCTCTGGCCGCGAGTTTCTGAGTGAAACGTCAACGCGACCATCGCAAAGGCAAGTATCACAGCGTGTCGAAAGCATCGTCCAGGCATAATTGACGAAAGCCGATGAGCGGTTCGAAACTATTGAATGACTTCCAGTTTAGCAAAATGGTCGGGATTTGCGAAAAATCGGTAAGCATTAGAATCTGATACAATATTCAATGGTTTGTCTGGATTGGGAACTTTCTCCTGGCCAGATCACTTGGGCTGAGCTTCCAAAGCTGGATGAGCTTCGTCAAGTCAGCGATTTGCGCAATGAGATGATGCGTTCGGACTCCGCTGATCGCATTGGCAAGGAAATCCCTGCGACAGTGTTTCTCGACATGTCCGGTGCGGAGGTGGATAGCGCAAAAGAGCTGACTACCGAAGTTAAGCCGACCCTGCTCGACTTCTGGGCGACCTGGGCAACCGAAAGGAATTGCTTTCCCGATCTGGCGTGACCCGCAAGGCCAGTTGTGTGCCGAGTTGGGGATTCAGCAGCTACCGGCCGCGGTGATTGTCCACGACGGTAAAGTCGTCACCATTTTGGAAAACGTCAGTGAGGAGAATCGGGCTCAGATTCGCGACAGTTTGCAAAAGTTGACCTCCGGCAAATGAGTTGAATATCCCAATGGCGTCGTGGCCCTTGAGACAATTTGAGAGAGTGGGCATTGAGAGGGCGGTTTTTTGGACGCAACCAACCAAACCTGCGTTCCCCCACTTCAGCCTTTGCGGCAGGATCTTTGCGAGCAGGGTCGTCCCAACCCGCATTGCTTAGCAACGGATCTGGAGTACAAATTTGTGTTGACCACTTGCCGATATATTTGTCGATAGAAGACTCGTCCAACAACCTTGAATCAATCCCAGTGTTGACATGAAGAAACGATTGCGATCCGGCTCCAGAGGCGCACCCAGCAGCTACCAACAGCTTGAGCCTCGCAATTTATTGGCAACCATTGTTGTCAACACGGTGGCTGATACCGCACC
Source organism: uncultured Pirellulaceae bacterium (assembly GCA_964545005.1). Lineage (GTDB taxonomy): Bacteria > Planctomycetota > Planctomycetia > Pirellulales > Pirellulaceae > Mariniblastus. The sequence goes on from CAZJEK010000032.1 coordinate 16,678, forward strand.
TGGCATTTCCGACGGGTTGGTCAGTCTTCGCGAAGCCATCGTTGCCGCCAATACTGACACAGCGATTGACGACGCGCCTGCGGGGTCCGGCGACGACATCATTCGATTCAGTCAATCGATCAGCGGCCAGACGATTGAGCTTTCGCTGGGCGAGATGAATATCGTCGACGGGGTTACGATTCGTGCGGGCAACGCAGAAATCGAAATTGATGCCCAGACGCAGTCACGTATCTTCAGCATCAATTCTTCTTCCCCCGTCCTTCTTCACGGTCTGCGATTTACAAATGGGCTCTCTGCTGACGGTGGGGGAGCCATCCGTATTGAGGGCGACAGTTCGGTCAGAATTGTGGATTCGACTCTGGAAGACAATCGGGCAATCTCTGGAAATGGTGGTGCAATCCATAAAGCAGCAGGTTTGCTTAAGATTGAAAACTCAACTTTTACCAATAACCAGGTGGATGAGACCAGTGGTCTGGGGGGCGGCATCTATTCGGCATCGGAAACGACTCGAATTGACGATTCCACCTTCACGCGTCAGCGAGCTTTCGCTGGCGGTGCGGTTTACTCTGCCGACGGACTGTTAATCTCAAAAGACAATCTGTATGGAGACCTGGACGACGACAGCCTGTCCAATCGGGCCAGCGAAAAAGGCGGAGCGATCCATTCGGTCGCGACGAATTCGGTCGGGGACACTTTTGCCAACAATCGCGCGGCTGCCGGTGCCGCGATTGCTGTTGAGTCCGGGCGCCTAACCGTTGCCCAAGGCAGCTTCCAACGCAATGATCTTTTCAACAACTTTGATGTTGAGAATCGAGGCGGCGCAATCGAAACGCTGGGATCGAACGTGGACCTTTTTGAGTCAGAGTTCGATTTGAACACGGCAAGCGGTGGTCGAGGCGGAGCGATTTACTCACATGGAGGCCAACTCAAGATAGCCTACTCCAACCTCAGCCGAAACAGTCTTGCCACCATCGGTGGCGCGATCGCCAAGGAAGGCGGCACGCTCGAAGTCGAGTGGACGAATTTCATTCGCAACATTGCCTTTACCGCTGGCGGAGGAATTGGGTTACTCAACGTCCCTGATGCAACCATCAATCGGTCCAACTTCGGCAGTGAAGATCCTGAAACCGGAAATATCGCGGGCCAGGATTCCGGTCCTCGAGAGCTTGCCGGCGGATCAGTTTATGCGGCGTGGTCAAGCCTGTTAATTACCAGTTCCGGCTTCCAACATAGCGTCGCTCAAGCCAGTCGAGGAGGCGCGATCGCGGTCGAACAAGGCGAGATTACAATTCGGAGTACCGGGATTCTCGATAGCCGGATTGAATATCGTGACTTTGATGATGTTCAGGATGGAGAGGGGGTGGAATCTATGCCTTGAATACGACATTTAACCTGGACAACAGTCGGGTTGAACGCAATACGGTTCGCGCCGACAGTTCCGGATTTCCGGGAAGCCGAAGCGGTGGAGGGATCGTCCTTGAGAACAGCGAAAGTAGAATCCTGAAGACCAGCGTATGGAACAACGAGGCTGACGACCTTGGCGGTGGACTGCTGGTCAAGGGAGGGCGGTTGAGTTCGCCCACCGAATTGTCCGTCATCAATAACGCGGCCACTCGCGGAGGCGGAGTCTACATCGCTGATGTTCCGGATGGTTCGATCCATACGTTTGAGAACTCCGTTCTACGCCGGAATTCCGCTGAATTTGGTGCCGGCATGTTCTTCAATCGGGCGGACGTCTCGCTCAACGGAGGCGCGCTGATCGATAATTCGGCCAGCAAGAACGGCGGAGGAATCTACAACTCAAGCGGCTCGTTTCTGCGAGGCTTTGATAATGTGGAATTCAGAGGAAACGTGGCGACGTTTGCAGGTGGAGCGATCGCCAATCTTGGCTCGGTCGTCATGGCAGATTCCAGGCTGCGGCAAAATGAAGCCCGCATCGGCGGCGCTCTCTATTCAGCAAACTCCGATCTCCTCCAATTCACGGAGGTCACATTTCAGTCCAACGTCGCGTCTCGTTCAGGAGGGGCAATTCACCTGAATGATTCCTCAATTTACACTGCGGCATCTTTTTTTGTTGAGAACGAAGTGACCGGCATGGTATCACCGCTGACTGCAGGTGGCGGAGCAATTTCGATCGTGGATTCTGGTTCGGTGACTCTGGCCAATACACAGTTTCTCAGCAATAGTGCTTTTCGCGCCGGCGGCGCGATCCTTGCGAGGAACAGTAGTTTTTCGATTACGGCAGACTCTCGCTTTGAGGAAAACGTCGCAGCAGCGACGGGGATCGACAACGTTGGGGGCGGTGCGATTCGTTTCGAATCTGACGACGAAGAAAGCACTTTGCGAATCTTCGACACAACGTTTTTGGGCAACAGTTCCAGCGGCGACGGTGGCGCTTTGTGGTCTTCGGGCATCAGTTCCAGAATTACGGAATCCGTGTTTGATGTGAACGAGACATCGCTCCGTGGCGGAGCGGCTTTCTTTGATCGAGGAATCAACGTATTCCTCGACTCCGCAATTACCAACAATACGGCCTCCGTTTCTGCCGGCGGCGTTTTTTCGTCGCCTGCGGCGGACACTCAGTTTGTTCGCACAACAATCGAAGGCAATTCGCCTTAAAGCGGTCGCACAGATTCATGAAGCATCTGTTTTATGAGGCCATTCAAGTGTTTTCGCCTTGGAATGACTCGTAGTTTGGAAGAAATGGCCTATGTGTGCCCCGCGATAACGAACTTCGGCGAATTCACCAAACAGCATTTTTCGTCGGCTATTTGAATAACAAAAACAAGGCCCGTGGGGCGGAAGCCGGCAGGCTATTTTGAAAGATGGTCAGGTTGCGGGTCCTCACCAAAAAATTCAAGTGGAGGCGGCCAACTCGACCAACCGCATTTCAAATTTGCCCTCCCCTGTCGTCGCATGATCTTTCCGACGGCTACTCGTGGAAGTCCTGTCAGTCTTTGATCAGGAAAATGGTGACCTGTTGTTGGTTAAGCACTCCATCGAGTCGCAATCTATCGCCGGCTGTTCGTTGGTAGCTTCCGTCAAAATGCAGTTCTCGTTGAGCTTTCTGCTGACGCGCTCGATACGTGAGATCTTCTGGATTGGAGTCGGGCAACAGGCGATCCTGCCATATGAGTTCTTCTGGAGTCGGCCATACAGTAATCTGAAAGTCGAGTTTACCAGAGCCGTCTGTCTGCTGTTGGCCGAAGAAAACGGCCCGGTCTTTTTCCAGGCCCATCCGGCCTCCATCCATGAGATAGAGTTTGGCGAATGAATCGGCAGCCTCGATGCCCTGACTTTCCACTACCGACCAATTGCCGGCGATCTCGCAAGACGGCAAAACTCGTTCCGTCACCAAACCAACGAAAACAAACACGACGACGAGAAACATCAACACCAGTGGCACCCGCCATCGCCAGGATAGGCCTGCTTTACTTGAGGGCAGCTTGGGGCGTTCGAAAAGAAATGAAAACCAATCGCGATATTCCATGCCAATCAGGAGCAGCAACAAGGCCATCAAGATGAGTGAGAAGACCTTTGTTTCGAAGCTGATCCCGTAAGAAAAATTTACGAGCACGATGTTGCCAATCATCGGCATCAGGATCAGCAACGCCAGACGAACCGTTCGCTGATGCAACAAAAGTACTCCGCCGGTCAACTGCGCAAGCGCAATAAAGTTGGAATACAACGAAGACCGTCCAAAGTAGCTCCAAGTGGCTTCAATACCGCTGAGTTGGCTTATCGGTGTGTCGAGAACCGGCCCCTCAGTGATAAACTGGGCACCGAAAAACTTGGCGGCGGAGTAAGTGACAAACACCAAAGCCAAGAAGAATCTGATCGCAATCTGTAAGTAAGCAACTGTGTTGGAGCCCAACGAAATCCTCCGGTGATGCTGATTCTTCGAGCGGGAAATTTTGTCCGTCACTTTCAAATGGCGCTACAATACACTGAATCCTCGGAAATGGTCAAGTTTTGGTTCTCGGGCGAGCCGGCCGTTCACAGAAATCAGTTGTTGAGAATTTGACATCAGGGCTGGCGGGAAAATTATCAGGGTTACCATCATCATGAACGACAAGCTCTCAACAATTATTGCAGTCATGGTTTTGGCGATCGGGTTGAGCGGATGGGCGATCGCTAAGCAAGAGACCAGATTTGACGAGGATTATGCGAAACTGGGCGACGCTGAGATCTGGAACTTGATCAAGAAGTGTAACGACCGGAAAAAGCTGGAATCGTTGATCCATCATATTCCGATTTCGGTGATGGCCGAACACGCGATACAGGCTTATGAAAACCCCAAGCAAGGGCCGAGCTTTGGCAAGTTTGTTTACCAGGTGATCTGGACCGAACTGATCAAGGATGGTCAACCCTACGTGCACGCGAAACGACTGTTCAAAGTTCTCCATTGGAGTGACACCAGCGGTCAGTACTCAGTGGATGCCTCGATTTTTGACGTCCGGCAAGAAAGCGTCTTTTTAAAAAAAGAAGATGGCAGTTTGGTCGTCGTACCCATCGAGAAATTGTCGGATGCTTCGAGAATACGGCTCAGACACTACGAGCGCATCCGGAAAAAATTTATTGAACGGCTCCCGGAGAGGCCGGCGTTATTTGCCGGATTCGACGAAAAACAAATGCCTGGACAACGGGCGCAGTCGCCTCCCAATGACCAACAACCGGTGGCCGAATTGGTCGAAACGCCGATGTCAGCCAACTGGCAGAACCAGGCAGCTGTAGTCCTCGCTTTTAAAAGCGTCGACGATATGTTTAGTGAAACGTCGTATTTGATCGAATCGGCAGGATTCAAGGAACTTGTTTTTCTCTGGAAAACCGTCCTTGACCAATACACAATCGGAGTCGACCGAAAAAAGCCCGCTGGTGCTGTTTTAATGTTCGACGGCGAGACTCCCGTGGTCGTCGGATGCTTGCCGGTGACAGATTTCGACGATACGCTCGACACGATTGCAGGTTTCGCCGAAATCGAAGAAGGAAAAAAGGGCGATTTTGATGCCGTGATCTTCCCCGGTGGTGCCGAGATTTTCACGATCACTCAAAACGGATGGGCGTTCTTTTCGGAATCGAAAGAAGTCTTGGCCAGCCTTCCTGCAGACCCCGGCGCCATTTTTTTGCCATCGACGAATCAGTACATGATTTCCATTTCGTCCCGTTGGAAGAATTTTCCAAAAAGCCTGTTGAAACAAATGAAGGAGGGAGCCACGGATGGTATCAAATCTCTTTCGGAAACCAGTTTGGGACGTCCATTTTTGCTCCCACTTATGGTTGCGGGAGCCCAGATCATGGGCGATTCTGATGACCTGATTTCCGAAATAGATCGAATCACACTGGGATGGGCGATCGACCGGAAAGGCAGGCGGTCGTATCTGGACTTTCGAATTGCGGCCCAGGAAGACACGCTCCTGGCAAAGCGAATTGAGGCTACAGGCGCACTCGAATCAAGATTTGCGGGCTTTGCTCGGGAGAACGCCGCCGTTTCGATGCACTGGGCGGCGAACTTGATTGAAGATGACCAAGCCCATTTGATCAGCATGAATGCGGCGATCAGGAAACAGATGCTCAAAGTGCTGACCGAAACCGAACTACCAAAAGTCAATGAACTGAATGTGATCAAAGAGATTGTCGGCCTGTGGTTGGATGAACTATCGCCAGTAATTGAAAGTGGCAAAATCGACGGTGCCGGTTCGATTGCGCTGGACGATAACACCGTCGATTTCATTGCCGGCGTATACGCGACCGAAGATTCGAAGGTCGAGGAGTCCATCAAATTGCTGATGGAGCGGATCGCTGCAGATGATAACGATGCAATTGAAATCGAGTTGAACGTCGATTCTTTCGGAGAGGTCAATTTCCACAAATTTCACATCGCGATTCCCAAAAACGATGAGCGCGCAAACAAGGCTTTCGGTAGTGAATTGGAAATCGTTATTGGTGCCGGTCCAGAAGCCGTTTATTTCGGCGCCGGTGCAAATTCGGTTGAGTCCATCAAGTCGGCAGTCGCGCAAAGCCGCGATGAATCCCGTATCCAACGCTTCGGCATGCAGTACAAAACTTCGATCCATTCAGTTCTCGAATATGCGTTTCATATCGAACGGAATCATATATTGCGGCAAATGGCTGACTTGCTGAAGGGCTCCGAAAGCGACGCCGTCACGGTCAGTTTGCAAACGGTTGGTCTGGAGCAGACTATTCGAATCGAAGTCCAGGAGGCCGTTCTCGGCTTGATCAAGATTGTCGTCGACCAGGCATTCGGTTCGGGGCATCGCGGGGGCGATTTTTGATCATTCTCGCTATTCAGTTCGCACCGGAAGAATGACGTGCTACCGAACCACCGCGTGGAACGGCGTTGGACTCACGATTCCTCGTACTAGCCGCCGGTGGACGCGGATTGTTCGCCCAGGTGATCACCACCTTGTTGATTCGGTGTCGTGAGTGAACCGCTCTCCCGCCCCGACCATAGCAGCAGCGATGGCAAAATAACCAGATCTCCGAGCAGTGCCGACACGATCGCAACGCATGAGAGCAAGCCAAACATCCGGATCATGTCCAGTTGGCTCAGAACGGTCGTGGAGAATCCCAACACCAGCACGGTGGTTGTGATGACCAAAGCCGTCCCCACCGTTTCGAAACTGCCCGTCACCGCTTCTGCCGGTGAGCGACCACGACCAATGAGGCGCTGATTGGCTGCCATGAAATGAATCGTGTCGTCCACGGCAATTCCCAGGCAAACGCTGAACACGATCACGTTGCCGATCAGTAATGGTGTTCCGGATCCCACGATCACGGCCGCAGTCATGACCATTGGAAACGTATTCGGAACCAGACTGATCAGTCCCAGGCGCAACGAGCGAAAACTGATTGTCAGGATAACAAAGATAATTCCCGCGGCCACAGCCAACGATTTGATGAGTTCGGTGATCATGTCGCGAATATTTTTCCCGATTACGACCACGGGGCCGGTCACCCAGAAACGAAACCCCGGATGCGAAGCTTCCAAACCAGCAAGCTCGGATTCGATCTTGTCAAATTCGGGCCGCAGTTCGGAAGCAAATCGATCAGGTACGCGTACGCGGATTAACGATCTGCGCAAATCTGGTCGCCAGAATCGATGGATAGCTTCTCCATGTAAAAACGGAAGCATTGCCGATTTGTGGACCGCAGCTTGGTTTCCAGGCGTTACAGCGAGGACGTCCAGAATGGAAAGCGACCGTCCAAATTCAGGGCTTTGGGCGATGATTTCTTGAGCCGCAGCGATGCTTTGGAGAACGTCTGAATCATTCGTCATCCTGGATTCATCCCACTCGACGAGAATCTGCGCTTCGGTCGCACCTCCAAACTCATGATCGCAGATTTGTATGCCTCGATAGGATGCGAATCCCGATGGGAGGGTATCGGTCAGCTTGGAATCTGGGCGCAAAAAGTAAGCTGACCAGCCGAGAGCAAGCGTCGCGAGGATGCCGGTGATCGCAATGCGGCGCGGAAATCGCACGATCACATTCGCCAACTTCGCCCAATGCAATTTACGGTTGGGGGCCACCTGCATTCGGCCCCTGGTGAGCCTCTGGCCGATAGGCGTCGTTCCCAAAAACGGCACGACCGTTAGCACGGCAAAGAAGGTCGTCACCGCGCCGATGGCGGTCACTAATCCAAAGTTTCGAATGCTGGGAATGTCGACGATACACAACGACGCGAACCCCACGGCGGTCGTTAACGAGGTCAGCCCGCAAGGCAACGCAAGCAGGCGAATTGTAAGCAAAGCCGCTTCGTGACGATCAATGCCGCGGGCCTGCTGGCGCCGCATCTCCAGAACCAGATGTACTGAATCGGCAAAACCGATTACAAGGATCAATGTCGGTAAGACGGCGCTGATCGGATTGATTTCAATTCCCAGGAAACCGAGGATGCCTACTGTCCAGAATAAGCCGATCAAAGGTCCGGCCGCCACCAGAAGGGTCGCGCTGACGGTGCGGAAAAACAGGAATGCGACGAAGGCTCCAACCACAGTGGCGGCCAAAGTCAGAATCGCTTGATCGTGCTCAATCGATTTCAGGACCGCGACACGAATGACGGGAACGCCGGTAAGCGTGCAGGTGAAGCCTCCAATTTTGCTTGCCTGCTCGCTGACGGATCCCACCTTCAGGAGTACATTTTGAATCGATTTGGCTTGCCGTTGATTATCCGCCAAGCGTACGATGACCAGTGCCGTTCGCCCATCCCTTGAAAGTAGCACGTCGCCGACCAACGGGTGATTCAACGCAGCCAGCAGCATCTGTTCCCGTTCTTCGGCCGATGCATCCGGGGCAGGAAGAATCGTACGCGGTGCCAATCCTCCTTCATAGAATCGGATCGAGGCCATGCTCAAGACATTATCGACACCTCCAATCAACCCGATTTGCTCAACCAGGTGATCAAAACCGCGGATCGACTGTCGAGTGAACAGGTGCTTTTCACTTTGGACGACGATCAGGCAATCATTTTCGTCGTTGGAAAACTGTTTTTCGACTTGAGCAAGGATTTCAAAATCGGGGTGACTGGATCCAAACAAATCCTTGGGAACATCATTGAATTTCAATCGGCTCGCACCGATCATCGCTATCAGCGTAATTGCAAACAGCCCAAACGACTGAAGACGCGGGTTTAACTGGATCAGAAAGAGAAACGGTCCGGACATCGTGTTATCGTACTACCGCAGTCGGGGGCTCCATTGGAAAATCTGTTCGATCGACCATGTGAAATTGATCTTCGTTTGTCCGAATTCCGTACCAGTCGGCAGGCCCTCAGCTTGGGATTGCATCGGCCGAGTTCTCCCTACCGGTCGTGCGGTACCCGGCTGCGGTTACCGTTTCTCCATCGCACGGGAATTACGCTTGTGCGTCACAATTTTAGTGAAATCAGCTTTGTCGCGTGCGAAATTCCAGATTGGAGGATTGAAAGAACAAAGCGTTAACAGTCCCAACACAGGCTCCAGTTTCCAGATGCTGAGCGGATCCACCCAGCGATAGCCAAAAGAAACAGACGGCGTCAAGCTGGTGACGAAATGCCAGTAAAAGCAGGGGTTGTATAGAATGTCACCCGGCTTCAGGACACACTCAAAGCCTATCGCTTTGGAGAAATAGGGATGCTATTCAGGGTCGGGATTTTCATAATCAAGTTCGCTCAGAAAATACGGAGTCCGGTCAATCAGAGGTTGAATTACCGGATTGTAGGCCGGATGGAACATGACCCATTTCTTGTGCCCTTCGGCCTGCAGAAACAGATTTTCCGAAATGGCAGTATGAATATGCGTTGAAGAATCATTTCCCCCAATAAACAACTGCATTTGCTCGGTGCCTGGGAGCGATTTTGAAATCCTTTCTCGATACCAGCCCCAATCCACATCAGCCTTCAATTCTGGATGATGGTACATCAGTGGATTAAACCTGACGTTCACTTCCTTTTCGGTTTTCATCCGGGCAATCGCATCTTCCAACCGGGCAAACGTGTACTCCAGCTTTCCTTCCTGGTTTTTGGAAGCATTGAAGATCAACACCTCATCGGACCCGTACATTCTGGCGAAGTTGTCATGGGTCCACTTACCCGTGCACGGCCAGTCTTTCGCTGCGCCCGCAAATACGACAGGACATTTTCTGGCGTATTTCGATCTGAATTCCTGGCTCGATAGATCCGTGCGTCTGTCAACTGGCAGCAACCTTCCTTGTGGCCGGCACTCCATTACTTCCCTGAGATCCGACTCGATTCTCCGTTGGATTCTCTGGCTGAAGGGACGGGATAGTCTCTCGCCCAGGAAATGAGTCATGACGTTCATCAGGTTGTATAAATACCGATTCCCCGTTTTCAACAGTGGCTTTGTTGCCTCCATCCCAGATTCCCCCTGGATCATCAAGCCATGGACATGATTATTAATCGGAACGAAGAGACGCTGCGTTTGCGTCGCGGAAAACCCGACGATTGGGGAAATCTGTTTCCGGAAACAGTGCGCGATTGAGGCTTCGAAACAGGCCGTGCCCCAGTGAATTCCGGTGCCGGAAATAAAGATATCTGCCTTCCGGCCTCGCACCCAATCGACTCTTTAAATCATACGATGTTTGGCCGAATTCGAGGCGATCGGCGTTTTCTCGAATGGCCTCGGCCACGATTTCAAGAACCAGATTCTGATAGACTTGCCAATGAGGCCGGAGATGGTCGTAGTCCAAGCCGGCAAATAGAAAGGTTGCCACATTTGATGACAGCATCAAAACGGCCATCCCCAGCAAACGCCCTTCTCTTTTAATCAGAATCAATTTACTGCGGCAGCCAAGCTGGTTACTGAGCCGCTGAAAAAAAGCCTCATTCACCGTCTCCAAGCGGTGCGCCGCTCGGCTTACCGTTTGCAGGTAAAGCTGATGGATGCTCGACGCTTCCATCGCGAATTCATCACTCCAATGAAACGTCAGGTTCGCTTGCTCACGGGCACGCAACGTGGCACGGGCCTGCCTCCGATAGGAAGCCCGCATGTCCGACAGGTATGCCGAAAAACAGTCCCAGGGCAACTCCAGATGACATGTCGGAAGGCTTGTCGATTTGAAGAATCCGAGTTCCAGAAGCGTGTCAAACGAGAGCGTCTCTGCCAACGTGAATTCTTTGAAACACAATACTGACGTCGAAGTTGCGGCGCCAATCTGTTCCATCACAACACTGAGGGCTCGACAAATGTCCGGCGGGTTGGCCCCAGGCAGAAACCGGAAGCAAGGCTGTCCCACGGATACTGGCAATCCACAAATCAACATGGGAACCTGCAGAAACCGCGGCAGATACTCTTTCAACTTGCCAATGCAGTAACGGACACGCCCAACGGTCAAGAGATCGAGATTGACCAGCATCCGGTGAATCGTGCCGACGGCCACCAGCGTCCTGTTTGAATAAAAAAGCAGATGCCAGTACTGTGCCGATTCGATTCCAGATTCCTGGCAGACAGTCACAAAAGCGTGCGACATGAAGCCGTGGCGAGGCTCCAAGCCGGCATTCCAGATCGCTTCGTCGACGTCTCGAATGTCACGGTAAATCTCGACTCGGATACCGCGGTAGGCGGTCAAGACCTGCGGAAGACTGCGGCTTCCCAAGCGTCGTGCCGGTTGCTCTGGAGATTCAATCGTGTCGCTCATGCTTGAGGCCGAATAAGATCGACGGCATTTTCTTCCGGCTCGCTGGGTTCCAGTTCTTCGCCGCAATCAGATGCCCGAGCCAGCTCGGCAGGGAGATGATGCCGATGAGCGAATAAGAATTGTCGCCCAATCTTGAGCGTACCAAAATACAAACGCCAGTACTTCCACGAGTAAAGCGGGGGGACCGTCGGTAAATCAAGTCGCTGTGCTCGCAGCGGATTGAACGTTGCGTAGGCATAGACCCCCAGCAGTGAACGATAAAATCGCTTCAGGCTCATTCTGGTTGGCAGCACCGTGTGGGCGAGGTCCCAGAGACCATGCGCTTTTCGACTGACGATCAATTCATCACGATATTGGTCCGCAACCAACGTTCCCGGCATTGGCGTCAGCGGCGAGATGTTAAGGAAAAACAGGTCGTTTTCCTTGATGAACTGCTTGAGACGTTTCCAATCTTCTGGGCCATAGTCAGGCTGCACGATCAAAGAGCCGTAAATCTCGACACCATGTTTCTGCAAGTTGGCAATGGCCTGCTTGTTTTGGGCAACCGTCGCCATTTTTTCCATATTCTCCAATTCGGAGTCGGTTGTTGCCTCCAGACCGATGAAAACCGACTGCAGTCCGAGTTCGGCCCATTCTCCGATAATGGCCTCATTCTCGGCAAGAAAATCGGCTCGGGCATAGGCGAGGTACTTTTTCCGAATCCCTCGCTCCCTGAGCAATCTGGCCAACTCCTCCAACCGCTGGGGTTGAATCAGGAAGATATCATCGACGATATAAATGTGCTCGGCTTCGATTGTCGCCAGCTCATCGGCAATGGATTGAGCCGTTCTGGCATACGGGTGTCCTCCGGTGATCTGCCACGTCATGCAAAAATTGCATTTGTACCAACAACCCCAAGTCGTTTTCAGCGTCGCCACCGGCCGATGCCAAAGGTAGTAGTATTTGTGAGCCAGGTGAGCAACCAAATCGCGGCGTGGAAACGGAAGTTGATCCGGGTGCGGCATGTAGTCACGTTTCGCAGTCGCAACCAGTTCGCCTCGCTTTTGCAACATCAACCCAGCCACGGAATCCAGATTTCGATTCGCCTCCCAAGCTTGGGTCACTTCTGGCATGACGGTCGCTCCATCCCCAAGCACGATGCAATCAATCGACGCGTCATGAAAATCTTCCGGTGTTTGGGCCGCATGAACACCTCCGACCACCGTCAGCACATCTCGGTTCCAGCGTTTTGCTTGTCGACACAACTTGATGACTTCGTTGACCCCAGTGATATAGCAACTGGTGCCAATCACATCCGGCTGGAATTCACGCAACCGGCGTTCGAATCCACGTTCCAGAATCAGGTCGACAATT
>CAZJEK010000033.1:0-29155 GCA_964545005.1 uncultured Pirellulaceae bacterium
CGATTCGTCGTCTCAGGGATCCAGCACCAGGAAGCATCTCGTCAATCCTGCTGAGCCTGAACATCCTGTCAAACTTCCAGGTGAATCTTGCGTACGCTGTCTATTTTGAGGAAACGGCCAAAAAAGGACAGGATGGACAAGATCAACATGATCAACAGGATGCGTTTTGCAGAAAACGAGTCAATCGATCATTCAACACGAGCGTCAATTAGTTCAGCTGAACAAAAAATGTCAGGCTCTTCGCGAAAGGCGACGACGTGCATCTTCAAAACTGGCGCTTCGGGCTTGTAATTTAACGGCCCGCAAGCGAGAGGGTGCCTCCCGACCGAGGCAGCGACGACAATGTCGGCGACGTTACTTGATCTGGTGGTTCGGCAGGTCCTTGATCCGCTGACAACCAATCTGTTCCATCACTTGTTTTAGTTGGCGTTTGAAAATCGAAATTGTGTGCGTGCCGCCTTCGGCCCCTAGCGCCGCGACGCCGTACATGAAGGCGCGACCCATGAAGGTAAATGCGGCGCCAGCTGCGATCGTGCGAGCAATATCCGGCCCGGAACGAATTCCGCTGTCCATCATCACCGTCATCTGGTCTCCGAATTTTTCGGCCAGGGTTGGCAGGCAAGCGATCGATGACGGCCCCGCGTCCAGCTGCCGACCACCGTGATTGGAAACGATGATTCCGTCCAACCCCAGCCCCAGCGCCAACTCGGCGTCGCGTTCGGAAGCCACTCCTTTCAAGACCAGCTTGCCGGGCCACATATCGCGAATCGGTTTGATCTTCTCTTCATTCAACCGCCCCGAAAATGTCTGGTCCATAAACAATCCCAGCTGCTTCAAATCCAGGCCTTTGGGCATGTAGGGTTTCAGCGTCTGGAATTCGGGCTGGCCGTGTTGCAGCGTCGCCATCGTCCAGCCTGGGCTGCCGATGATCTGCAAAATGTTTCGAAACGTCATTTTGGGTGGCATGCCCAGCCCGTTGCGAATGTCCCGCGGTCGATAACCAAAGGTCGGAACATCACACAAAATGACCAATACCGGGCAGCCTGCGTTTTTGGCGCGGTTGATAATGTCGTCCCGGATCTTGTCTTCGGTCGGATGGTACAGCTGAAACCAGAATCGACCGCTGGTAATTTCGGCAATTGTTTCAATGCTGGCCGTAGACACGGTGCTGAGCGTAAACGGAATGTTGTGAGCGACCGCCGCTTCAGCCAGGATGCACGGGCTGTTGGGCCACATCAACCCCTGCAACCCAACCGGCGCGATTCCAAACGGCGCCGCATAGGTTTCTCCAAACAGCTCCGTATCCATGTTCGAATCGGGATACGCTGTCAGGTACTGCGGCATCAGTTCAATGTCGCGAATCTCAGCCGTATTTCGCTGCAGATTGATATCTTCGTTGCAGCCACCATCCAGGTATTCAAAGGCAAACCGGGGAATTCGACGCTGGGCCCGCGCGCGGAGGTCATCCACGCTGGGATACTGGTCGTTGAACACAATCGCGGATGATTTCATTTCGCTGACACCGGTTTCGCAGGGGATGCAATTCGAATCCCCATCATAAACCAATCACCAGCTTGTTAGAAGAATCCGCAAGTCCTCGCTTGCACGTCAGTCGATTTGTCGATTGACTCGTTGTCTGCAAAATGCATCCTGCTGATTTTGTTAATCTTGTCCATCCTGTTCTTTTTTTGGCCGCTTCCTCAAAATGGACAGTGCGCGCAAGATTCACTTGGAAGTTTGACAGGATGTTCAGGATCAACAAAATTGACGAGATGCTCTCTGGCCGTTGATCCCTGAGTCTGGAATTGTATGAAGGCAAAACATTCGCGTAGGTGAGCCCCGCTGGTCGACTAAATCGCAGCCAGTCTCAGCGAGCCGCTAGAGCTCATTCAATACGGTCTGGTACTTGGGATTGTTATCGGCGTCCTGTTCCTGCAGGATCTTTTTGATCCCGTCCTTGCCGACCACGGACCCCCAGGTGCGGAGCCAGGTGTTGGTGTCGGCTTCACGCCAGCCGGGCGATTCGTAACCGGCTGCCGAAGCCAGATTCAACGATCGAATGTTGTTGTGGATCTGCTTCTGGGGCTCGGTTTTGCCGTGCAAGTCGCACCACAGGTGCCAGCGAACGAGGTTGTCGACCAGTTCCGAAGCATCTTCCTTGTTCCATTGAATGCCAGGCACAAACAACGGCCCGCCCGCCCAGGCAACGTCGTCAGCGCTGGGGTCGAATTTGTAAACCCGTAACACGGCCGAAGCAACGTCCTGCTGATCCCCCTGCTGAGCCAACGCCCCCAGGTAACCGGCCGCCGTTCGGCGAATATTCTGATCTTCTGCGTGAGCCATCACGTCGGTCAATTTGGTCGCGCCAAAGCCCATCACCATCGGAGCCAGAGCGGTGTTTAATTGCGGGACCTTGATCGAAACCCCCAACACTTTTTCAGCGTCGACATCTTCTTTGCCACTGTTCATCTTTTCCACGATCCGCATCCCAATCGGGCGCCCGAGCGCCGGAAATTTCTGGATCAAGTTGGCTTTCTCGATCAGTCCATTGACGGTGCGAGTCATGGAAACCCGTGCCGCAGCAGCCCAGGTCCGGACGACCTGTTTTTGATTCTCATCGGCATGCACGTTCAACAGGTACTCGTCGACGTCCTGACCACCGATTTCGGCCAATGCAGCAATCGCCCATCCCCGTTTGGCAATGTTCGGATCCTGCCGAACAACCCGGAGCAGTTCGGCAACCAGTTGATCGCGTTTTTGATCACTTTCGCGAGCCGCTTTGTCGAGTGCCGCGATCGCGTCGGCAGCCGTCGCTGAACTCTCCAGTTTGGCAATCAAGTCATCATCCTGCCGGGTGGCTCCCTGGGCCGATGCGACGCAACTGCCAAGGCCGATAATCAACAGAATGGCCAGCGCCGGACGTCGATAAAACAACATCCCCAACAGGCCCAGCATTCCCGCCCCCAGCACCGATTGCAGGCCCCATTGCCATCGGCGCGAGTCGGTGGCCACTTCGGCGTGTTCGACTTGATCCCAGTTGATCGCGCCGAGTTTCAAAACGCCCTCTTTCTTGCTGCCCGGTCCAAACCGCGGTGCCTCGTACTTCAGCGGTGTGTTGCGAACGGCCGGCATTTTGTATTCGGCAAACGACAGATTGTCCCTCGCGATGACTTCCCGGGGAAAGTCACCATCAACGACGGTCAAGGTCATTCCCTTGAGCATGTCCAAACCGCGATCAGTCGTTTGCTGCCGCTGGTCCAGCAAGGCGTCCGCATTTTCTGTGTCGATGGCCGCCCCGCGTAATCCGAAGTGCTCGCCGATTCGCAGCAATTCTTTTTCTTCTTCTTCGTGGCGGAGTGACAGTTCACCGGTCGAAACCGCCAGTAAATCAGACGCAAACAATTCCTTGGCGATACCATTTTTGGGTGCGGGATCGCGTCGCGACGGCAGCGTCTTTCGCTGGTACTCAGGAATGTCTTTTTCCGTTCCACCGATGATGCGAAGTGGTAGCGGATTGGTGACGTTGTCGATCAATTCCTGGCCGGGAATCTGCCGCACAACGTATTCCTCCGGGATCGCCCGGATCTTGCGCGGGCCATCGGTCAGCAGGTAAACCACATTCCGCAGGTCGCCTTCGTTGAAGGCCGACAATCGCATCGGTACGACCAGTCGTTCCGACTTGAAGCGAAAGCCCATGCCTTGCACGTTGCCGTCAAATACGCTGCCATCTGGTAGTTCGGGTTGAACCTGGCGGGCACCTGGTTGCGGGTCAACGCCTTCCTTTTGTCCGACCTTGGTTTTGACGGCCACAAAGCACCACCCGTCGGCGACGTAATCATCGGTGACTTTGTCCATCCCGTCGGGGTATTGATATCCGTTTTCATCCATCCAGCGTTTGAGTGCTGTGGCGCTGCCGGCTTCCAGTACGGCAACTTCATACATCCCGACCGCTTCCTGTTTCAATACGCGAACTTCGTCTTTGTCGAAACGCATCGCGCGTTCCTTCGGAGCGGCGTTGGGAACCGCACCGCCGGCGCCTCGCATCATCATGCGGCGAATTCGCAGATCAACGACGACCTCGGGAGGATCAATTGCATTGGCAACGTGTTCAAACAGGTTGTCGGCAACCTTGCGAATCTCGGGTGGGTTGGGAAACGGAATCAGCATCCCAAAGTTGTCGACCTTGCCGGAAAACCCGGGCCGAATCACAAAGGTTTCTACGCCATCCTTGTGGAAAACGTAGGTTTTTTGCAGCCCAATCCGCGAAATTGGCGAGGGGCCCGTATAAATCGGTGGGACCATCCCACAGGGATCGGCGTCGGCCAGGGAGAGCATTCCCGTGACCGCCAGCAGCGTCCACAGGGATTTAAGTTTCAGGTCGAACATCGTTATTCTTTCAAGGTAAATCAATTGTCAGACTTGAATCGCAACACAACGACTGCGGTCACGGTTGCCAGTAACGCGGCCAGCCAGGTCCAATTCCAGCTGGACGGTTTCGACTGGGCCAGATCGCCAGCGTTCGATTGATTCAGTTGGTCGGCAGTCAAAATCAATTCGCCTGCAGGAAACCGATCAACGTGCTGTCCCGCGGGACCGTTGAACAAATGACTGATCAGTTTCCCGGTTTTCGGTTTGCCCGGTCCGTGCAAACGCGTGTCGTATTTCAGTGGCGTATTCTTTTGAGCCGCGATCTGGAAATCTGCAAACGTCAGGTTCTGTTGAGCAATTACCTGGCGGGGAAAATCGCCGTCGACTACGGTCAGCGTAAACTGTTTTAGCTTTTCCAATTCGGCGCCCAGCAACTGGCTGGATTGTTGTTTGCTGAAGGCCTCAATCTGCGAGTCAATTTCCTGGCCTCGCAATCCGAACCGTTCGCTGATCCGCAACAATTCTTTTTCGGTCTCTTCGTGGTCGAGTGACAGGTCTTCGTCCTGAGTGGCCGCCAGATCGGACAGGAAAATCTGTTTGGCAACGCCATTGTGAGGTTCCGGGTCGCGTTCCTGCGCCAGGTTCGTTCGCCGCCACTGGGGGATTTCCAGCTTGCCGTCTCGAGCGTTGATCAATCGTACGGCCAGGGGCTGGGTCAGATTGTCGACCAGTTGTTGGCCATCCAGTTGGCGGACGACGTACTCTTCCGGAATCGCGCGGATCTTTTTTCCGCCTCGGGTCAGCAGGTAAACCACATTGCGAAGCTCGCCTTCGTTAAATGCTGACAATCGCATCGGCACGACCAGTTTGTCGGTCTTGAATCGGAAACCCAAACCCTGCACGGTGCCATCAAACACGCTGCCTTGAGGAAGTTGAGGATTGGTCTGTCGCTGGCCGGGCTGAGGATCGGCACCGGACTTGTCCGCGACTCTGGTTTTCACCGCCACAAAGCACCAGCCTTGTTCGACATAATCTTCACAGACATCGTCCATGCCGTCAGGGTATTGGTATTTGTTTTGATCCATCCAGCGTTTCAGGGCCGCCGCGCTGCCGGCTTCCAAGACGGCCACTTCATACATCCCGACGGCTTCCTGTTTGACGACGCGGACTTGATCGCGAAAACCCAGGCCGCCACCGCCGAAACCCCCGGCATCTGCTGCGGCGGCTTCCATCAATACCGGCATCAAGTCGATCACGACCTCGGGGGGGTCGACGGCCGCGGCAATTTGATCAAAGACATTGTCGGGGACTTTTCGCAGCGCCGGTGGACTGGGAAAAGGGATCAACATCCCGAAGTTGTCGACCTTGCCTTCAAAGCCAGGTCGAATCACAAATGACTCGACGCCTTCGTCGAAGTAGACGTAGGTTTGTTGCAGTCCAATCCGCGAAATCGGTGTGCCGGGGCCGGTATAAATTGGCGGTACCATGCCACATGGATCTGACCAGCTGGTCGAAACCGAAATCGTCAATGTCGCCAGCACAGCCAAAGCCAAGGCCGTGGTTCGAAGGGCCAAATTAAACTTCTTCATCGTTCTGCTCCAGCTGAACTTTGATTTCAATCACGCCTTGGCAGTCGCGAGCGCCATTGCTGATCCAGACCGTCCCCAGTTCCTGCCAATCGCTTCCTGATTCGTGGACCGTGAACCACGGTCCGGCCACAAAGTGGACGCCCTCGAGTCACAAGCGGACCCAGATGTGTTTCAAGCCCACTCGTTTCACCGTTCCGCTGGTGACCAAATCCGGAACATCGTTGACTTCCATGTCAAAAATATGTCGACGATCAAACGGAACCACGGTTTCGTCCAGCCAGCTGCGAACGTTCCCTTCCCGGTCAACGACCCGCAGCCGGATCACGGCCTGGGTGCACTTGAGCTGGTTCCAGAGAAATTGGACTCGCGCCGAATCCAGTGATCCGACGCCCTGTTGTTCAATTCGTCGCCTGGTTTGCGGGCCGAAAAACAACAGCGTTTCTAACGCCGCGTTGGTCTCATCCATCGGGCCCCGGGAATAGTCGGCGATCAATCGTTCGTAGGTATCCTTCGAAAGGTACGGAGTCGGATGGCGACTGACTGCACAACCGGAGGCACATAATTGATGGCCGTGGGATTCAAAAATGGCCCGCGGCCCGTGGGCAAAATCGTCGTCCCAGCTGGCGGCCTGAACTTCGAGCTCACCCTGCGGAGTCGTGGCCAGCTGCAGTTGGCCGGGGATCAGGATCGGTGGCACGATTCCGGAAACTTCGTCGTTCTGTTCCAGTGAATTGGTTTCATCGGCTCCGATCGGATTCCCGTCGTCGTCGAGCAATGGCAAGTCCAGTGTTTCGGGTTGCCGCTCCGATAACGGGCGATCGATCGACCGAGGCAACGTTTGATCCGCTTCAGGTTTGCCCAACATTGACTGGGCAATCAAGCCAACCAGAATGCCGGCCGCGATCAAGCTGAGTCGGGGCGCGAAATATCTGAAATTCATCGATTCCCCGGACTTGGTTAAAAAGAATGCTGTGCTAAAGCTTCAAATGAGACGATCTCGCTGCCGATTCGTTCCCCATCATACCGTTTCGTTTTCCGGCAAACAATTATCAGACAGTATTGTCCTTTACGATGCTGTCACCGTTTCCTTAGGCCTGAATTGCGCTTTCTGTTAAACTTCTCATTGCGGGACCAAATTTTGATCAGCTTGAAACGTTGCTAGTGGTCTGGGCGTCAAGTCCGATCCCAAGTTTTGGAGTTGCACTAATGCAGGTTTTGCTTGGGAATGGAATCCCGACGCGTGAGCGAGGGCGACACCGATGCGTGTTTTCCCTCGCTTACGCGTCGGGTTTCCAAACAAGTGCACCTCCTAAAAAGTGCAACTCCTAAATATCCCCGTGCGTTGCGAAGCTTTGTCGTCCTTTAATACAAGTCATGATGCGTCTCTGGAAACGGCCCGATTTCGAACTTCTGCGGCTTGCCGGTCAGCTGTTGCTGTTCGCGGTCTGCGGTATCAGTCTGACCGTGTTGACGTCCCAGCTGGCACTCTGCCAAGAATCCCAACCGCAACCTCGCCCAGACGAGGGCGGCGATGGAGGACAATCTGTTCAGCCCGATTTGCCTGACGGAGCGATCTGGAGATTTGGCGAATTCGGCCAGCCTCATCGGTCCAATGGCTTTTACCGCATGGAGTTTTCGCCTGATGGTCGCTTGTTGGCCTTGCGAAACCAGGATTACGTCGTGTTGGTCGTCGATGTTGAGCAGCGGCAGCAACTGTGGGAATTTGATGGCCATGAAGGCCGGGTGGAATCGTTGAGCTTCAGCCCGGACAACCAGTATCTGGTCACTGCTGCAGGAGCCAACGAAATGGTCAAGATCTGGAACCTCAAGTCCGGCAAGCTGGACTCCCAGATTAAAACCAATGCCCAGCAGGCATTTTTCAATTCGTTGGGTAATCGGATTTATGTTTTGGGGGATACGCATGTGGAAACCTATTCCTGGCCGGGAGGCCAGTTGGTTTCGCAGAAAAAATGGAAAACCGGCAGTGAGCGGGCCCTCGGGCTGTCTCCCGATGGTCGTCAGGTTGCCACGGTTCGTTCGCTGGCTCGCAACGTCTACCAGACCATGCTGTTGGATCTTGAGTCACAGACAAAAGTTCAATTAGCGGCTCCTCCCACCCTGCCCCGTTCCGTGGCGTTCAGCGCTGATCGAAATTGGATTGCGATCAACTATCAACGCGATCCGCGGACCCGACTGTGGGACTTGCGCGATCCTCATCACCGCAAGTATTCGCTGGATGGTCATGACGATGCTGTGCAGGCGTTGACATTTTCAGATGACAGTCGCTATCTGTTGACTACCAGTTGGGATGACACCGCGATACTGTTTGATGTCGTTTCCCAGCAACAGGTGAAACGGCTCAAAGGCCACACGGAAAATGTCAACGCTTGCGATTTCGTGCCGCTGGAATTTGAACTTGCCACCGGCGCCTCCGGTCGCACCGACAGTTCCCTGATCCTCTGGAACTATCAGGATGTCGTCCGGATGGAGGTCAGTCGTGATGCCGATAACTTTGACCAAGTCTGGGAAGGGTTGGCTCATCAAGACTATCAACCAGCCATGGAGCAGGTCACCCGCCTGGTGCTGGAAACGGATCGTTGGTGGGGGCAAGTTGAGGCCCTGGTTGAACGGGAAACCGAAGTCAAGTCGTTGGCGACGATCAGCGACCTGATTCAACAACTCGACGGTTCGACGTTTGCTGAGCGAGAATCAGCGACCATGAAGCTGATCAAACTTCGAGTCCAAGCTGATTCGCAGTTGCGATTGGCCCTGGAGGAAGCGACTTCGCCCGAGGTCCGGATGCGATTGGCGCGGGTCCTGGAGTACAAAGTGCAGCGACCGCCACGGGACGATGCCAAACAGCGACGTTGGGCCAGGTTGGTGTTTGCACTGGAGCAGATCAACAATGCGGATTCCAATTCGCTGCTGAAACGGATTGCCGACGGTCACAACGATATTGATATTGCTCGTTCGGCCGCGTCGGCCTGGGAACGCAATCAACTGCGGGCTGGAAGTGAGTAAGAATCTTTCGGTCCGCGAGAGTTACGTAGCATGGCCGATTCGGCCGTGATCGCAAATCGAACACTTACCGATGAGAGAAAAACTTGCGGACTCGGGCCATTGGCCCAAGCTACTTTTTCCGACTACTTTGAAAAATGGATGGCCTCTCCGCGAAAAAACCAGGTCGACGCGAAAGGCCAGACCTTCGGCCCAGAAAAAGCCAATTTCAGGTGAGGCATCACTCGAGAGAGCCAGTTGCATGTATTTAAAATAGTTGTTTGACAGGCATTGGCACAATCTCCCAACGAAGTGAGCGAGGCGAGTTGTAACCGTTTTAGATTTCATCTCAAATCGCCAATTTCAAATTAATAATTCGTTCGCAACCCTCGCTCCCTCCCGCCAACCGTGACCAATCTTTCCCGCGTTCCCCGTTTTTCGCTTGAAGAGGCTCAGGCAATTGCCAATGAGCATTTTGGAATTCAGGGTATCGCATCGATACTCCCTTCCGAACGCGATCAGAATTTCAAGATCGACGCCGACGATCTGGCCTTCGTGCTGAAAGTTGCCAACCCGGACACACCCTTGCCAAGGCTGGACCTGGAAAACGCTGCGTTGCAGATCGCTCGCGGTTGCCAGCATTTTCGCAGCCCGCATTTGATCAAGTCGCGGGCCAACAGTTTGCTGGTCACCGTGCGCGACTCTCAGGGGCTTGATTGCCAGGTGCGTATGATCAGTTTTCTGAATGGGCAGACGATGGCGGCGTCCAGTTCGTTGACGTTGGCATCGATTCGCAGACTGGGGATGGGCCTGGGGGAACTCGATCGAGGCTTGGCCCATCTGAATCATCAGCCAGCCGCAAAACGAGAGTTTGTTTGGGATTTAAAACAAGCCCCCGGGATCGTTCGGCAGACGTTGCAGGGCGATGCAATGACGGCGGAAACCCATCCGGCCGTGACGCTGCCAGAATTCGAACGCCGACAGGAATTGCTGACGCATTTTCTGGATTTGCACGCCCAGGTCGAATCTCGGTTGGACAAGTTGCCCGAGTCTGTGATTCATAATGATGCCAACGACTACAACGTCTTGATGAGCAACGATCCGTTGGACGACTGGCTCGGGTTGATCGATTTTGGCGACCTGATTTTTTCGCGCCGCATCCACGAGTTGGCGATCGCTGCGGCTTACCTGGTGCTGCAAGATCTGGATCAACCGGACTTGTGGCGCGAGCGGTTGCCGCAGCTGGTCGGTGGCTATCAGGCGATTGTTCCGCTGAGCGAAACTGAGCTTTCGGTGTTGTTCCCGTTGCTTGCGATGCGATTGTGCCAGAGCGTTTGTCTCTCAGCGCAGCAGCGTCAACAGTGCCCGGACAATGAGTATCTTTCGGTCAGCGAAGCGCCGGCCTGGACGGCCTTGGAGCGATTGCAATCCGTCAAACCCGCCGAGGTGCATGAGTCTTTGTCGCAAGTCTGCCAATCCGTTCCCGTTCGGCAACCTGAGACAGGAACGGCTGCCGAAGCTATTTTGGTCGATCAGTTAATCGCCGGTCGTCAGCAGTTTCTGTCGCCGTCGTTGAGTCTGTCTTATCGCCGACCATTGCATATTGTTCGAGGGCGGGGCCAGTATCTCTACGATGATCGCGACGATACCTATCTGGATTGCGTTAATAATGTTTGTCATGTCGGGCACTGTCATCCGCATGTGGTCGCCGCTGCGAAAGCTCAACTGAGTCAACTGAACACCAACACTCGGTACCTGCATCAAAACCTCGTCCGTTATGCAGAGCGTCTGGTGGCCACGCTTCCTGATCCATTGGAAGTCTGTTTCCTGGTCAACTCGGGAAGCGAAGCCAATGATTTGGCGTTGCGGTTGGCGAGAACGTTTACTCGGGAGCATGCGGTCGCCGTCATCGATCACGCTTACCATGGCCACACATCAGCGTTGATTGAAATCAGCCCCTACAAGTTCAACGGACGAGGCGGATCCGGCCAGCCGGATCATGTCGAAGTGCTGCCGATGCCGGACACCTATCGAGGCCAGTTTCAGGTCGGGCCAGCTGGCGACCGGTCCAGTTGCGGAGCAAACTACGCGCAGCAGGCCGTCGATCAAATCAGGTTGGCCGTTGAGTCCGGGAAAAAATTTGCGGCGCTGTTTGCTGAATCGATTTTGGGCTGCGGCGGGCAAGTCCCGTTGCCACCGGGCTATCTGCAGCCGGTGTTCGCTGCCATTGCTCAGCAAGGTGGCGTGTGCATCGCCGACGAAGTGCAAACTGGGTTTGGTCGCGTCGGCACCGACTTTTGGGCGTTTGAGCAGCAGGGGGTGGTGCCCGATATCGTCACCATGGGCAAACCGATCGGAAACGGTCATCCATTGGCCGCCGTCGTAACCACCCGGGCGATTGCCGATTCGTTCGCCAACGGGATGGAGTACTTCAATACTTTTGGCGGCAACCCGGTGTCCTGTGCGATCGGGCTGGCCGTGCTGGATGTGATTGAATCTGAACAACTCCAATCCCATGCGTTGCGAGTTGGGCAACATTTGATCGGACGGTTGCGGGATCTGCAGCGGAACGATCCCCGGATCGGCGACGTGCGCGGTAGCGGCCTGTTCCTGGGAATCGAACTGGTCCGCACAGGCGATGAACGGCAGCCGGATTCCGAGTTGGCTGGTGCTGTGGTCGAAGCGATGAAGCGTCGACACATTCTGCTCAGTACCGATGGTCCGGATCGCAACGTGATCAAGTTCAAACCGCCGCTGGTGTTTGACTGGGGCGACGCCGATCGACTGGTAGCGACCTTGCAACGTGTGCTGGAACAATGTTAAGGCGTTCCGAGAGTGGTAGCTTGGGCCATGGGCGCCATGGGCCCGAGAATGGGAGAAATAGGCTGCGCTGATTATTCAGTTGCGATCACGGCCGAATCGGCCATGCTACCCTGAACCTCACCCGGCTGCTTTTCGATTTGCCGGTTGCAGAGACTGATAGATCGATTCGACTTGCCGAGCCAGATTGGCAGGATCAAACTTTTGCATCACCATCGCTTTCCCCGCCGCCCCCATTTCCTCGCGGCGGCTGGCATCACGAGCCATTTCGATGATTGCATCGGCCAATTGCGCCGAATCCTTGGGTGGTACCAGCAACCCGTTGGTCTGGTGTTGCACGATTTCCGGTAGCCCGCCAGTTCGGCTGGCGACCACCGGCGTTCCCGCGGCCAGTGCCTCCATCGCAACCAATCCCAGCGGCTCCTCCACTGACGGCACCACGCAGAGATCAAACGCCGACATGAAATCCTGCACATTCTCTCGCAGCCCCAACCATTTAACCCGATTGTAAAGCTGCTTTCGCATCACCAGTGCACGAAGCTTTCGTACGTAAGGTTCCTGCCGGTGAAACCTGCCCAGGAGTACCAGTTTGAAGTTGGGGACTTCCTTGACGATCTTGTCGATTGCGTCAAACAGATATTTCTGGCCTTTGCGAGCAATGATGTCGCCGACGGTGCCGACCAGGAATTCGTCGCCATTGAGTCGCAGCTGGTTGCGAACGATCCGCAGGTCCCGCGGTTGAATGGTTTGAAAACGCTGCAGGTCGGTAAAGCAAAACACGGTGCTTAAGCGATCGGCTGCGACTCGGTTGATACGCCGTTGATAGCGGCCGGTAAAATCTGAGTTGGCGATGACATGGTCGTTCAGTCGCCAATGAACCTGCAGTGAGCATTGGTGAGCGGTCGCGACGACGGGGACCCGAGTCATCATTCGCATGATCACGCCAAACATGTGGGCCCGGGACATGTGACTGTGCATCACATCGAAATTCTGCGAGCGAATCCACTTGGCGACACGTTGAAGTTCGAACGGATGCCGGTTTTGTTCGGATTCAAAAATCTTGATTTCCGGCGGCAGGTTCTCTTGCAGCCAACCGTCCGGTCGGCACAACACGGTCACGCGGTGGCCTTGTTGCAACAGCTGCTCAGACAGGAATTTGCAGTAGGTGACCGCTCCGTTGACGTTGGTTCCAGAGATGATTTGCAGGATGTTCAACGGTCAGCGGTTGCTCGAGGTGGGAGTGGTTCAGCGGCAGATTACCCGAAATAGGGAGTTCGGGGCAAGATTGAAAAACGACCGTCGCCGTTTCGGGATAGTCTGTAGCATGGCCGATTCGGCCGTGAACGCAAAAGAAAACTCGGCGTTGGTCAAAACCTCGTGGACTCGGGCCAATGGCGCCAATGGCCCAAGCTACTCACTTTGGGCGACCACTTAAAAAATCAACCTTTCCGCAAGAGTTGTACCGCATAAAAAAACAGGCTGGCCCGTTTCCAGGCCAGCCTGTTGGTTTTCAAGTTAACCACCCGTTAGTGATCCGGATCGGAGAATCCACCGGTAACCAGGAAGAACAGTTCTTCCGCGGTGACCAGGTCGTCACACAATCCGAAGGTAACAAACCCGACTTCGAGTGGATCAAGGTCAGCATTGGTGAATCCGTTGGTGGCTCCATCCAGTCCCACCTGCAATGGGCGTCCGGGGATCGGAGACCCGGCTTGATCGAACAAGACAGCCAGTCGGAAGGTGTTGGCTGACATGCCGATGCAGATGTTCCCGTTGACCGAGTTGTTCACTTCCATGTCCAGGAAGTTTTGTCCCAGGATTACGTTGGCCGGGTTGGTGTTATCCCCGCCAATATCGTTGGACAAGCTGTTGCCAGACATGGTCATGTTGATCGTACCCTGGCCAAGCGTTTGAACCGTCAAACCACGCTCGAAGTTGTTCAGGAACAGGTTGTTGTCGACGCGTGCCGAGATCGTGCTGTTGCCAGCGGCAACAATTTCCATTCCGTCGTGGAACAAGAATTCAAGCGGGTTGGGAATCAGCGAGTTTGGTCCTTCAAAGATTCCATTGCCATCAGGGTCGTTATCCAGGCCGGGGCCGTTTTGCAGGATCCGGTTGCCCTGAACATTTGCCAGGATTTGGGCATCCCCTGTTCCCACGATCGAGACACCTTCGAAGGTGAAGTCCTGGATCAGGTTGTTGCTCAAGTTGATCCGCGTCAGGTTGTCCGAGTCACCGACAATGGCGTCGTCGCCATCCGCCTGCAGGATGATACCAAAGTCTCCTTGCGTGTCGGTGTAAGGAAGATAGACCGACGGGTTGGTTGGGTCGAGGGTCTGGGTCGGATCGTTCGGATCGGTGCCTGCCAGCAACCCATCAGACTGAATGTCGGAGTTGACCAGGGAGAAGTCCCAGCGTGTTCCTGGACGAGATTGTCCAAACACTCCGCCGTCAGCTCGGATAACCAGGTTGTCAAAGTAGGTCTGGTTGACCAGTTCGTTGTCATTGTTATCCAAGTCAATCGCCAGACCTGTTCCCGCATTGATCAGGGAATCTTCCATCAGCAAGTTGATGACCGAGTTGCCGAATCCTTCAATTCCCACACCGGCGGTAATCCCTGCTGCTGTATTGATGTCAACGTTGCGGACAACACTGTTGATTTCTGAAGCTGGATCGCCACCGGGACCGTCAAGGACATAGGCCAGCGTCGCTCCGCCATCAATGTTGTTGCCAATCATTGGCAGGAAGTCGCTGGTGTTCTCAATCAAGTTGTTGATGATACCGCTGTTGTCAACCGACATGCGAATCGCTTCGGTCCGGTTGTTGTTGAACGAACGGTTTTCCACAATTGACAGATTCATGGTCGAGAAGCCGTCAATGTTGACCAGCATACCGCGGTTGTTACCGTTGACTTCATTGCCAGTGAACAGGACATCTTGCTGAAGTCCGTCGACATCGATTCCCAGGTTGACACCGATACCATTGTTGTTGAACCGGGACAGTCCGCCGCTGATACCACCGATGAAGGTGCTGTCACCAACCAGTGGGTCGGTCCAGTTGCGGATGAACAGACCGTTTCCAGGGTTGTTGGTTGACGTGACGTTGGCAATCATCAGGTTGCCATTGCCGCCGTCGATGCGGATACCATCGGAGCCGTTGCCATCAGCTTCGTGACGCAAGATTTCGACATCGTTTCCGGTGCCGTCGCCGTTGAGAGCGTTCTCCAGGAATACACCGTGACGTCCGTTGCTGTTGGTTACATTGTCAACCAGCTGAACCAAATCGGCGTCGTAGTTTCGCATGTGAATGCCATCGATACCGTTGTTGCTGACATTGTTGCTGTCGAAAGTAAACGTCGAGTTGGAATCGAAGGCACCATTGATGAAGATGCCATCACGCAGGTTGGAATTGATATCATTGTTGGCGAATGT
This sequence comes from uncultured Pirellulaceae bacterium, assembly GCA_964545005.1. Taxonomy (GTDB): domain Bacteria; phylum Planctomycetota; class Planctomycetia; order Pirellulales; family Pirellulaceae; genus Mariniblastus. The sequence goes on from CAZJEK010000033.1 coordinate 15,206, forward strand.
CCAGTCACCGCTGATGTTCTGCAAACCGATGCCGTCCAGATTGGCACCTGAGATAATGTTGCCATTGATCTCGCCGTCAGTTACACCGCCACCGAAGATGCCAAAGTTGGCTCCGGTTCCGTCGATGTTCAAGCCGCCGACGTAGTTGTTGTTGGCCAACCGGACAACCTCATTGCCACCAGCGTTCGAAATCGTGGCCTGAAATTCACCCGGCTTGCCGGACAGCAGAACCCGAGTTCCATCGGCCGACGGAATGTACTGGTCACCTCCGCTGGACAACAGGAACTGGTTGTCCTTGAGGATGACTCCGTCGTCGTATCCGTTGTCGGTACCGTCGCCTTGGTGAACGAAGATGATATCATCCGTACCCGAACCGGCTTCCGCTTCCTTCAAGGTCGCGTAAGGATTCTCGAACGTACCATCGCCACCGACAGGATCACCCGTGTTGTCAGCATGAACAACGCGGTAAGGCAAACCGGTGTCGGGGTCGTAAACAAAGACTACGTCCTGGCTGAATCGCGTGATGTGATCTTCACGAACGGTTGGTTCCAAATCGCGAGCCAAACCAGCCCACTCGTTGCCGTAACCGGAAGTATGGGCACCGAACATCCAACCCAGGGAAACGACTCCGGTGGTGTCGAAGCGATCATCTTGATTGACTTCCGCCGAAACGATCAAGCCTTTCAATACCTGGAAGCCGAGTCGCAAGCGACCACCGGCAAATGCGTCAACTACGTCAGAGCTGTAATGATAGGCACCGACATCGAACGTACCGTTGACGAATGCAAGCTGTCGGGGACGCATTCGCAGGGTAACATCGAAGCCTTCCAGTGCACTTTCAATTCCAGGAATCGAGACAATTCGGTTGTCCACGAAGCACGTCTGACCAAAGGGGTCCCCCAAGGTGTAGTAGTTCGTGCCAACCGGGAGGTAACCGTTTCCGATCAAGTCCCACTTGGGAGTCTTGATCGAACCGTTGATCCCAATCTGATGGAAACCGTTGGAGAAGTCCTGCTGGTCGTCGCCGTCGTAGTCATAGAAGACTCCGACCGCAACATCCGTGCGGGCCGCTTCAATGGAGAATACCCGTTGCACGCCAATGTTGGCGAACAACCCACCGCCGTCTTCAAGCGAATGGTGAAGCTGGCTTTCCATCAGCCAGCGACCATCCAGCCGGTCCTGGAACAGACGGCTCTTGGCTCCCACCGTTAAATAGGAACCTTCATAACCTTTTCCAGCATCAGCATAATTGCTCTCAAACCACAGTCGTCCAGGTAGCCCCGGTCGCAGCAGATTCCCAGATACTGATTGGAATGCAGGTTGATTGCATCCGCCACAGTAGGGATCTACTAGCTGAGCGCCTGCTTTGTTTCCCGACATCAGCACTAAAAGTGCCAGGCAGAACAAGCTCAATCTTATTTTCATCGATGTCTCCCGAGACGTATCCCGACGATTTCAGTTGACCATGCAACGCCGGCGCAGCGAGCGCCCGAATTAGCGGTACATTTGATAGAAGCCATCGACATGGAAGAATCGAACTCATTAGAATTTTCGATATGATTCAAATAATTGGTACATTTTGACATTCTCAGCGGACCATTCGGGCGAATTTGCTAGCAGTTGTGCCCACAATTGCGGTCCGCGTTCGAAATCGACTCGCTCAGCCGGCGAAAGTAGCTTGGGCCATTGGCCCGAGTCGGCAAGGTTTACCCCAAATCGAGAATTCGATTGCACTCACGGCCGAATCGGCCATGCTACGAACTTGCCCCAACTAAGGCCGTGGCCGGCGTTTCTTCCCGCCAGAACCGCAAAAATGCCTTCCGTTTTCGAAAGGAAGGAATTGACATCACGATCATTTGTTTTTATCTACGTGCCGTGAGATAATAATGCCTTCGTGGGATTGGCCATCCTGGTCAGTCCCAACGGGTTTCTCCCCGCTGACTTAAATTTCCCAGTTTGATCTCCTTCGGTCTCAATCCTGCATGGTCAACACGATTCGCCAAATTGCTCGATTCACCGGCGCATGGCTGCTGTTTCTGCTATTGGCGGGAGTGGCTGCTGCCAGCGTAGGAGCTGCGGTTGGCGAAGAGGTTACTGGCGAAACCGAGGTCGAGAACAGTGAATGTTTGGTTGCTCAACGAGAAGACGATGTCGAATCGGAATCTACCGAGCAACCGTTTGCCTTGACCAGGGCTGCTGAGCTGCAACGACCACTCCGCGGCCAACAAAACTGCCTCCGAACCAGACCGGCAGTGCAACCGTTGGCGGATCTTAATGGAACCGGAGCATTTTTACGGCTTTAGCCGTCTCCTTGCGCTGATTGATTTCAAGCGCTTCTTCAGCAGGTTCCAGTTTTTTCTTTTTTGGTTTCCAACCGTCCATTTTCCGACGGTTGCGCGACTTTACCTGGTATAGGGTTCGGTTCCATGAGTCAAGCAAACTCCAACGCGCCATTAAACGATGGCAACACGTCCGAAAATCGGAAATCGATTCCCACCGATAAGCAGCAGCATCCGCCAATCTTTTCACATTTTCGTGAAGACTTCCTGGCATCGATCGTGGTGTTTCTGGTCGCCCTCCCGCTGTGCATCGGGATCGCCATGGCCGTCGGGGTTAGCCCGGCTCGCGGACTGTTGACTGGAATTATTGGTGGGTTGGTGGTCGGCTTTTTCGCTGGCTCGCCGCTACAGGTTTCCGGACCGGCAGCTGGCCTGTTTGTGATCGTCGCGGATTTGATTGCCAAAGGGAAAGACAGCTTTGTTGCGCAAGCTGGATCCGGGGATTTGGAGAGTCCGGAAGCGATTGAGTACTCGTTGATGGTGTTGGGGACGTCGGTGTTCCTGGCCGGGATTTTGCAACTGGTCGCTGGTCGGCTGCGGTTAGGCCAGTGGTTTCGCGCCGTCTCACCGGCGGTCATTAAAGGCATGTTGGCTGGAATCGGGATCCTGATTTTTGTCAGCCAATTTCATGTCATGCTCGACCACGCTGCGATGTGGCATGGCAAGCCGGCGCATGGGGGGATCGAGTACATGGCCACGATCCCTGAAGCGATCGTGAAGTGTTTTTCCTCCGATACCACGGAAAACCATCACCTGGCGGCTCTGACCGGATTGATCACGATCGGGTGTATCGTGTTGTGGCCTCTGATTCCGTCGAGCAAATTGAAAGTCCTGCCAGCCGCCTTGATTGCGATCATCGTCGCCGCGGCGTTTGCCTATTTTGCCGGCCTGGAAATCAAAAAGCTGACGGTTTCGGAAAACATGTTAAACGAAGTCACTCTGCCGGTGTCATTCGTTTGGTACAGGTTACTGGTGGACCCGATGGTCATCACTGGCGCGATTGTGATTGCCTTGGTGGCCAGTGCCGAAACACTGTTGTGTGCCACCGCCGTCGACCAGTTGCACTCGGGGGTCAGAACGAAATATGACAAAGAACTGACGGCTCAGGGGATCGGAAATATTCTCTGTGGATTGATCGGTGCGCTGCCGATGACCGGCGTGATCGTACGTAGCTCGGCCAATGTCAATTCAGGGGCCAAAACGCGACTGTCGGCCATCCTGCACGGTGGCTGGTTGTTGATCTTTGTTGTTGCGTTGCCGTTCGTGCTGGCACATATCCCCAAAGCCGCGTTGGGAGCATTGCTGGTGCATATTGGAATCAAGCTGGCCAACCCCAAGCAGTTTTTCAAGTTGTGGGAGACCAGTCGCAGCGAAGCGGCGATCTTCCTGATCACCACGACGGTGATTGTGGTCGAAGACCTGCTGGTTGGAGTCCTGGTTGGAATACTGTTGTCGGCAGCCAAGTTGCTATACCGATTCTCGCATCTGGAATTGAATCTCGTTGACGAAGCGACCCAAACGCGGCTGGAAATGGAAGGTGCGGCAACGTTTTTGCGGTTGCCTCAACTGGCCGCCATCTTGGATGAAGTACCCGACTCAACCGAACTGCATGTCGACTTCGAACATCTCAGCTATATCGATCATGCCTGCCTGGATTTGTTGATGAATTGGGCCAAGCAGCATGAGGGGACCGGGGGTAAGCTGGTAATCGACTGGTCTTCACTGCACGGCCGCTTCCACGAAGATCCCCAGGACAATCTCGATCGTGTCAAGGACGCCGTTCGCCACAGCTCCAAGTCGATGCCCGGAATGCTGCCAACCGAATCGTCAGCCGACGCGTCTTCGTAATGAAAGATAATCGTTGTTGTACGAGCGAAAGAATGCCAGGTTCTAGTTCACCGCAGAGACGCAGAGGGCGCTGGGTTTTGCCTGAAATGTTGCCCATTGGGCTCTGCGCCTCTGCGGGTTTTTCTTCAGGATTCTGCCGGGAGAGGCGTTGATTCGATCATCCGAACGAATAACGGCCATTCCGCCAAAGCAAGCTGATCACCTACAACCAAAAGGGTGCCGGCAACAGGAACACGTGATTCTCGAACAGGCTCAACGCGCCATGCCAACTGATGTAGCGGGTGCCGGTGAAAATCATCACGAACGCAAAGCTGATCGGCAACGCGGCCAAGTACAACGGAAACCGAATCCACCATCGACTTAGCCGTTCTTTCTGAGTCCCGCGGCGATACGCCCATCCGGTAATCAATCGCGCCGGCCAGCTGAAAACGACAAAAATCAAACTTAGCGACCACAGCAGGTCACCCGGAATCTGTTCGACTTTCAGCAAGAATAGCGGCAACGCCAGGACCAGTACGATCAACAATGCCAGGACATGAGCGATCGGTGCCTGGCCAAAATTCCGCATCACCTTCCGTGGTTCCGCAAATCGTGACAGCTTTCCATCGGTCGCAAAATGGGCTTGCAAAAATGGCAGGCCGCTGAAAATTGGGATCGCAAACAGCACTCCAGCCAACAACGTCAGCACGGCCACGCCCCCTTCGCTGTACGAATTGATGACCAGCAATCCGGTCGGCAGCAGCAGCCACAACAACGTTCCCAGAAACCCTTTGGCTCCCAGGGCAAAATAGTAACCGGGGCGTAACGATGCCGCGAAGTCCCAAACACGATCGCGCAACCGGCGGTACAGTCCACCGCTGCGAAGTTGCTTCCACCCCAGTGCCGGCAAAAACCAGTCACCGATGGGCTTGACCTGACAGATGTCGTCCGCCAGCGAAGGCGAAATCCAATTCAGACTCAGGTTGAGCAGTTTTCGAAACAAGGGTGCTCCAGCCAATCGCCGGATCGTCCAAACGCCAAACGAAAATGGCGCGATCAACGGCCACAGGAAATAACGCAGCTTGCCACCACACATGAACGCGGCCGCCAAGTGGGCCAGAGTCAATCCCAACAGAATTAACTGGGCAGCCCTGAGTGTCGTCGTCTGACTACTGGTTGGTTCGATCAGGTAAGCCTGAAACCAGAATCCCGACAACAACCGGACCGGCAGCAGACACAGCCAGGTGCCCAGAATCATGCTCCCCAGGACTCTGGCTTTTGGCAGTCCAATCATCGCGTCGCGAAACCGTTGCCCCCGCGCCAATCGTCCGCTGACTTCCAGCAAATATCCGAAACTCAAAAACTGGACGATCGGGATGCTGGCTGTAACGGCCAGCAAGACGATTACGCTGACGATGCCAAACAAGAAATTCCAGCTGGCAACGATCCCGTCACCGAACCGGAATACCCAACTCCGCGCGTCCGCCACATCCATGGACTTGGCGTTGGCGGTCGAATCCGTAATGGACGGATCGAGTTCCAAGCTGGTCGCGACGGTGCCGGGCGCCGCCTGAGTCGAGTGCGTGGGGCACATGGAGTCGGAGGGAATCGCGAAGTCGCTCATGGGTTTGCCTTTGGCCCGGTTCCAAGGTGGCTTGGTAAAACCGGGCTTGCTATTACAAGGTATTCTAATTTAGCTGTGTTTGCATTGATTCGTACTTGGAAACCCGACGCGTAAGCGAGGGAAAAACACGCATCGGTGTAGCCCTCGCTCACGCGTCGGGTTTCCATTCCCAAGCAAAAACTGCGATAGTGCAATTCTGAACTTACGCGCCAGGTTTCCATTAAATCGACAGGCCCTTACACGTCGGGTTTCCCGAAGCTGGCAACTTCAAGGCGGTAATCTGGCAGCAAAATGGAAAAATCCTGGAAACAAGTCCAATAAGTCTTCTTCGCTGACGAACAAAGCTTATTGCCAAATTTTTTCGAGGAAATCGAAATGGGGATTCCCGCCTGGTTTAAAGACGCGTTCTTTCTGGTCACTGTCGTGGGGGGCGCTGCCATCCTGGGCGGCAGCTTGGTCTCGACCGATCGCATCCAGCGTCCGGAGTCCTACGCCCCCCACGGCGAATCGTTGCGGTCGATTCAATCTGTCGCCGGTGATATTGATCTGGCTTTCGAAGCCCAATGGCAGCAAGCTGGTGTTCAACCAACCGATCCGGCTGACTCGCTGCAGGTGGCCAGACGGTTGGGAATCGGGCTGGCTGGGACCATCCCTTAGTTGGAGGAGATTCGCTACCTCGAATCGATGGGCGAGTCGGATCGCGTCTACTGGTGGGTTTCGCGGCTGCTGGAAGATCAGCGGACTTCCGATTACCTGGCCGAACGATTTGTAAGATCGCTGGTCGGCGTCGAAGACGGCCCGTTCCTGGTTTTTCGCCGCCGCCGATTTCGTAGCTGGTTGGCCGAACAGTTCCAGCAAAACCGACCGTGGGATGAATTGGTGCGCGACATCATGACCGACGAAGGATTGTGGACCGATACGCCAGCAGTCAACTTTTACACGCGGGCAATTACCGAGGATAACCAGGAGCAACCCGATCCGATCCTGCTGGCCGGTCGTACCTCACGGGCCTTTCTGGGGATGAGAATCGACTGCCTGCAATGTCACGATGATTTTCTGGGAACGATTAACCTCGGGTCTGCTGACGATCCAACCGGCGGCACCCAACTGGATTTTCATGCCCTGGCAGCGTTTTTTGGGCAAACGGAAAATTCGATTTTAGGCATCCGCGATAACCCTGCCCGCGAAGCGTACCAGTATCAGTTACTCGACGAAGACGAACCGCTGGAAATCGAACCGGCGGTCCCATTCGATGTGCGGTTGGATGATGGTCAAGGTAACTTGCGGGGGCGACTGGCCAGGTGGGTGACTCATCCCGAAAACCGGGCTTTCGCCCGCGCGATCGTGAATCGCACCTGGGCCTTGATGACGGGCAAGGGGCTGATCCATCCCGTGGACGATATTCCCATCGATGGTCCCTTCCCACCCGCGATGGAAATTCTGGTCGATGACCTGGTCGCCCACCAGTTTGACCTGCACCGCTTGATTCACATCATTTCGCAAACCCGGGTTTTTCAGCTCGACAGCGCTGCTGATTTTGAAGTGACCTATGATCACGAATCAAATTGGGCCGTGTTTCCCATGACTCGTTTGCGACCTGATCAAGCCGCTGGTTCCATCGTCCAGTCAACTCAGGCCGCTACCATCGATGCGACTTCGCATGTGATTACTCGCTTAACCAAGTTTGGAATGCAGAATGATTTCGTCAAAAGATTTGGTGATCCCGGGGAGGACGAGTTCAAGGATCGCGGAGAAACGGTGACGCAGCGTCTGTTAATGCTCAACGGCAACATGGTTTCTGAGCGACTAAAAAATGAGTTGAATAGTTGCGCGCACGTTGCCGGCCTGTCGCCCGATGACGAAACCGCCGTTGATGTGGTTTACCTGTCAACGCTGACTCGATATCCCACCGCAGAAGAGCGAACTCGTTTTGCCAACGCGTTGGAACAATTGCAGGGCAATGACCGCCGCCGTGAAGTGATCGATCTGTATTGGGTCCTGCTTAACAGTGCTGAGTTCCGCTGGAATCATTAATCAACCAGAATGGCTTTGGACATCCATCATGAATCAAGTCGACAATTACGCCTGCGGCAGCCAAGCTCATTGGAACCGGCGAACCATTTTGAAGATGGCCGGGTTAAGCGGGATCGGTTGGCTGACGCCGCTGGCAACCCAACTGGCTCGGGCCGAAGAAGCCAATCCGAGGGCCAAAGCCAAAGCCTTGATCGTACTTTGGATGGAAGGTGCCCCCAGCCAGCTGGAAACGTTCGACCCTCATCCCAACACCGAAATCGCAGCCGGGAGTCAGGCGCGAAAAACCAACGTCCCCGGAATATTGTTGGGCGAAGGGTTGGAGCAAACGGCTGAACAGATGGATTCGATTTCGTTGGTTCGAGCGGTCACCAGTAAGGAGGGCGATCACGAACGGGCGATCTACAACGTCAAAACCGGTTTCCGCCCTGACCCGACCCTGAAGCATCCTGCGATCGGTAGCGTGATTTGTCACCAGGTCCGCAATGAGCACGATCAACTGGTCGATATTCCTCGCCACGTATCCATCCTGCCCGGTGGCTTTCCCGCGCGGGGCGGATACCTGGGCGATCGTTTTGACGCCTTCAAGGTTTTCGATCCCATCAATCCAATTCCCGACGTCAGCGCCCGCGTCGACCAGCGCCGACAATTGTCCCGGATCGAAAAACTCAAATATGCTGATCAACAATTTCTGCAAGGCCGTGCCAACAACCAGGTCGTGGGCGACTCGTTGCGACATTCGAATCTCGATACCGCGCTGAAGATGATGTCCAGCGAACAGTTGGAGGCGTTCGACGTTTCCCGGGTGCCGCGCAGTGAGCGATTGGCATTCGGTGATACTCCGTTTGGACGCGGCTGCCTGGCAGCCATCCGGCTGGTCGAAGCAGGTGTCAGGTGTGTCGAGATTACGCTGGCCGGTTGGGACACTCACGCCAACAACCATGAACTGCAGGCAGGGCGGATCAACATTCTCGACCCCGCTTACGCCAACTTGATCGCCGAATTGAAGAAGCGTGATTTGCTGGATTCCACGATGGTTATTTGCGGCGGAGAGTTTGGCAGAACGCCCTGGGTTAATCCGGTTGGGGGCCGAGACCACTGGCCTCACGGATTTACCATTGCGATGGCTGGCGGTGGGATTCAAGGTGGGCGGGTGGTTGGAGAAACGTCACCCACGCCGCAGCGTGAATCCGATTCTCCAACCGACGATTTGCGGGAATCACATCCGATCGAAGATATACACGCGACCGTCTTTGAAGCGATGGGGATCGACTTCAAACAGGAATTGGAAACGCCCATCGGGCGACCGATGCAGGTCTGCGAAGGCCAGCCGATCAGCAAGCTGCTAAGTCGATGATGGCCGGCTTCACAGCGGGAAGGTTGTTATTCCTCACGCTCGCCCCCAGTTGCGAACGACGGTACTCGTCCCTGGTAGCTGGGCCATCGGCCCGAGTCGGCAAGGCCCTCAATCAACTTTGAGTAATCAGTTGCCAACACGGCCGAATCGGCCATGCTACGGAAGCTACCGAAAAACTTGTGGCAAAGTGGCCTGGCGGAATTGCGGCGTGCTGGCCGTGGGAGCCGGTTGGCCTGGCGATCCGATCATGAACCATGCCAGCTGGCTGGGCGAACGACCAGGCTCCACGGTCAACACGTACTCGCCGATTGCCTGATTGTAGCTGACCACCGATGCGACAAGCTCCAATTCGGTTTGTTGCCACAGTTGACCCGCGGCCAGCAACGACGCCAATGACCCTGGACGCTGAGCAGCAGAGGTTTGCAACTGGTCTTTGGCCATCCGCACCGACTCCACCGTACCGCTTCGCTGGGCGATCAGTTGAGCCGTTTTGCTGAGGACTTCATCAATGCCGCGGAGGCGAGTCGGGACGGCGCCCCGTTGGCGGTAACGTTCGATGTCCGTGTTGAACTTTTCCACGAGTGGCGTGCTGGCCGGTAGCGGACGAAACTCTCTGGGTTTGGGGTTGGGCATAAAGTCCTGCAGCTGCGACTGCGATTTGATCAGCTGAATACGGGCGGCCAACACTCGGTCGCTGGCTGCTTGCTGTGCTGCTCGCAACAAACTGGAATCGGCCCCAGCAGGCGAAGGGACTGATTGGATCCATTGCTGGTATTCCAAGGCAACTTGGTAAGCTGACCAGTCGTACCAGGTTTCCCAGTATTGTCCGACCATCGCCGCGCGTTGATCATGAGCGATCGGTTCCAGCAGCATTTCTTCCAACTGGACGGGGGTGCCTGGCAAGTCTGCTTGCGCTTGGGGAGTAAACCGGGCCAGGCCGTTGCGTGCTACCTCCAATTGTTGTTTCAGCATCACTGGCGTTGTTGCTGGGTTGCTGGCCGCAGCCGGAGTTGTTGCCGCTGGATTGAAATTGGATGGGGCTTGCGAAAACCCGGAACCAAATTCCTGCTGGTAGCCGGATGGCTGGACTTGTCGATCACTCACCGGTGCCGATTGCGGCATGGGTTGGGTTAGGAACTCGCGTTGCGCCAGGCGTGGCGACTGAGGCCGCGAGTCGACCGGTTGTTCATCGATGATCGACGTCGTGCTCAATTCGTTGGGGTTGCTGGCCTGAGACGCGGCACCGGCAGGATTTGGAATTGGTGCCAAGCTGCGCGGCTGGTCGTCGGAAGGGGCAGGCAAGTTAGGGCGCAATCCGTTTGGCTGCGGAGGCATGTTTGCCTGATTTCCTGGTTGGCGTATTTGTCCGACGCTGGGTGCCTCAAACTGCGGCGGTTGAGAGGCGGCGTTGGAGGCTTCGCCGACCACACCCTGTTCCCATGACGGTTGTGCGGGTGGCAAGGTAGATCCGAAGGTGTCGTTGCTCGTCGATGGCGCCGATTGCGGCGTCAACAGTGAGCTGGGAGGAGCGGGTGAATCGGAAAGTGAAAATTCGTTGGACTGCTGCAAGGCATGGGTGCCGCGATCGTCGCCGTCAATGCCAGCTGGGGGACTGGGCGGTTGCGAAGCCAGTGGCTCGGCTCGCAATGCGTTTTGCTCAGGATTGCGAAACGTCGACTCGTCGGGTGTCTGGGGGACCTTCAGTTGTTCGCTGGCAACCGTAGATTCCCCGATTTGGATTTCAGAAGGTCGAGCGGTGAAGGTTTGGGGAATGGATGGAATCGAAGCAACTCCGTTGGCTGCAGCTGGGGGCTCGCCGGCTTGATCGTCGCGTTCGAGAATGGAGTGATCGTTGGCAACATCGACCTGCCGAGAGGTCCAGTTATCTTGTCTCGCCACACTGGCGGTCGTTAGCACGAGCGTCAACAGAGCCGCGATCGAAAAAACTCCGAACGGGTTCAAGCGGTCATTCCATTGATCGCGACTGGGGGTCACCGTTGGCATCCTTGCACCTTTGTGAAAAATCCTGAATTTCGATGTTGCGCCCGCGATTGGTGCCACTCGGGTCGCCAAACATCAGCAACACGATTGGGGCAACGATCACCGGTGCTCGCGGTGGCATTCCATTGCAGCAGCTAATCAACTTGTCCCGAATCGAAAATCGAGTCAATGCTGATCCGAGGGCACTGGCTGCCGATAGCACACTTCGTTGCTGTCATTCATTTCCAATTGCTGGCATCCGCGTCTCGAGTTTGTGGGGAAAATCTGCCGCGTTAACGACGGCTAAGGGGTGTTGGGAGTTGCTTGTGGCGTCTTAAGCGACGTTAGTGGTAATTTGTCTGTGGTTTTACTAGCATGGAGGTGGTTTCTGGCACCATTAAAGGAGTTTCGAATGTCGCGTCGTTTCCGTCTTCTGATGTCTAGTTGGTGGGCAATCCTGTTGATTGCCGGAAGTCTGGTGCCGATCGCTAAGGCAGCCGCTCAAGCGAGTGACTCGGATGCTGACGACGCTGTTGTCCAGGTTGTCGAGCCTGAGTTTTCGGGCGCCGACATGGGCTGGATGCTGACGGCCTCGGCCTTGGTGTTGATGATGACAGCACCCGGGCTGGCATTGTTTTACGGCGGCCTGGTGCGCAAGAAGAACATCCTGTCCGTGATGATGCAGTGCGTATTCTTGATGGGTTTAATGACCGTCGTTTGGGCGCTATGGGGGTACAGTCTGGCCTTTGGGGGTGATAGTCCTTACCTGGGCAACTTCGATCACCTGTTCTTGCAGGGCGTGCTTCCCGAGTATGACGCCGATGCAGGTCGAGTGGTCACTCCGGCCAGCAACACGATTCCGACCAGCTTGTTCATGGTCTTCCAGGGAATGTTTTTCATCATCACTCCGGCATTGATTTGCGGCGCATTTGCGGAACGAATGAAGTTTTCGGCGATGTGCGTATTCATGGTCCTGTGGGGGTCGTTGATTTATTGCCCGATCGCGCACTGGGTCTGGTCGGACGCCGGCTGGTTATGTGAATGGAATAAAGCAGCGCTATTTCCGGCGCTGGATTTTGCCGGTGGAACGGTGGTACACATTAGCTCCGGAGTTTCGGCGCTGGTCTGTTCATTGATGATCGGGCGGAGGATTGGGTTTGGTGAAAAACCAATGCCGCCGCATAACTTGACCTACACCTGCATTGGCGCGGCGCTGTTGTGGGTAGGCTGGTTCGGCTTCAACGCGGGGAGTGCGTTAGGGGCGACCACGGGCGCTGTGAACGCGTTCGTGACGACGCATTTCGCCGCCGCCGGTGGTGTCGTTTCCTGGTCGCTGTGTGAGTGGATTGCGCGCAAGAAAGCCAGTTTGCTGGGCGCCTGTTCGGGAGGCGTCGCGGGACTGGTCTGTATCACACCAGCCAGCGGTTCGGTCGCTCCGATATGGGGCATTTTGTTGGGCTTGTTGGCGGGAATGGTTTGCTACTTCGCATGCACCAGGTTAAAGCAACTGTTGGGTTACGATGATTCGCTGGATGCTTTTGGCGTGCACGGCGTCGGAGGAATTTTGGGTGCAACCCTGACAGGTGTGTTTGCCAGTCGCGCGATGACAGGTGCAGAAGGCAAGCATGGCATCATCGAAGGCAACTTTTATCAGATGGTGCCCCAATTGGTCAGCATCCTGGCAGCGATCGCGATTTCCGTCATCGGAACCGTTGTGATCTTGAAGTTGCTCGATCGAACCATCGGGCTACGTGTAACAGCCGATCAGGAACGTGAGGGTCTGGATATCAACCAGCACGGCGAAGAGGGTTACATTTTTCTGTAGTGTCGCTGGTGATCGTTCTCAATCGTGGCAAGACTGGCATTTTTTTTTTGCCAAACTCGGGAATTAGCTTGGGCGATGCTATGGACCTTTCGCGGAGAGGCTGACATTTTTTTGAAGCGTGCGAGAGGGTGTCGACAGAACTTTCGCGGAGCGACTCTTTTGTTAATTTCTCGTGTATTCGACGACGATGATCGCGGAAGGGTGTTGGATCAATCTCATTCACGAATACCATATAGCTGTCCGCTTCCGAGTTTTTTCAACTGGAGTATTGCTAATGAAGAATTTCTTGAGTTTAGCGTTGCTGGGCCTGTTGAGCGCGACCGCCCAGGCAGATGTAATTTTTTCCGAGTCATTTGAAAGTGAGCCTGGGTCGACCTATACGCTGGCGACTCCATTCGATGACGGGTCATTTGATTTCTTTGGCCGCTACGCGGTCCCCGACACTGGCAACGCCGCGCGCGATGATTTCGCTAATGGTTGGGATGGTGGTTTCGGAATTATTGGTCAGGATCATGATGGCCAGGGAGGCGCCGCCACCAATTCGATTTCTATTGCCGGGATCGATGTTTCCGCGGCCCCCGTCATTACCGTTGACATGCTGGTCGGAGCCCTCAGTAGCGAGCCGAACTTTAACAACTACGAAGCTCTCGATTCTGATGGCATCGAGATCTACGCCCAGATCGATGGAGGCGGGTTTGGTTTGATTGGGGCATTCGCACCAAATGCTACCGGAGCAAGTGACCTTTATCTGGACACGGACCTGGACGGGGTCGGGGACGGGCCTAATTTGACTGTCGATTTGACTCGGTACTCCTTCTTGGTGTCCGGAACTGGCACCACGATGGATTTACGCATCGACATGACTTCAACCTCCAGTTTTGAACCATTGGCCGTTGATTTGGTTCGAGTCAATGCGGTACCTGAACCTGGTTCGTTGAGCGTACTTGCCTTGGCGGGAATCACCATG
>CAZJEK010000034.1:0-20562 GCA_964545005.1 uncultured Pirellulaceae bacterium
TAGGAAACTCAACTCGCAAGATTTCCGCCAGGATACGGCGTCGCAAGTTTTTGATCTGTACGCCAGCAGGGACAACCCCCAACGGATTGGCTCCAACGTGGGCGGCCAGTTCAGCATTCGAAATCGGCAACCGGCGAACTTCATAATCTTCGATCACCGTTTGCAACAACGTTTCAATCATCTCGATTCGAGAATTCGTTGCTGCCTCGCGGGCATCTTCCTGAGCACTTCGCATCACGGCCAGGACCAGCGTTCCCATCACCAGAATGATGGCGATCACGATCAACAACTCAGCCAACGTCAAGCCGTACCGACTCCGACGACGCACAATTTGCGAAGTTGAACCGATTCGATTTTCAAACTGGAAATACATGGCTTTCACCTGGTTGAGTTGCTGTCTCGTACACTTTGCCTACAGGTTTTCGTTAACGAATTTTTCAATTCGACCATCCGCAAAATTGGCGATATTGTCATCACGCTGCGGCAAGGCTGGCGTCGGAGTTTGATCGGTTAAATCCAGTGGACCACCAGGAAGTCCGTCCATGCCAGGACAGGCAATCTGGAAGCTTTCAGGGTTGAGGAAGCCATTAGCTCCCAAAAAATACGCTAAAGGCGCACCCGACATCTCATCTTCGTACGACTTGCTGTCCCGATAGCGGTAATACAAGTCACCGTCGCTGTCGCCAGCTGGTTGTACGTAGCCAGCGAGGCGTAACGCACCACCGATGGTTTCTTCTTGAACACGACCTATCTCGAACTCGAAAAACTCGTCACGCTCGACTTCGACGGGAAGATCGGTATTGTTCGCGTATTTACCAACGTTATATGGTTTAAGCGCCATACCTGGATTAGTACTAAATCCACTCAATGGAAATTGCTTATTCTTGGCCAAACCTGACAACCAGAACACCAAACTGGAACGGTCATCCAAGTACTGACCGACCTCATCCCACCAGATATACAAACGTGTTCCAGCAGTGCCATTCCCCTCGCTGTGGTTGGGCGAAACACGATTCAAGTACCGACGCATGTCGTCAACTGAATTAATCTCATATTGCGTACCCGTTCCAATTGTCGGCGGATAGAACCCGTATTGGGTCTTGAACTTCTCCACCGCCGCATCCAGCTGCTGGACTTCCGAGGTAATCGTGAACTCATTCGCCGTATTCAAGGCACTGAAAATCACGGGGACCAGGATTCCCGCCAGGATGGCCATCACGGTGATCACGGCCAATAGCTCGACCAGCGTGAAACCGGCATTCCGCCCCCGCCACTGACCCGCACCAGCAGGCAGTCGACGTCGACGTTTCATTCTCAGACGGGTGTTCATAAGTCTCTCCCAAACAACTAAATCAAGTTGGGTGTTACAGGTTCAGTTTTTAATCAATCGTTGTCGCTTGATGCCTGTCGATCAGCCAGCCACTGGCCAGCCGAACCGACACGCTTCGCTTATTTCTTCTGACTGGTCATACCGGAAATGATCGCAATCAATGGCATGAACAACGAGGCCACGATGAACAACACCGCCAACCCCAGGAAAATGATCATCGCCGGTTCGATCATCTTCAGCATCCCTTCGGTCAACTGCTCGACTTCTTCCTCGTAATAGTCAGCGACCTTGTACAACATCACGTCCAGTTCACCGGTCTCTTCACCCACCGCGACCATGTTGATCACCAGGTCTTCCACCACCGGCTTGCGGTACCGCAACAGATACCAGGCACCGCCAATCAAACTCATGAACGCACAACCGTAGATCACGAAGAACCAGAGGTCGGGTTTGACAAACAGAATCGCCAATGGCGGCAACGATACGGTCAGGATGAAAAAGAACAACGCCACCGGATGAAAACCGGGTACCGACCATTCTTTCATCGGGACCGCGATCGTTTCACCTTCGCGAATGGAGTCCGTGACCTTGGCATAGACTTTTTCAAACATCGCATTGCCGGAGGTCTCACGAGTAATCGTCAGGCCTTCAATGATCGGCACCCCGGAAGCAACCAGGGCCCCCAGCGTTCGCGTCGTTCGAGCCAGGTTGGCTTTCTCAACCAGTTTCCCCATGACCGGGAGCTTGAGCAGGAATAAATGCCAGCCCATCCGGCCGGCCTTGAATTTACAGACCAGCGAGACAAACAGAATCATCGCAATCGGGATCAACGGGAACAGGAACCACAGTTGGGTCACCCGGTTCGAAATCGCGATCAACAACAACGTCATTTCCGGCAAGTCGATCCCGAACTCTTCAAACATGCTTTTAAATTCAGGGATGATGTACAACATGATGAAGGTCATGATCGCGATGGTGAACAGAATCACCATCACCGGATACAGCATCGCCCCGATGATCTTGTTCTTCATCGACTGAGTCCGTTCCTTGAACTCGGCCAGACGGCGAAGAATCGTTTCCAGCGAACCGCCCGCTTCACCGGCCTTGATCATGTTGACGTACAGGCGATCAAAAACCTTGGGCGATTTGGACAACGCTTCCGACAGCGACGCCCCACCTTCAATCTCATCGCAAACGTCGATCAGACCATTCTTCAACGCTCCCGGAGGCGCTTGCTCTTCCAGGATTTTCAGGCTGCGGAGAATCGGCAAACCGGCATCTTGCAGAATCGACAGCTGACGGGTGAACGTCACCATTTTCTTACCACCGGCACCACCGATGGCAAACGTTTTACGATTCTTTCCCGATGACGCCGCCGATCCCTTGGCCTGCTTTTGCACCGAAATTCGAGTAACGAAGTAGCCCATCGAACGAATCGTGGCTTGCGCATCGTCCTGGGTTGGCGCATCGATCACGTCTTCAATTCGTTGACCCTGAGGGTCCATGGCTTCAAACTGATACGTTGGCATGACTCAGTTGTCCTTTTCAGCGACTTCGTGCCGACCAGATCAGAAAATCAATTGATCGGCGTTGGGTAAAATTGAATCGGGTTGTCGTTAGTGGCGGTTTGTGTTTTGCACGGCAATGATTGCTTGACCAGCAGGACGCTGACGATCAAGCCTCCATCACCGTTTCGCGGACCACCTCGTCAATCGTGGTGATGCCGTCAAACATGTACTTGATTCCAATGTCTCGCAGCAGCCGCATCCCTTTGGCTTGAGCTCGTTTTCGCAAGTCGTCGGCGTTGGCCTGGTCGTTGATCATGTCGCGCAATTCGTCGTCCATCATCATCAACTCGAACAATCCAATTCGCCCCTTGTAACCGGTGTTGCTGCACGTCGAACATCCAGCGCCCCGGTAGACTTTGTGCTTGCTGTATTTTTCCGGGTCCAGCCCCAAATCGATCAACATATCGGGACTCGGGTCGGTCGCCTCTTTGCATTCGGGGCAAATTCGACGAACCAGGCGCTGAGCCAAAATCGCTTCAACAGTGGCGGTGATCAGGAAGGTCGGGACCCCCATGTCTTTCATCCGCGTAATCGTGCTGGGCGCGTCGTTGGTGTGCAGGGTGCTGAACACCGTGTGCCCGGTCAACGATGCCTGGACCGCAATCTCTGCCGTCTCCAGGTCACGAATCTCGCCGACCAGAATCTTGTCTGGATCCTGCCGCAAGATCGCTCGCAACGCCGATGCGAATGTAACGCCAATGTCGTGGTTGATTGGAATCTGGATGATCCCGTCAATGTCATATTCCACCGGATCCTCGGTGGTAATCAATTTGTCTTCAATCTTGTTCAGTTCCGACAACGCCGAATACAAGGTCGTGGTCTTCCCGGAACCCGTCGGACCGGTCACCAGAATGATCCCGTTGGGTCGGGCGATCACTTCGCGGAACTGCGCCATCGTGTCCTGAGGCATACCGACGTTGTTCAAATCCAGTGACACCACGGAACGGTCCAACACCCGGCAGACCACACTTTCGCCGAACATGGTCGGCATCACGCTGACCCGCAAGTCGACCGGGTGACCGCCGACAGTCAATTCAATCCGACCGTCCTGCGGCAAGCGCCGTTCGGAGATGTTCAAGTTGGCCATCACCTTGATCCGGGTCGTAATCGCGAACGCCAGGTGACGGGGAGGAGGCACCATTTCAAACAGCACCCCATCGGCCTTGATCCGAATGCGGAACTCGTCTTCAAACGGTTCAAAGTGAATGTCGCTGGCATGATCCTTGATCGCCAGCAGCAACACCATGTTCAACAGCTTCCGCACCGGAGCACTGTCGACCAGTTCGTTGACGTCACTGATGTTGATCGGGCCAGTTGCGCTGAGCCGTTCGGAGGCTTCCTTGAGATCGTCGTCGGCTTCCAACCCTTCAATGATCTTCTCGATGCTTTCCGCTTCGTCGTTGAAGTGCTTTTCAATCGACTTGAGAATCTGGGCTTCGGTTGCCACCAGCAAGCGGATTTCCAGCCCCAGGAAGCGGCGGAGCTCATCCTGCATGGCGAGGTTTTGTGGGTCACAGGTCGCCAACGTCAACACACCGTCATTGACTTGCAACGGAATCACGCGATACATCTGAGCCATCTCATCGGAGACAACTTCAGCGGCATCCTTGGGAGGCGTCACACCTTCGATATCAATTGTCTGCAACCCGAACTGTTCGCCCAGCGCCTGGATCAATTCGTCGTCGGAGATCAGCCCCATGTCCATCGCCACGCTGCCGATCAACTGACCAGGGTTTTGCGACTGTTCTTCCAGCAGCATTTCCAACTGATCGTCGGTGATGAACCCAAGGTCCACCATGATCTGGCCTAACTTTCTGGCTGCCATATTCTGTTTCGCTGCTTACAGGGAAGGATTGGTTGTTGGAAAAAGGAATGTGGTTGGGCGTCGATTGACGGGATTAAAAATCGTCCTCGTCCAATTCGAGGTCATCTTCGCCCAGCACGTTGTCACTCATCTGACGCCGCGCCGACGCAATTCGCTTGGCCAGGTTGTCGGGGTCCTGGGCTTTCCCCAGTGCCGAATCCATATCAATTTTTTCGTTGACCCAATGCTCGAACAGGCAGTCGTCCATCAGCATCATGCCGTGCTTGGCCCCGGTTTGAATGGCCGAGTTGATTCGGAAGGTCTTGTTTTCACGAATCAGGTTGGCCACCCCGGGAGTCACGACCAGTGACTCGAACGCGGCACAGCGCCCACCACCAATTCGCGGCAGCAGTGTCTGGGCCAGCACCCCGATCAAGGATGTCGACAACTGAGTTCGAATCTGATCCTGCAAGTTACCCGGGAACGCATCGATGATCCGGTTGACGGTACCTTGAGCACTGTTGGTGTGCAGGGTGCCGAACACAATGTGCCCCGTTTCAGCAGCTGAAATCGCCGCCTCAATTGTTTCCAGGTCACGCAATTCGCCGACCAGGATCACATCCGGGTCCTGTCGCAACGCGCGGCGAATGGCCTCAGCAAAGCTGGGAACGTCGACGCCCACCTCGCGCTGGTTGACGGTCGACTTTTTGTGGTAATGGTAAAATTCAATCGGGTCTTCAATCGTAATGATGTGGTGGTCGACCCGCTCATTGATGAAGTTAACCAGGCTGGCCAACGTCGTACTTTTGCCAGAACCCGTCGGACCGGTGACCAGAATCAAGCCCCGTGGACGCATCACCAGCTTGGTGAAAATTTCGGGAACGCCAAGGACTTCCGGTGGCAGCATCTCGTTGGGAATCTGCCGCAGCACCATCGCGATATCGCCACGCTGCTTGAAAATCGATACCCGGAATCGAGCCTTATCGGCATAAGCAAAACCGAAGTCGGAACTTCCCGCTTCCTGCAATTCCCGCTGGCAGCGTTCGGGCGCGATACTTTTCATCAGCGCTACCGTGTCCTCGGACTCCAGCGTCTTGGTTTCCAATCGACGGAGACGACCATGCAGTCGAAATACCGGTGGTTGCCCGGTAGTGATATGAATATCGCTGGCTCCCTGCTTAACACAGGCTTCCAGGAGTTTGTCAATCAGAACTGTGGCCATGGATTTTCTCGGAAATTGTCGCGGTATTGGGTCAGTTGATCGAGAATTTGAAATTTCAGATCTGAGATTTGAAATTTCAGATTTAATCTCAAACTCGGCGAATAACCCTAAGGTAAACCAACCGACCCCATGTACCACAAAAAATCGGCATATCGGGGCTGATAAGCTGGTTTGCTGGTAGGGATTCAGTCAGTTATCAGGCCATATCTGCAGCGGAATCAGGAATGGTAGGATCAATTAGAAGTGAAGCTGAGGCAGGAAGTTGGGTCGTGTGGGCCAAGACATGTTGTCCTGAGCCCGAATCAATCTTTCGAAGTTTCACCAATGCAGTCGTTGCTTGGGAATGGAAACCCGACGCGTGAGCGAGGGCTACACCAATGCGTGTTCTCCCCTCGCTCACGCGTCGGGTTTCCAAAAAGTGCAACTTCTAAAACGTCAATCTCCGGCAATTCGACCTGATTTGGGCCGCGCAGCGTTCGGTTGACAGTGAGATTGTTTACGCCAAACCGGCTCAAGTCCAAAAAATCGCTATTCGGACCGCCCCAATCCCCCAACCGCGCAACCTGGCCGACGAACCAACCAGCCGAAATCAGTCCGATTCGGTTCGCTTGGCCACTCGGAAGACTTCCTCAAAAGTCGTATAGCCCTTGGCGACTTTGGCCAGCCCATCGTGATACAGCGTGCTCATGCCTTTGCTGACTGCGTATTCCCGGATTTCCTGGGATGAAGCGTTGGCAAAAATCAGCTCGCGAACCTTGGCATCCACGATCAACATCTCGTAAATACCAATGCGGCCGCGGAATCCGGTCTTCTGACAACTGTTGCATCCCTTACCACGCATGAAGGTTGCCGAAGCCGCCATCTCTTCACTCATCCCTGACGTCTTGATCAGGTCTGGCCGAGGGGTGTGACGAGCCCGACATTTGGGGCAAATCGTCCGCACCAACCGCTGAGCCAGGATCGCTACGACCGAGCTGGCGACCAGATATCCGGGCACTCCCATGTCGATCATGCGCGTAACAGCGGTGGGCGCATCGTTCGTGTGTAGTGTGCTGAAAACAAGGTGTCCAGTTAAAGAAGCCTGAATTCCCATCGATGCGGTCTCTTTATCTCGCATTTCCCCGACGAGGATCACGTTGGGGGCCTGGCGCAGCATCGAGCGAATAATGCGGGCAAAGTCGAGCCCGATCTTGTGCTTGACCTCAACCTGGTTGATCCCCGGCAAGTAATACTCAACGGGATCCTCAGCGGTGATGATCTTGCGGTCAGGTCGGTTCAGGTTGTTCAGCGCCGCATACAGCGTAGTGGTCTTGCCGGACCCGGTCGGACCGGTCACCAGGATGATTCCGTTGGGACGGCGGATCAGGCTGTTGAACGTTTTGTAGGTCTCCTCGGAGAACCCCAGCTGACGGACACCGATTTTGATGTTGTCCTTGTCCAGCAGCCGCATTACCGCCGACTGCCCCATATTGGTGGGGATAATACTGACCCGCAGGTCGAGCTCTTTTTCGCCCGCCGTGACCTTGATCCGGCCGTCCTGCTCGCGACGTTTCTCAGCAATGTCGATATCGGCCAGAATCTTGATCCGGGAGATAATCGCCCCCAACTGCCGCTTGGGGAGCCGGTCACGCTCGTGCAACACGCCGTCAATTCGATAACGGATCCGCACCCGATCCTCAAACGGCTCCACATGAATATCCGAGGCCCGCAACTGGACGGCTTCGTTGATCATCAACTGCACCAGCCGTACGATCGGTGCGCTACTTTCGTCAGCCTCTTCGTCACTGTCCCCGTCGTCGACGGTTTCGGTGAAATCGATGGCCGTATCCGTGAATTCCTGCAAAATCGAGTCAGCCGATTCACCTTCGTTCTGGCCGTACATCCGGTTAATGGCCAGGTTGATGCTCGACCGGGTGGCCAGCGCCACCGTGACATCGCGGTTGAGGATAAAGCGTAGTTTTTCGACCGTATCCACATCTGCCGGTTCGCTCATCAAAACCTTCAGACCCCGGTCGGTTTCGGCCAGCGGGATCACATTGTTCTCACGAGCAACCGCTTCCGGCATCAATTCGACGACTTGCTCGGGAATCTCGACGGCTTCCAGGTCGACGAATTCCATCCGGTGGAACCGGGCCAGCGCCTCCATGACTTCAACATCCGTGGCATAACCCAATTGAACCAGCGTCTGGCTGATCGGGCGTCCCGTCTGCGTCGATTGACTTTGAGCGTCCAGCACCTGGTCTTTGGAGACAATCTTGCCGTCCAGCAGAAGCTTTACGAACCCATCGATTTTCTTGGCCATATCAATTTCTCCGGTGTCAATTGCGCGAGCGAAGCGAGGCCATTTCCGATCGCAGAGTCATATATTCGAGGTTTCGGCTGGGCGAAACAGGGGAGGTGAGCCAAACCATGAAAGTCGGTTTTGTATTATAAACCGCTCATTCTAACAAACACGCAAAAAAGCCGTCGATTCGCCAGCCTCTAGCGTTCCCGGGCCTGATGCCAGAAATCGTTGGCCTGATCGCGCAGCCGATCGGCCTGCTCGTACAGCTCCTGCTGCTCCATCTCGGCGGCCATCTGCTCAAGCTGCCGAGCAGCATGTCGCAATATCTCGCGTCGCTCGGCCTGACGCGGATCCCGGTCGGGGCGTCGATCAGGCGCCGAAGGCCTGGCATCTGGGCGGCCGCGATACGGTTGCTGGCCAGACTGCGGGCGTCGCCGGGGTTGCTCGATGCGAGGCTCCATGCTGGCCGGCGCAATCGGTTCCTGGACTAATTGGGGACGTCGATTTTGCGGACGATCGCCTCGCTCGCGATCCCCTGGAGGACGATTCTCCCGAAGACGATCTGCTTGCGGCCGCCCGTCTTGCGGCCCACGACGATCACGCTCCTGACGCTCCTGACGCTCCTGGTAGTCTACTTTTTCGATCAGACTTCGCAGCACCTGATCGCTTAAATCAGCCGATTGCTCGGGAAGAATCCCCTCCAGGTGATCAGCGACCGAACCCACTCGATTGCGAAGCTGTTGAATATCGAAAAACTGCTGCTGACGTTCCAATTTCGCGGCTGTTTCGAGGTCCAGCAGATCGCTTGTTGGCAGTTCATCCTGACCGATAGCCGGCGAGACCAGCAGGCCGACCAATAGCACGGCGGCCCACTTGAGTTGACGATTCTTCATTACGGTTCCTTGGTTGCAAAAATTCTGGATTTCGGGAGAGGTCAGGCAACAATGATAACAAATCTACCGGCGGGCCCCCGATAGGAGATTCCAGTCACCTCGTGCCCGCAGGCAGGCGAGCTTGAAGCTGCACGTTATCGCTGTTTCGCTTGGCGAACGATTCGTAGCATGGCCGATTCGGCCGTGATCGTAATGGAGAATTCGATTTTGCGTGAAACTGTTGCCGAATCGGGCCACTGGCCCAAGCTACTCGCCACGACAGGTTTACCTACCTCCGAGGCCGGATTTTACGGGTCTGTCCCGATCCACCGACAAAATCAGAAAACAGCCTAAGACATCGGCTCAAAAATCGTTGAATAATTGACACTTTCAGCCCGTAACAAGTATCCTAGAGCGATTGGAATAGATCGTGACAACCGCTGTTTTTCCTCGAAAAAACTCCGGTTTCCGCAACTCACCAACCGCCCGTCCATCGAATCACAAGATGACGACCGGCTAAATCGGCAGGTCGTTTTCTGGAGGCAGAATGAATACTCGCAACTGTTTTTCCCCCATCGTCGTGCGACCTGTGATGGCGTTTGCCTTGCTGGCCTGCTGCTGGTTGGCGATCGCATCGACAGTTTCGGGGCAAGAAGACCGTTTCGAAGGCCGTTTCAAAGCCGAAACGATTGCTGAAAAATTTGTCATTCCGCCATTGGCTCCAACTGCGAGCACTGAAGAGCTGTCGCAGCATTCCCGACGGTATCGTCCGCAGAAAATTGAGATTCGAAACGCCGAAGATGCGTTTGAAGCAGCGATGGATTCGGGCTCATTGACCCCGGCGGCATCGGAATACTTGACCGATTACCTGTTCCCTTCGATGACGCAACTCGACGTCCAATCGTTGTCTTCACTGGGTCAACAACGAGCCGATTTCCTGAAGTCTTACCTGGACGACGATTACACCGGCCCAGTTCGCCAACAGCTGATTCAGTTGACGCTCGACCGGATGACCCAATATATGGTTAACCCTGAGTTCCACCCTGCCGTCCGCTTGAACGCCGCCTACCTGATCGGTCAACTGGACAGCACCCCTGCCGTCCGCGGCTCGCAAGCTCCTCAACCCGCAGCCGCTGCAGTGCAGGCGTTGGTGACTGCGTTTACCACCGACGATCCTCAGCGGTACCCAGCCTTCATCAAAATCGCCGCGCTGGCAGGCATTCAACGCAACGCCAAAATTGCCAAAGAAGCTGGTAATCAACTCGACCAAGGTGTCCGCGACCAGGTGACAGCGGAATTGAACCGCCTGCTGGGACAGCCAACCAGCGACGACCCCACGACCTATTGGTTAAAACGAAGAGCGTTCCAGGTTGGTGGGCTGATTGGCAACAGCCAGACAGTAAAGCACATGCTGGATACCTTGAAATCCAAAGATGAACCTTTCTGGTTGCAAATCGATGCCCTCAACGCAATCAACGAACTAAGTGTGCTGAGTGTCCAGCCGGCCGAAAACGACGCGGCTGCCAACACGATTACCGAGTTCGTGGTTGAAGCGTTGAGAAAAGAGTCCAAGCGAGTTGAATCGAAATTGGACCAACTGGTTTATGACAACATCCTGTTCAGCGACAAGGACCTGGTCCAAACCGGCTCCAATTTCGCTGGCGATGCCGCAACTGGATCGCCATCTGGTCGTGGTGGAGGTGGTGGCCTGGGTCGCGGCGGTATTGGCGGTGGTGGTGCACCCGAGGGTGGCGGCTCCATCGGCGGTGGCGGCCTCGGTGCCGGAGGCTTGGGCGGTGGTGCCCTCGGCGGTGGGGGACTGGGCGGAGGCTTGGGCGGTGCGACGTCGGTTTCTACCTCTACCAACAACAAACTGGAACTCCCCAACTACGAACTGGATTCCGTTCGCAGCCGGCTCAAATCCGTCGCCATTTATTCCATTGAAGCGCTGGGCAAAGACACCCAGTCCGGTCTTCGGCGTTACCTGTCCCCCAACGCAGAGACCATGGTCAAGAAAGTTGTCGCCGACCTGGAAACGCTGCATCGAAGAGCCAATCTTGGCATCATCGACCTCGATGATCGCAATCGTGAAGAACCCGATCCGGAAGATCCCAGCTACACCGAACAGCTTTCGGAACTCTGCAAAAAACTTGCCGGTGACATCGCCGAACACCTACCCAACCAGGGCGGCGGCGATGACGACCCCGACGGCCTACGCTCTGGCACCAGCGGTGACGCCACTGGTGAGTAGGTAAGGAGTTGAAAGCTTCCAGATTGTCGTCTTTCCGCAAAGGTTTTGCGGCGCAGACACCCTCCCGCTCGCGGGAGGGTCGAGCCACAGCGAGGGGAGGTTTTCGAAACGACTCTCCGGCCCTGATAGGCCGACTCAGCCGATTGGCAGAGGGAGAATATCTACCTCCAGCCTGCCTCCAAAAAAAGGACAGGATGGACGAGATTAACATGATCAACAAGATGCGTTTTGCAGAGAACGAGTCAATCGACTATTCAACCACCGCCAGGGCAGATTGCCTCCGCCACCTTCGACGAAACCAAACTTACTCCCCGGTCATCTGCTCGACCCACGCACCATACCCTGACTCAAATCGATCGACATCGATCGCGACAATCTGAGGTTGATCATAGGGATGATGCTGCAATAAGTGCGATTCAACTGCTTTGTACATCGCGGGCGTAGTCTTGATCAAACACCGGTACTCGGTCGCCGTTTCGCGCTGCCCCTGCCAGACATAAACACTGGTGATCGGACCATCGATTTGACAGCACGCCGCCAACCGTTGGTCGACCAGTTGACCGGCAAGCTGTTCCAGCACATCGCGGCTATCGGCCGTCGTTAACACGACAATCATTGATCGAAACCTTGCTGCAAACAGTACTCAAACAGGGAGACCCATTCCAGCCGCGCGATCGCCTGCATTTCTTCGTCGACGGTGCGATTGCCAGATTCGACCGCCGCCTCGCAGCGATCAATAAACGACTCCGGGTATCCAGCAAACTTCGCCTGCAAATCTCGCACGACCGGGTGCTGGCCAACGTTTCGAAACCAGTATTTGCTATTCCAGTAGTCGCCTTCGAGCCGATGCATGATGCCATGCCAGTAACTGCCTTCGCGCGTCTTGATCGTCTGGCTGATATCGTGAGAGGGGTCCAGCTGGCCATGCAACAACTTGATCCCGGCCACACAGCAATCAGCAGCTTGCCGATCAACGATCGTCTGGTCGCCAACCTGTTCCGGCTGCAGCCCCTGCAACCGATCCACCAGCCCCGCCTGAGAAGCTCGTTGTTGCAAGTCGTTGGGAGTCAAATTGCCCAGACACATTTGCACGTAGTGATCAACAATTTCTTCAGTAACCAAATCGAGCGCTGGCTCGGATAGCTGAGCGTAAAAAAGCATGATTGCCGGGGCGAAAGTGCGTCAAGAAAACCAGATTGTAACAGTTCACGGTGCCAGCGTTTTGCGATTCCGATTTGTAACAGCTTCAAATCAGGATTTGTGAGTTATCCATCATGCCCGACTTGAGGGGGCAACCATTCAGTACAAACCCTAAAGTTTGTCGCAAGGCACTGTCCGTGAGCTCTGTGTCTCTGTGGTTTTTTCCGGGTTGAGCCTGCCAGAACGCCCCTGTAGCAGGTTTTTGCTTCATCCTGACAAAAAACTGACATGGCTCAGGAAAACTATCCAAATCTGTTAGTTCACTTTGGGAGGATACGATGCTTAACTTGTTTACCCGATACTCAGTCTTGGTGATTGCTGTCCTGGCCACTCATCAACCGGCCATTGGTCAATCGAGCGACTTAAAAAACGTGATCGAGACTTTCGAACGTGTGCTGCTGCAAACCGAGGGCGATTGGAAGGTTGCAGCTGAAGAGATTGTCTCCGACGACCGCAAGGACGAATTACTGCAACAAATCGAAGCGTTACGATCCCGCACAGCCGGTCATGAGATCGGTGACGCCATGATCACAGCTAAAACTGGCACCTTTGTGTTTGACACCCCTTCGGGCCCGGTCGAAGTTAACTTTGAGATTTCGGCCAAACCGATTCGAATCGCAGCCATCGAATCAGGACCATCCAATCCCCAAGTCTCAGTGGCGTTGACCTGGGAAAATCTGGAGGCGGAGTTGGAAGCGGCTGCCAAGAACGGCTTTGAGGGAGCCGTCTTGCTCGCCCGCGACGGCAAAATCGTATTCCACCAAGCTTACGGCCTTGCCAACCGGGAACAACAAATTCAGAACGAAACAGACACCCTCTTCGCGATCGGGTCGGCACCCATCGATTTTACCCATGCTTCGATTCTGCTACTCCGGGATCGCGGCAAACTCATTTTAGATGACAAGATCACCAAGTATTTTGACAATGTTCCCGCGGACAAGTCCAACATTTCAATCCGCCATCTAATGACGGGACGTTCGGGCCTTCCCGATTTTCACGACTTGCCTTCTGACCAAGACCCCGACCATAGTTGGATCGATCGCGGCGAGGCCGTTCGTCGAATCATGAACCAAGAACTGTTGTTCGTGCCGGGCGAGGGCGACCAACATTCCCACTCGGCATGGGTTTTGTTGGCCGCTATTGTGGAGGTTTCCAGTGGCCAAAGTTATCAGGAATTCACACGTGAGAACCTGTATCAGCCGGCTGGCATGCGAGACACCGGCTTTTTCGGTGATCCTGTCGACGAAAATCGTATCGCGGTGGGTTATGGTTTCCGCAAATCGGCCGAGCCAAACTCGCCACCCAACTGGGGTAAGACGTCCTGGTTGGTAATGGGCAGCGGCGGCCAAGTGGCGACGCTCAAGGATCTGTTTCAATGGGAGGTAGCGCTGCGAGCTGGAAAAATCCTATCTCCAAAATCCACTTCCCAATTCATCGGCACCACGAATCGAATTTCTGCCGACGGTGATATGTACGGATTTGAATTCCTCCATTCTCACAACCCCGAATGCATGTTCATGTTGATCTCCAATACAATTTCGACGCGGGAGAAGCGAAAAGCCTTTGATGCATTGGGGCGTCGACTGTACGAACTGACCGAACGGGAACTCCACCCGCCAACCAGGTATTCAGTTGGCATCACGATGTCGTTTGACCAGCAACAAGGCGCTACGATTATCGAGCAAGTCCTCAGGGACGGCGCAGCTTATGAGTCGGGCTTGGCACGCGGCGATCGACTCATCTCAGCCAACGGAATCGCGTTCGGCAACCCATCAGAAGTCTTCGCGCAAGTGGCACAAACAGGGGATCCAATCACTCTGATCGTTCGCCGAGACGGCAAGGAGCTGAAATTCGTTGTGCCCCCCAAGCTTCGGAAATAAAGGTTTGACTTGAGCACGAATTCGCAACCCAACAGCAATAGCATCCTCATCGTCGAAGACAATTTGACGACCTCGAAGATGCTATCGCTGTTTTTGACCGACGCAGGCTTTGCAACGGTGTGTGTTTACGACGGTCAGCGCGCGATCGAGATCGTTTTACGCGAACGATTTGACCTGATGGTCCTTGATCTCATGCTGCCCGATGTTGACGGACTCTCGGTTTGCCAGGCAGTCCGCCGACATTCGGCGATACCGATCATCATGTTAACTGCGAAGTCTACCGAAGACGATATCGTCGTCGGATTGGAATCCGGTGCCGATGACTACATCTGCAAACCTTTCGGATCCCAAGAACTGTTGGCCCGCATCCGACGGTGTTTACGTCGCCAGTCTAATCTTGAAACTCAAACTGCAAGATTGTCAGTTGGTGATCTTGAGCTTTGCGAACGTCAGCGCTCGGTAAGTATCGCAGGCCGCGCAGTTAGCTTGACCAAAACTGAGTTTTCGATCCTCATGCGGCTGATGTCACAACCGGGGCGAGTATTCACCCGCTATCAATTGCTACAACACGTGTTTGGCCCCAATTATGACGGATTCGAACGTTCGATTGATACGCACATTTGGAATCTCCGCAAAAAACTTGCTGAACCCAAAGGAAATCCTCGCTACATATTGTCAGAACCTGGAGTTGGTTATCGTTTGAATGATCGATATGAGAAATAGCCTGATCACACGACTGGTCATCGTCATCGCGTTGACTGCTTTGTTGTCTTTTCTAGCCGTCTATCGGGTCGTGTACCGTTCAGCCAGCGATTCGTTTATCCAACAGCAGAATGAGGAGCTGCATTTTCGTGGTACCAGCCAGCTCGAACAATCCCTGGGACCAGAGATGGAGTCAGCCTACATCAACGGAGGCTGGCAGGAAGCTCAAACGCTCCTTGGCCAAGGTCGATACCGAGCGCTATTGAAGGGCTTCAACTTAATCGTGATTGACGAATCTGATTCGATTGTCGTTACGACCCACGACGACTTGCTGTCGGCTAATGTTTCACGAATTGCGCCCCATCAATTTGAATTGGGTGGTCGCCGTAATAATGGGGCTGAATATGAAATTGTCGTTAATGGTGGAATTCAGTTGCATGATCGCGCGGGCCAACCTTTTGCCGATCTGATAGCGCTGCCAATCGGTGTTGAACAAGAAGTCGGTGATGCATTCGCGTCGAATGTTTGGAACGCAGCTGGTTTGTGGCTGGTCGGCATTCTTGCTTTGTCAGTTTTCGCAACCGTGGCGTTCTTGCGCCGCTCGCTCAAGCCGTTGAAGGAACTCACCGCTGCCGCGGAACAGCTCCAAGCTGGAACAATCCCTCCGACGATCGCCGAACAAGGCAGCACAGAATTTCAATCGCTGATCAGCGCTTTCAATTCTGCAACGGAGACTATTTCGCGCACGGATTCAATTCGTCGCCAGTTGATCTCTGACGTTGCTCATGAGTTGCGAACTCCACTGACCAACATTTCTTCGCTGATGGAAGCCTTTGAAAAAGGCCTGATCGCCGACGCCGAAGCCGTCCACAGCCTGCGTTGCGAAACTCGTTTACTGGAACGACTGGTGAGCGACTTTCAACAGCTAGCCCAATCGGATACAGGCCAATTGCAGATAAATCTATTTGCGATTCCCCTGGCTGAGGTGGTTGCAAGTAGCCTGGAATCGATCGCCGAAGCCGAGGCGATCCAACTTAAGATCCTCGTCCCCGAATCTCTTCATGTGGTCGCCGACGAGGATCGCCTCAGGCAAGTCCTGAGCAACCTACTGGACAACTCGATGCGCCATCGTAGTGATGGCTTAAAAGTTGAAATCACGGCGACGACTGACGGCGACCAGGCACGCATTTTGTTCGGAGACAACGGTCCTGGAATCGACGAAAAGGATCGACCGTTCGTCTTCGATCGCTTTTACCGTGCTGAGAAATCTCGCAATCGCTCGACTGGGGGCTCGGGGCTCGGCCTTTCCATCATCAAATCGCTGATCGAAGCCATGCATGGAACAATCAAGCTCATTGACAACCCAACCAGCAACGGCGCGATCTTTGAAATTTCGTTACCAATTGCCCAACCTACGAACGGCCCAGATCGTGTGATCTAGCTTTCGCTAACCTACGTTCACCGGCGGGCGACCGACCGAGTAATACACGAAACCCAGCTCTTTCATCTGCTTGGTATCGTACAGGTTACGGCCATCGAAGATCACGTTGCCGGACATTGCCGATTTGATATCCTCAAAATCAGGATGGCGGAATACGTCCCACTCAGTGTTGATCGCCAGGGCATCCACATCCTTCAACGCATCCATCGAACTTTCTGCGAATTCGATCTTGTCGCCCAGTTCAGCTTTGACGTTTTCCATCGCCTCAGGGTCAAAGGCCACCACGGAAGCACCTCCCTTGAGCAGGGCATCGATCAGCACCAAGGCTGGAGCTTCCCGGATATCATCGGTCTTTGGTTTGAATGACAGGCCCCAGACCGCAAACTTCTTGCCCTTGATATCTCCGCCGAAATGAGCATCAATCTTTTTGGGCAACGAGTGTTTTTGACGGTCGTTGACTTCGTCAACTGCGTCGAGGATCGTTGGCGGCAGATCGTGATCCTTGGACATCGATGACAACGCACGGACGTCCTTGGGGAAGCAGCTACCACCGTAACCGACACCGGGGAACAAAAAGGCAAACCCGATTCGCTGATCGTGACCAATCCCGCGACGGACATCGTTAATATCACCGCCCATCTTTTCGCACAAGTTGGCCATTTCGTTGATGAAGCTGATTTTCGTCGCCAACAATGCGTTAGCCACGTACTTGGTCATCTCCGCACTCGAGGGTGACATCGACAGGAATGGCTTGTCCGTCCGCAAAAACGGCGAATACAGTTCTTCCAGGATTTCAGCGGTTTCTTTTTCGCGAACGCCAACCACGACGCGGTCGGGATACATGAAGTCCTGGATCGCGGCGCCTTCCTTGAGAAACTCAGGATTGCTGGCAACGCGATACCGCTTGTTGTTCAATTCAAACAGTTTGTCGTAGATACCCTGGTTCGTTCCAACCGGGACCGTACTTTTGGTCACCACCACGGCATCGTCCTGCAGGTGGGGAGCAATACCTTCGACAACCGACCACAACGCGGACAGGTTTGCCGAACCATCTTCACCCTGAGGCGTCCCGACGGCCAGATAGACAACGTCGGCATCCTTAATCGCCGACGCCGTATCGGTGGTGAATTTCAACCGGCCGGCCTTGTGATTTCGCTGGACCAGTTCGGTCAATCCCGGTTCGTAAATCGGGATAATCCCTTCGTTCAAACGGTCGATCTTGCCCTGGTCAATATCAACACAGGTGACGCTATTTCCGCTTTCAGCAAAACAGGTTCCGGTCACCAGGCCAACATAGCCGGTGCCGATCATTGCGATGTCCATGAATCAAGTTTGTCGTGGTTGGATACTCGTGACTTGAAATACCGAGCCAAACTGCCCGGCCAGTTAAGATTAGCAGCACAAAGTTTAATTGGCACGCAATATCCGACCAGCCCAATCCCGGTCAATGGACCGGACCAGACCGGATATTTGGGAAAACAGACGGTTGGATCATTCGCCCTGATCCGTCGAGTCATTCGGTTCGGATGATTCCGGAGACGACGATTCTGCAGGTTTTTCTTCCACGGCGTCGCTGTCATCGCTGGATGGAGCTGGCACACCAGCTGCAATATCCTCGTCGTCGTCCACCTCGTCACGTGGCACCCGGGCGATTACGGCCAGGGTATCATCGTCATCCAGCCCCATGATGCGGACGCCTTGCGTGTTGCGGCCGATCACGCTGACATCCCCTACTTTGATCCGCTGGATCTTGCCTCGCGCGGTCATCAGCAACAATTCATCGTCGTCATTGACCGGCTTGATCCCGATTACCTTGCCGTTTCGTTTGGTCGTCTTGATGTCACGCACGCCCTTTCCGCCTCGATTTTGAGTGCGATAACGGGCTGAGGAACTGGAGTCATCAGCATCCTCGGAATCATCGTCGGCGTGAGGGCCAAACAAGGTCCGTTTCCCGTAGCCTTTCTCGCAGGCGGTCAGCAGCGTGGCGTCCGGATCGGCAACGACCGCCCCGACGACGAAATCGCCATCGGACAGAGAGATGCCTTTAACACCACTGGTATTGCGTCCCATCGGGCGAGCATCGGATTCGCGGAAACGAATCGCCATCCCATCTTCGGTAGCCAGCAAAATCTCATCGCCTTGCTTGGCAACCAGCACATCGATGATTTCGTCGTCCTCCCGCAGCTTGATGGCAATGATGCCGTTGTTCCTCGGCCGACCGTATGCCGACAACGGCGTTTTCTTGACCAATCCGTTTTTGGTGACCATCACCAGGTAATGCTCGGGAGCATCGAAGTCACGAATCGCGCGACAGGAGGCAATCGATTCGCCTTCTTCCAGCTGAACGATGTTCACAATTGCCCGCCCGCGACTTTCCCGGGACAGCGCCGGCAACTGGTGGACTTTCCGCCAATGCACGATACCGCGGTTGGTGAAGAACAGCAGATAATCGTGAGTGCTGGCGGCGAAGATGTGCTCGATCGGATCTTCATCTTCGCTTTTGGCGCCCTTGATGCCCTTGCCACCTCGCCGCTGCGCCCGATAAGTGCTGACCGGCGTTCGCTTGATGTAACCCCGATGGCTGATCGAGACGACCATGTTTTCTTCTTCGATCAGATCTTCCAGATCGATATTCCTCAACTCTTCGCTGGACAACACCGTGCGTCGATCGTCTGCATACTTGCGTTTGATTTCTTCCAGGTCTTCCTTGATGATCGCCAGGATATTGGCTTCGTCAGACAGGATCCGCAAGTATTCGGTGATTTCCTCAAGCAACTTGGCATGTTGCCCGGCAAGTTTTTCCTGTTCCAGGTTGACCAGTTGGCCGAGTGTCATTTTCAGGATAGCGTCGGCCTGAACTGCCGTCAGCCGGTACACATCGGAGACGCCGCGTTCCTGCTGGAAGGCTTTGAACCCTTCATCGCCCAACGCCCGCTGCATCATCGACGACGGGCATTCGATGCCCATCAAACCCTGCTTGGCTTCGGCCTGGGTTTTGGACGCACGGATGATTTTGATAATCTGATCGATGTCGGCCAATGCCAGCAGCAGACCCTCGATCGTGTGTTTCTGTCGTCGTGCTCGGGACAACAGGAACTGAGTGCGCCGCCGGATGACCTGGACGCGGTGCCGCAGGAACTCGGTCAGGAAATCCTTGATCGACAACTCTCGAGGCTTACCGTCGACCAACGCCATGAAGTTCATCGAGAACGACGTCTGCAGCGGCGAGAACTGGTACAGCTGATTGAGAACGACTTCCGGATCGGCGTCCGACTTGATTTCAATTTCCAGCTTGACCGGCTCTTTCAAGTCCGAAAGATCCTGGATCCCGGAAATACCTTTGACTTTTTCCGTCTTTACCAGCGTCGCGATCTTATCGACGACACCGTCACGTGTTTGCTGGAAGGGGATTTCCGAAACAACGATTTTGAAGCGGTTCTTCTTTTTGGGAACTGGAGCAATCTCGCACTTGGCGCGAACCAGAATGGTACTGCGACCGGTTTGATAAGCCTTGATGATCCCAGCCCGACCGCAAATGGTACCACCGGTGGGAAAGTCGGGGCCCGGCAAGACTGACATCAATTCAGCAATCGAACATTCCGGATTTTCGATCACCATGTCCAGTGCATCGCAAACCTCGCCCAAGTTGTGAGGCGGGATCGAGGTGGCCATACTGACGGCGATTCCACTGGAACCATTAACCAGCAGATTCGGAAACTTACTGGGTAACACCGATGGTTCCATCCGCCGTTCGTCGTAAGTCGGAATGAAATCGACGGTGTCCAGTTTCAGGTCTTCCAGCATCAACGAAGCCACAGCCGACATCCGGGCCTCGGTATATCGCATCGCAGCCGGTGGCAAGCCGGCAATCGAACCAAAGTTCCCCTGCTTATCGATCAGCACATGCCGCATATTCCACTCCTGGGCCATCCGGACCAGGGTTGGATAAACGATACTTTCTCCGTGAGGGTGATAGTTACCCGAGGTATCACCGGAGATTTTGGCACA
>CAZJEK010000034.1:20572-23536 GCA_964545005.1 uncultured Pirellulaceae bacterium
CGTGCCGAACCGGGGGTCAGATTCAGATCGTTCATCGCGACCAGAATCCGTCGCTGGGACGGCTTCAATCCATCGCGAACATCCGGCAAGGCACGCGAAACAATCACGCTCATCGCGTAGGTCAAATAGCTGTTCTTCAGCTCGTCCTCGATCGGCATTTCGACTTTTTCCGGCCTCAAGCCGATGTCGCCGTTGCCGCCGTTGCCGCCGTTGCCGCCGCCATTTTCATTGTCGTCGTTGTGATCTGGATCTTGTGAGTCAGTCGACAAAGTGGTTGCCTTTCAACAGGAGCCGTAGGTCGCAAATGACCAGTCATTGGGGTAGGGGAGAACCCCTCCTTCGCCAGTTCAACCAGCGATCGGAACCGGACCTCGAAAAGGCCGGAAACAGCACCAAAAAAACCCGGTTTTTCCTAGGTTTTATGCTGTTTTTGGGACGCCCTCATTCTACCAGAATTGCCCCCTGCTCACAACGACCCCGCCACCTCAAAAGCAGGAGTTAAAAGTCGCAATCTGGTACCCAGAAAGGAAGCTGTCAACGCTCAGGCAATCCACCCCAGACGGCCACTTGGAGTTCCCGAATCCAAAGCGTGAGTTTTCAATCCCAGCCAGACAATGCCTTACTTTGATAAAGTGCTATCACAGATCACTGAACAGAGATCTCCGTGTTCTCTTTGTCTCTGCGGTTTTTTCTTTGGTAATTTTGCCGCTCGACAGCGACGATGACCGGATCCTTGAAAATCATCGCCCAGACGCCGAAAAGCACCCGACTCCAAATAGATTTCTTGACCCGATCGCGCTCTCCAGCCAACAATGGAGGTCCATTCACCTGCGACCAGGACCACCCGCATGCCAACTACGCCCCCAGCTTTCTCGCTCGAACAGGCATTGCAGCAACGTCTCGATCTGCTCGACGCGGTTCGTGCCAAGTCGGATGCGACCAGCAACTACGCCGAGACATTTGAAACAGCCCGGCCGCGACTACAGGAAATCAACTTGCGATCGGTTTCGGAAACGACCGCAGCGACGCCCTCGATCCACGGCGTTTTTCCGCAATCCGGTTTGGCAGATATTTCAATTACCCAGTCGCACCCCATCCAGTCCGGCGGTCAAACGATATGGCTCAGTGGTTCCTCCCTGCTGTGTCAGTGTCCGGACTGCCGGGCACCGATGACGATTCGGTTATGGCTCCGCCTGGCCGATTGCTGGCGCTGCCCGACCAGCCTGACGCTAACCGAAGAACAAGCGGCTGCCGCCGAACAACTGGTGCAGCAAAACACCGCCCAGCCAGCGTCGGCACCTCAGCGTACCACGCTGCCAGCACCGCCTCCGCCACCGATCGACCGCGCCCAACTGCCGCCTCCTCCACCTCCGCCAGTTTCCGAACCGTTCGAAACCGAGGACTTGCCGATGCCCAGTTCGCTGGTCGCGCGCGAACGGGAACTCGAACGGCTCAGTCGCGGTTCCTCGCTCGCCCGCATGATGCGCAACGGGGTCAGTAGCGTCCCCGCCTGGCTGGTCAGCTTCCTGCTGCACCTGGCCGTGATCCTGATTCTGGCGCTGATCATCCTGGTCGATCCATCGCAACTTTCGGAAAGCATTACGCTGTCAACCTTCCTCGGTTCGGAAGATCAAACGGGAGGCGATATCCGCATTGAAGACCCGACCAACTCATTGCGCGACGATCTGGAGTTGAGTTCGCCGATGGAAATCGGTGACAAGGAGCTGCGCGATGTCCTGCACAAAGCCAACGTCGACGCCCAGCAGTTGCAGGTCGACCCTCGTCCGCTGGTTCCTTTGCCCGACTTGAGCAAGGTCAAGCAAAACATCACCACCAGCCGCGGCCCGCTGATGAGTTTTTCGGCCCGCGATCCACGAGTCCGATCGGAAATGGTGCGCAAGCAAGGGGGAACAACGATTACCGAAGCTGCCGTCTCGCGCGGACTCCGCTGGCTGGCTTCGGTACAAAACCCCGATGGCGGCTGGGGGCTAAAGGACTACACCAAATCCCGTTCGTCGGACGAGTTGGAAAGCGACACGATGGCTACCGCATTGGCACTACTTCCCTTTCTCGGTGCTGGACAGACGCAGGAGTTCGGAACCTACAAGGAAACCGTTGCCCGTGGACTGGCCTGGTTGCTGAAAGTCCAAAAATCCAACGGCGACCTCCGCGGAAAGGACACTGGAAATCCCGGCATGTACGCCCACGGTCAAGCCACCATCGTGCTCTGCGAAGCGCTGGCCCTGACCGGCGATCAACAGTTTATCGATCCAGCACAACGGGCGATCAAATTCATCGAAGCCGCTCAACACGGCAAGGGAGGTTGGCGGTATCAGCCTGGCGACCCTGGCGACACCAGCGTGTTTGGCTGGCAGATGATGGCGCTACAAAGCGCCCGCGCTTCCAATGGCCTGATCGAAATCGACGAAGCCACCGTCAAGCTGGCCGACTACTTCCTGGACCTGGTGACGGCGGAAGCCCGCTTTGACAACCGACGGCAAACCCGACTGCCCACCGGGGCCGCTTACAGCTACCTTCCTGGCCGAGAAGCAACGCCCTCGATGACTGCCGAAGCGATCCTGTGCCGGATGTACCTGGGCTGGACGAAAAACGATCCGCGACTGGACGCCGCCGTTAAATGGCTGATCACCGATCACCTCCCATCGCGGCGCGACCCAAACCTGTACTACTGGTACTACGGCACCCAGGTCATGCACCATTACGGCGGCAACGCCTGGGAAAAATGGAATGAACGGACACGTTCACTGCTGATTTCAACTCAACAAACGGGCGGACGTTATCCGGGCAGCTGGACTCCGGGCGATTTTGAATGGGGATCCCGGGGCGGTCGAATCTATACCACCTCGCTGGCAGTTTGTACGTTGGAAGTTTACTATCGGCATCTACCGATCTTCCACCAGATTGAACTGGACCGTTGATGCCCCACAACCAGCTGCCACCTGC
>CAZJEK010000034.1:23546-28876 GCA_964545005.1 uncultured Pirellulaceae bacterium
GTTGTTGGAAATTGAAAACCCGCCAGCTGGATTTCACGCGAGGCCCTGCCGTGATGGGAATCGTGAACGCGACCCCCGACAGCTTTTCCGATGGCGGGAAGTTTTTCGCACCTGACGCCGCAATCGCGCAAGGCTTGCAGCTGGCTCAGCAGGGCGCGGCGATCATCGACGTCGGCGGGGAAAGCACCCGACCTTACAGCCAGCCGGTAGATGCCGACGAAGAAATCCGTCGAGTCGTACCTGTTATCCGCGGCCTCACCGAATCCTGCGACGTACCGATCTCGATCGACACATCCAAAGCCAGCGTGGCCGCGGCCGCGATCGCAGCCGGCGCCGAAATTATCAACGATGTTACCGGCCTCGAAGGTGACCCCGACATGGTTTCGGTCGCCCTCGAATCCCAAGCCGGTATCTGCGCGATGCACATGCAGGGCACGCCGCAAACGATGCAGGACAATCCGCAATACGACGACGTTGTCGAAGAGATCTTTGCCTACCTGAACCGGCGACAAGCAACTTTGTTGCAGGCAGGCATTGAACATGATCGCATCTGCCTGGATCCGGGAATCGGTTTCGGAAAGACACACCTGCACAATCTGCAACTGCTGGCCCGCTGCCACCGGTTCACCCAATTGGGATCGCCGATTCTGGTCGGGCATTCTCGCAAGGGCTTCATCGCGAAGGTCCTGGAAGACCCCGACGCCGATCGCGATGCCGGGACGTTGGCGATGTCCGTCTGGCTGTACCAGCAAGGCGTCCAGGTGATACGCGTGCACGAAGTCGCCAACACCGTGCGGGCGCTCCGCGCCATCGGCAGTGTGCTGAATGTCGCCGTTGGCTCCGCGTAAGTTTTGTCATTCGCCCGATTCGTCGTCTCAGGGATCCAACACCAGGAAGCATCTCGTCAATCTTGTTGATCCTGAACATCCTGTCAAACTTCCAAGTGAAACTTGCGTAAGCTGTCCATCGTGAGCGCGGCCAAAAAAGGACAGGATGGACAAGATTAACATGATCAACAAGATTCGATTTGCAGAAAACGAGGCCATCGACAATTCAACACGAGCGTCAACCAGTTCAGCTGGACAAAAAAAGTCAGCTTCTCCGCGAAGGTTGCGACGACACCCTCCCGTGGGAGGGTCGAGCCATCGCGAGGGGAGGGTTTACCCAAACCCTCTCCGGCCCTGATAGGCCGACTCGGCCGACTCTCTCAAGGGAGAGTATCTGCCTCCAGCCCACTAAAACCGAACGTCAATCGTGCGGATGATCGCGCGCGCGACTTCCTCTTTTGGCCCCGAACTGTGGCACACGGTTTCCCCAGCAGGATCGATGATCTCAATTGAGTTTTCGGTCGAGTCAATCGCGGTGACTCCGTTAAGTACTACCAGGTCGCAATTTTTTCGCTGCAGCTTTCCGATCGCGCGAAAGCGAGCGTCTTCGGTTTCCAGCGCAAACCCGACCGTCCACTGATCAGGACGCTTGGCCGCGCCCAGAGTCGCAACCACATCCGGGGTTTCCACCAATTCCAACATCAACGGCTGGCCCGTTTTTCTCAGCTTGTGATCGGCCACGTTGACGGGTCGATAATCGCACGGTGCCGCGGCTCCGATCAAGCCATCGCAATCAGCAAACTGTTCGGTGGCCGCTTGCAACATGTCTTCGGTCGACACGACTGGCACCAGCTGGGCAGCGGCAGGATAGTCCACCATCACCGGCCCACTGACGACAACAACCTGATGCCCCGCATCCAATGCCGCCTGGGCCAGACAGCGTCCCATCTGACCGCTGGATGCATTGCTGATATAGCGTACCGGGTCAAGGTACTGGCGAGTCGGACCGGACGTGATCAGGATTTTGGCCATCGGATTGGATAGGTTGGGAGGTAGCATGGCCGATCCGGCCGTGAACAGGTAGCACCGCCGATCCGGCTGCGAACAGGTAGCATCGCCGATCCGGCCGTGAACAGGTAGCATCGCCGATCCGGCTGCGAACGCAACAACAAAAACAACGTTTCCTATGCCGCGATTGCCACTCGGGCCACTGGCCCAAGTTACCTACGTCGCCGTCTCGGTCAATCGCTGAAAAATCAATTCCGGCTCCGCCATTCGCCCCTTGCCTTCGACACGACAACTAAGCCACCCCGAGGCAGGATCGATCAAGTCCACTCCGTCCTCACGGAGCTGTTCAATGTTCCGCTTGACCGCAGGGTGATTCCACATCTCAACATTCATCGCTGGCGCAACGACAACACGGCCGGTGAAGCACAAGTACAACGTCGTGAGCAGGTCGTCGGCAATCCCATTGGCAGCTTTGCCGATGAAGTTGGCCGTTGCCGGTGCTACACAAAGCAGCGAATGACTTCGAGCCAGTTCAATATGGGCGCCCAGGGCAAAGGCCGGATCATACAGATCGGTCACGACCGGTTTGCCCGTCAGGGCCCGGAACGTCGCTGCCCCGACAAACTTTTCGGCGCTGGGTGTCATCACCACCGTCACCGAAAACCCCTGTTGAACCAACTGGCTGGTCAGGGCCGCAGATTTAAAAGCGGCAATACCTCCGGTGACGGCAACGATGATGGCTGGCTTTTCCATGACGGACCTCAGCGGCACAACAAGGGATAGTCAGTTTAAAACAAAACGCCCACCGCGAGGACGCGATGAGCGTTGTCAGGGATGAATCCGAACGGCTGTTATAGATCGTCCAGATTGATATTGCCGGCATCTTCCAGATCAGGCGAATCCGAGAATCCAACATTGGCGTCGGTATCGAGGAAGATTTTGTCGTGCAGGATTTCCTGCAGCACGATCGCCATCTTGTCTTCTTCGGTCGTGTCGATCAGAGGCCGAGCCCCTTTATTCAACTGAACCATTCGTTTTTGGATCAGCGTCGACAATTTGAATCGACCGCCGACTTTGCGAACGATCTCTTCTTCTTTCAATTCTTCGTACATACGCAGTTAATTCTCCAGAGCTTCAAGTAGCTGGCAGATGTCTTCAACGGTCTGATCGACCGAATGGTTAATAACAATGTGCTGGTATGTCGCGGCGGCATCCAGCTCTCGTTGAGCGACTTCCAGTCGCCGTTGCAACGCGGATTCGGTCTCCGTCCCCCGACCTCGCAAGCGACGCTCGAGTTCTTCGATGCTGCCAGGGTGGATGAAGATTGTGATTGCCTCAGGGTGATGTTTCAAGACTTTCTCAGCCCCCTCGACATCGATCTCCAAGACTACCCATTTTCCTTCCGAAAGACCAGTGCTAACTGGCTCGCGCAAAGTCCCATACCAGTGCCCGCGGCCAAAAACCTCAACACATTCGAGGAAATTGTCCTGCGCCCGATGCTGCTGGAACTGGTCATCGGTCAAATAATGGTAATTGACACCTTCGATTTCGCCGGGTCGCATTGGCCGAGTCGTCGCCGAAACGCTGGCAACCAATGGCAGTCGGCACCGTTCGTACAATTTCTGTAGCACCGTGGTTTTTCCAACCCCAGAAGGGCCAGAAATGATGACGAGTTTCCCCGGCTTGGACATGGGCTATTGAATATTCTGAACCATTTCCCGGATACGTTCGATCGACGTTTTAATCTCCACGACGTGCTTGGCAATCTCAGCATCGTTGGCTTTGGAGCCGATCGTATTGGTTTCGCGCAACATTTCCTGAACCAGGAAGTCCAGTTTCTTACCCGGCCGTGGCTGCTCAATGACGACCCGAAACTGGCTTAGGTGAGTCCCCAGGCGGACCGTTTCTTCGGAAACATCGCAACGATCAGCGAACACGCCAACTTCCTTGACGATGTCGGCAGGCGTTACGGAAACGTCATAAGAGCTTAGCAGTTTGTTGATTCGCTCCGTCATCCGGCCCGAATACTGCTCTACCACTCGCGGGGCCTGCTGGCGGACACCTTCCAATTGTTTGGTGATGGCTTCGATGTTTCCCAACATATCGGACTTCATCGCTTCGCCTTCGACGGCTCGCATTTCATTCATCCGATCAAGGGCAGCCTCGACGGCCTCGCGAATGACCGCCCAGGAGTCTTCATCCAACTCAGTAATGCCCGTTTCGTCGACAACGCCCGGCAACTGCAACACCGATTCAACGTTCACCGATTGGCTGGACTGAGCAATTTCGGTCAGCTGAAGCCAATACTGACGTATCGCAGCTTCGTTCAGTCGGTATCGATTGGAGGCGTCCAGAAACGTGGTCTTGATCCGCAGATTGACACTCCCTCGATGAACCTTCTGCTTGACGATCGCTTCGATCTGCCCATCAATCGTGGCTCCCAAGTCCGAAGTGACGTTGGTTTTCAAATATCGATTGTTTACTGAGCGGGCTTCGACAACGACGCGCACCTGGTCACGTTCAATCGTCGCCTGACCGTGCCCCGTCATGCTGGTTACCAAGGCTCACTCCCATCGAGGTAGAGTATCGGGCGAATCGAAATTGCTGGACGTTATTGGTCCGAAGCAGCACTGTCGCCGTCAGTGGAAGCGGAATCGCCCGAGGTCTGATCGCCATCAGTGGCGG
Source organism: uncultured Pirellulaceae bacterium (assembly GCA_964545005.1). Lineage (GTDB taxonomy): Bacteria > Planctomycetota > Planctomycetia > Pirellulales > Pirellulaceae > Mariniblastus. Next base: position 28,067 of record CAZJEK010000034.1, read on the forward strand.
CGTCACTTGCGCCCGCACCTGAACCAGCACCTTCGCCAGTAGCACCTTCGGTGTCGCCTTCGCCAGCAGCACCTTCGGTGTCGGTCACGGGCTGATCGGTGGATTCTCCATCTTCGGTGGCACCCATGGTGGCGTCGTTATTGCTGGCAGCTCGCTCAGGTGTCGGCGGTGGATTAAAACGACCGATCGTCAGCATGCACAACAGGATCCAGACAACCGCCGTTCCAATCGTAATTTTTACGAACGCATCACTGGCTTTGGCACCGAAGGCACTTGAACCGCCGGAGCCTCCCAACGCGCCGCTCAATCCTCCTCCTTTGCCCCGTTGCAACAGAACTAATGCAATCAGGAAGAATGAGCTGAGGAACAGCAGTACCTGCAGGACAAACAACCCCAGGTTGAAATCGGCTAATAAAACGGCTGGAATCATCGACATGGAAACGATCGTGAACAAGTCACGTACAAAAAACCTGGCAGGGAAGGCCCGTGCCGTTAAATCTTTAACTATCGGTTAATGGGTGGCACCCATTGAGGGCCACCCAGTCCACGTGGACTAACCGTTACTGGTGACACTTACGCTGGCCGAGTCAATAATGGCTCGGAAACTGTCGGCATCCAATGCCGCACCACCCACCAGGGCTCCGTCAATATCGGGTTGGGCCATCAAATCCGACGCATTGGCCGGCTTGACACTGCCCCCGTAGAGGATGCGAACCTGATCGGCAACCTCGGGATTGTAGCGTTCCGAGAGGATTTTGCGAAGATCAGCGTGAACTTCCTGGGCTTGCTCAGGTGTCGCCGTTTTTCCAG
>CAZJEK010000035.1:0-6720 GCA_964545005.1 uncultured Pirellulaceae bacterium
ACGAAATGGAATCGCTGACGTTTCAAGATCCGCAACTGAAACAAAAACTGTCGCAGGCGCTGCAGGGCTTGATCGATCAGCGGTCGAAACATAAACGCGCCTTGACCGTGCAATTGCAAGGAACGGGCGAACGCGAAATTGCATTTTCCTACGTCGTCGATGGGCCGGTTTGGCGAATCACCTATCGCATGGACATTCGCGAGGATCAGGACGAACAATCATTGCTCGAGGGTTGGGTCCATCTGGATAACGTGTTCGACTATGACTGGAACGATGTCGAAGTCGAGTTGCGCGAAGGACGACCAGCCGTTTTTCACTCGAGCTTGTTCGTACCTTTGCAAGCGCATCGCCAGCAAGACGGATTGGCAGCGTTTGATTTGGCCAACGTCGAGAACCTGACGGAACTGGATTTTTCCAGCCCGGGGTTTGCGTCGCTGGCGACAGAAACAGGCGGTGCGGTTGACTGGTATCAGGGTTGGAATCCCGGGTACTGGTATGGCAGCGGTGGGCTCGGTGGCGGTGGAGGCCTTGGTGGTGGAGGATTCGGGGGCAGTATTGGCGGTGGTGTGTTCGGCGGTGGTGGGCTCGGTGGTGGTGGACTTGGTGGCGGTAGGCCAGAAACCAAGAGTCCCCAACTGGGCAACAACTCCATGGAAGCTTCGAGTTTAAGCGAAAGTGGATTTTCAGTTTCGATCAAACTCAAACAACGAGTCGACCTGGAAGCCGGCAAGAGCAAGTCGGTTCCGCTGTTCCAACAATCAGCCGAGATCGAACAAGTCAATCGCTACCAGTTTGGAGACGCACTGAACGGAATCGACAACGGACAAACTTCGGTCCAGTTTGCAAATCAGGCCTCGACGGTATTGATCCCCGGTCCGATCGCCATCCATCAAGATGGATTGTTCATCGGCGACGGGAAGATCGACCTGACCCCTGTTCAGGAAACTGCCCTGATTGACTTCGGCAGGGACCTGCAGTGCTCGATTGAAACGAGTGTTCAACAAGACAAATTGGCGTTGAAATCGGTCACTCGTGACGATCATCATTCGCTGCTACTGACCTCGGTCCGAAACCAACGACGCACGTTAAAAATGGTCAACGGCTCAACCTCCAAGCGTGTGTTTGAAGTTGAAATGTTGGTGGGGGAGGACGACAACTGGCAACCGGCGGCTGAAAAAACCCGTTGCTCAGCGGCCGTCTACCGATACGAACTCAAGGGTGGTGAAACAAAAACGGTTGAGTTTTCGTCGACCGCTGAATTTAAGAAACAAGTTAGCGTTGCCACCGCTCGGGACTCTTATGACAAGTGGAAACGTGGAAATGTTGCCATCGATGCCAAGGCCCGAGTGTTCATCGAACAGGCGATTGCGGATTACCAGGAACTTGAATCACTGCGGTCGCAGTTGAAGTCCTTGCAAGAGGAATTGCGTGCAACGATCAGCGATCAGGAACGCTGGGCCAAAATGGTCGAGCGATTGACGGCCAAGGAAGCTAACGACCGATTCACCGACCTGGCCCTGACCGCTGAAGACAAAATCATTCGGTTGCGAGAATCGATTGATCAAACCGAGAAACAGGTCAATTCGAAGCAACTGGCATTTGATGAAAAGTACGTGTTCGACTCGAAATAAAGCCAGTGATGGGCGAGTGGTTTTTCTGGTATCCTGATGGAAACCAGTCAACCAGCTTAACCCAGCATGATTGCGATGGATGAATCGGATCGAGATGAAAATCCATTTTCAGCACCACAAGCCGTAGACACGACTCCGATGAAGCCACTGGGGGAAGTCAAGCGCTTCAACCATTTTGTCTGGCTGTTTGTCATCCCGTTTGTCCTGGCCCACGTCATATTCTGGCCCTCGATGTTCCTGTTGTTCAATGTCTTCAGCGGCGACTATGGGATCAATGCTGCCTTAAGTGCCTTGGGGCTGTCCTGCCTGTTGGGTGGTGCATACGGCGCCTACGTGGGGACGCTGGCCGCGAGTGCTTCCTCGTCTGGTGGAGCCGGCACAGTAGTCCTTTATTGTATTGCGCAAATGGTATGGTTCCCCGTTTCGGTCGTCTCTCCCTGCGCCCTGTTGCTGTTCGGAATCTCCGCATGAATGAGACAAAAATCGTTCCAGACTCCGAGCAGCTCAAAACGACGGCCAGTTTGTGCCCTGACTGCCGGTCAACCGTGCCCGCCATTGTCTGTCGCGAAGGCGATGAAATCATTCTCCGCAAGCGTTGTCCCGAGCACGGCGATTTTGCTGCCGTGATCAATAGCGATCCTCAGTTTTATCATCTGTCCGTCGGTGCTGATTGCGCAACCAGCGATACCGAAAATCAGACTTCCGCCCTGCCGTTGGTCACGGCGCAGGACAGCTGCGGAACTTCGGGCTGCTGCGGAACGTCAGCGGATCAATTAAGCACCTGCGTCGGGCTGATCGAGATCGTTACCAGCTGCAATCTGGCTTGCCCAGTATGCTTTGCCGATAGCCCGCACCCCAAACACGTCGACGCGCTGCCGTTGGATGAGTTTTGCCAACGGGTCTCGTCGGTGATTGATCGCAAAGGGGCAATTGACATTTTGCAACTGTCTGGCGGCGAACCAACGATTCATCCGGATTTTTTCCGCCTACTGGAATGGACACTGGATAACGATCAGATTGGTCATGTGCTGTTAAACACCAACGGCATCAAGCTGACCAGCGATCCCTTTTTTGAACGCTTGCAAGATCTGCGACAGCAATACGGCAAGCTGGAAGTTTATCTGCAATTTGATGGCCTGCAGGAAGCCGGACAACTGGAATTGCGGGGTGTCGATTTACGCCAAACGCGACAGCAGGTGTTGGCTAATTGCCAGGCGGCAGGGATCCCGGTTAACCTGGCAATGACCGTCGACCAGCACAATCGCGAACAGCTGGGCGACGTCCTTCGACTGGCCGTTGACAACCCTGGGGTGTCGGGGATTACCTGGCAACCGATGTTTGGTTCGGGCCGAGCCTATCAAGGATTCAACCTCGAATCATCAAACTCGCACACCAACCAGCCGCAGCGTCCGCCTCAACGCCGTCTCAACGTTGCCGATATTATCCACGCCGTCGTGGACCAGTCCGATGGCCTGGTGACTCAAGCCGACTTCACTCCCCTGCCCTGCGGTGATCCGAATTGCCACACGGTAGGATACCTGCTGCGCCGTGAAAGTGGACAGGGAACCGAACTGATCGGGTTGGCTCAATTGATTGATCTGGCCAGCGTGCAGGGGTTCCTTTCGGACCGCTTGAATTACAACGTGGACGATCTGCTGCAGTGCGGTTGTGAAAGCGAACCGCTGGGGACGATGCTGAAGCAGCTGGAGATTGGCCCCGAGTCGGTCCTCCGTCTGGTCATCAAACCGTTCATGGATGTCTGGACTTACGATCAACATCGCGTTGACCGTTGCTGCGTGCACGTGATTGGCCCAGAAGGCAGTCTGGAAAGCTTCTGCCGACACTACGCGATGGCCTGACCGTGAACGGTACACTGGACCATCGGCTGCTGCCGACCAGTTTCACCAGCAGCCTGTTGTGGCTGGTCGCGATGCTGGTGTCATGGTGGTTATGGTCGCGGCGCCGACGTCAATTGTCGGACCATTTCGCGACCGTCGCGATGGGCGGCATTGCTGGCGGACTGCTGGGTGCCAAGCTGGGTTATGTCATTGCCGAAGCCCCAATCTGGTGGCATGACTTGCATTTTTGGCCGCGGATGATCGCCGGGAAAACCGTCTTGGGCGGATTGCTGGGAGGCTGGTGGGGGATCGAAATTGGAAAACGAGTTGCCGGCGAAACGAAAGCATTGGGCGACGATTTCGCTCGCGTGGTACCGGTTGGGATCGCGATTGGCCGCTTGGGATGCCTGTTTCACGGTTGTTGTCCGGGACGCTCCATCGCGGAAATCTGGCCAGCATCCTTGGCAGCTCAGGCAGCAAACCTGGGCCTGGAACGCTGGCCAGCGGCGGCGAGTGAGATTGTTTTCCAACTGACTTTCCTGGCGACTTCCTGGGCCACGGCGAACGTAAAATGGCTCCAAGGCCAGCACTTTCACGTGTACCTGATGGCCTACGGAAGCTTTCGATTGATGCATGAGTTTGTCCGCCAGACCGTCCGATACCCTGACACGCCGTTTTCACCGTACATGATCCTGGCCGCGATCTGTATTGCTGGAGGAGTGATCGGATTCTGGCGCAGAAGACAGGCTATAGGCAACTCGTTGGCTTTTTCGAACCCTCGGAAGTAGCATGGCCGATTCGGCGGTGAGCAGTTGGCGAGCTTTCCAGGGTCAACAGCTCAGAGTCTCGGGCCGGTGGCCCAAGCTACCTGCGATCGTCGACCCAATTCGACGTTTTCGCCGACCAAAAATTGCCAGGCAGCTGATCGAGAGCAGGCAAAATCCGCCCGGCTCCGGCACCGCACTGAAGTTGGTCAGCGTTACCTCACCTGAACCATACACGACATCAAATCGTCCTTCGGCGAATGAAATCGTTTCGGTCGCATTGGCAAATGCACCGTCGATGCTTGAGCCGGTCAGGAAAGTGAAACTGTCAGCGGACGTTGGCAGAAAGCCATCAAACAATTCAATCTGCAGGAAACCACCCACGTTGGCGAAGCCCGAAACGGCTAGTAAATCGTAGTTAGTTCCCTGGTCAGTACCGCCCAGTTCTATCAGCAGGGTCGAATTGCTGCCCAATGTCATGTTGCCACTGACATTCAACGTGCCAGGCGACTGCCCCGGCGAGATCAGGCCTTCGTTGTTCAGCATTGCGCCGCCACTGAACACAACCGTTCGGCTCCCGGTAATCGTACCCTCGTTGGTGAATTGAGTTCCGTTGAAGTACAGATTGCCACCGACGGCAGCCAGGACACCACCAGACTGATTGGTGAAGGAATCCATATTCTGAAAATAGATGTGACTGGTCGCAGCAGTGATCAAGCCATGGTTCTCATAGGTCGCGTCTGCTCGGTCCAGGTAAAACCAGCCTGGTGAGTTATTAGCAATCGTGCCATGGTTGACCAGATGATCGGTCCGCAGATAGTTTTGCCAAAAGAAATTGGAAGGTGCCTTGGTGGATTCGATTGTCCCACCGGCGTGATTAGTAAATGTCCCGCCGCTGTGTTCCAAGTAGGCATTGGATCCGCGGTTGGTATACGGAGTCGCACTGGTCAGGTTGATATGGCCCGAATTTTCAATGTCACCGGAGACGTTCAATCGGGCTTGCCCGCCAGTACTGGTGTACTGGCCGTGAATCGTTACCTTGCCGCCGGCCGAGTTGACCAGTCCGTTGTTGAGATAACTGGTATTGCTGATTCCGACCGCGTTTACCCGGAGATCGCCAGCGTTGTTGACCGCCGTATTGAAGGTCGTATCGACGATGCTCAGCTGAGTTCCGTTTGCATTGCTGATCACTCCCGGTCCACTAACCGTGCCGTTGGTGATGTTCACATTGGTAAAGTCAGTCGTGAAATCGGTCGCCAGATTGATCGCGGTGGAACCGAATGTCAGCGTATCACCGCCGGTGATCGCAGCACCGGCTTGATGGTTATACGTACCGCCCGAAAAACTCAGCGTTCGGTTACTGCCCAGTTGAATCGCACCCGAATTGTTGAACGTGTTGAATTGGGACACACCAAAATTGGATCCCGTCACGTGGATGTTGCCCGTGTTGTCGATCGTATCGAATCTGACCAAGGATAATCCACCGCTGGTCGGAGTGATCGTGCCGGCATTGGAGAAAGTGGAAGTGGCTCGATCTTGGCCGTAGATATTAAAATGAAAACCTTGAATCGTGCCGCCAACGTGGTTTGCAAGATGCCCCACGTCTTCGAAATAGAAATGGCTGCTGGCCGCATCGATCAAACCGTGATTGTCATATACCGCTCCATCTCGGTCCAGATAAAACCAACCCGGTGAGTTGTTGGCCAGCGTGCCGTGATTGACCAGGTGATCGGTCCGCAAAGAGTTTCGATAGAAATAATTGGAGGCTGCCATCGTGGATTCAATCAATCCTCCAGACTGATTGGTCAACGTACCACCCGTATGTTCCAGATAAGTAATCACGCTCCGATTGGTATATGGCGTCGCGCTGGTCAAATTGATGCTGCCCGAGTTATCGATGTCTCCGGTTACAAACAAACGTGCCTGCGCGCCGGTATTGGTGTATTGGGTATGTACTTTGACCGCGCCGCTGGCCGTGTTCACCAAGCCTTGGTTCAGATAGCTGGAATTGCTGATTCCAATCCCATTCACGTTGAGGTTTCCGCGATTGTGAAATGGGGTGTTGACCGTGGTGTTCGTCAAGTTCAACTCTGTTCCGCTGGCATTGTGCACCATCCCAGGACCATTGATCGTTCCGTTAGAGACGTTGACCGTGGCAAAGTCGGTGGTGAAATCGGTCCCCAGGTTGATCGCCGTTGATGCGAAACTGAGCGTATCGCCGCCGGTAATCGCAGCGCCGGTTTGATGGTTGTAAGTCCCGCCCGAGAAACTCAGCGTGCGGTTGCTGCCCAGTTGAATCGCACCCGAGTTGCTGAACGTGTTGAATTGGGAGACACCGAAATTGGAGCCCGTCACGTGAATGTTGCCCGAGTTGTCGATCGTATTGAATCCGACCAGCGATAACCCACCGCTGATCGGATTGATCGTGCCGGCATTGGAGAAGGTGGAAGTGGCTCGATCTTCGCCGAAAAAGTTGAAGTGATACCC
>CAZJEK010000035.1:6730-28620 GCA_964545005.1 uncultured Pirellulaceae bacterium
TAAAAATGGCTGCTGGCCCCATCGATCAGACCGTGATTTTCGTAAACCGCACCGGCTCGGTCCAGGTAAAACCAACCCGGTGAGTTGTTGACCAGCGTGCCGTGATTGACCAGGTGATCGGTCCGCAATCGGTTGTAGGTGAAGTAATTGGAACTGCCCATATTGGACTGAATCACGCCTCCCGCATGATTCGTCAATGTGCCACCCGAATGCTCCAGGTTGATAATTCCCGATCGATTGGTGTACTGGGAAGAACTATTGAGACTCAACAGGCCGTGATTGTCCATGTCACCAGCAACATCGATCTCCAGGAAGCCGCCTGAAGAGTTGGCAATGGCCTCGAATGCCAGGGTACCTGTGCTGGCATTGGTCAGTCCTTGCGAGAACTGTTGGTTGAACGATCCTCCAATGTTCAAGCTGGTTGCGTTGCCTGAATTCTCGAATAATGCGTTGCTATTTAGCCCACGAATGTCTATCGTCGATCCCGCAGTAGTTCTCAAAGCCCCTGATCCATGAAAGGTCGATCCGGCCAAGCTGCTGTTTCCAGCCACGGACAGGTCTGAATTCAGCGTCACGGTGCTGCCAGTAATGTCTATCGAACCAAAACCGGTCAATCCTCCCGCGTGGTTGTAGATCACCCCGGACAATTCGAATCCACTGGTTCCTGTTCCTGAAATCGTGCCGTTGTTGGTCAGGGTAAGTTGTTGAAACCGAATGGGATTTCCCGTCGAAACGATCGTTCCATCATTGGTCAGCGAAGATACGCTGGCTCCATTGCCATCGAATCGCGCATAGACAGACTGAATCACTCCAGAGCTCGTGTTGTGGAACTGGCCGAGATTGTCAAAGTAGATTCCACCCGAACCGCCCAGGATCTGGTTGCTATTTTGATACGTGGCCCCCGAGCGATCAAAAATCATGGCAGCCCCCGAGTCATTCCGGATCGTTCCGGTATTGTTCAGGTCATTGGTGCGGAAGAAGCTGGCCGCCGCTGCTCCGGTCGTGGGCGCGAAAGCACGAATGACACCCGAGTTGTTGTATGCCGTGTTATTGTTAGTTTCAAACGTTGTTGTACGCCCGTTGTTGGAGCGAAGATTGACGAACCCGGAGTTGCCACTCTCTCCATTGACCAGCAACCTGCTAAGGCCACTGGACGATACGATGTCCAGTGTTCCGGAGTTGGCAAAGTCACCGTTGATCGTGCTGTAGTTGCTTCCTGCATCACCGTACACCAGAAACTCACCGCCGTTGGAGATCGTTCCTCCCGAGTTCCAGGTTGAGCTAAACATGGAAGTCTTGCCCGACCACAAACTGGCTCCATTGGTCGTCTCAAAGGTACGGCCCGACATTCTCAACCCACCCGTCATGGTCGACAGCGTCAACGAATCAACCGTGGTATTGATATCCAGCGTGACCCAGTAATCAGGCTGGTTCACATCCTGAGCGTCGATCGTCACCGTGTCGCCTGCTCCGGGCCGAACGCCTCCGGTCCAGTTGCTGCCATAGCTCCAGGAACCGCTATTGGGACTCCCCCATTTCACCTGGGCTTGAACAGAATGGGCGTTCCAGCCGGCAATCAATCCAGCAACCAACAAGACCAGGGAGTGTTTGATTGGAAAGCGAAACATGTTGATTATCGGTGGTTGAATCGAGAGGCTATTTCAGGATTCAACGGAGCCGACGTGCCGCGGGGGACAAAACTTTTTGATTTTTCCCCAAATAAAAACGCCTCAAAACCAGGTTTTTCGTGGATTTTGACTGATATTTACGCGCACGACGAAAATCTCTAAAGTCGCCGCTGCCCACGGAAAACCCAATCTCCCTGCCCCCAATCGGGCTGGATTTGGAAGCCCATGAATACTCAAACTGCACTCGATAACTCGACGTTTCGAAACACCTGCCGCCGCGCGGCGTGGTGCCTGCTCGTCGGATTGCTGAGCCTGTCACCGTTGGGTTGTCGCCAGCCGGTAACCTCACCCACGACTTCCCAATCGCCATTTGGACGGCTGTTTGGCGGTTCCCAATACGCCCAATCCACACCCGCTGGCTACGCCGGATTCAACCAGAACTTTGCCGGGAACAACCAATACGGTTTGGGTGGCAATTCACCAGGTCAGCTTGGTAACCTGCCCGGAACGGGCGCACCCACGGTCGATCCGCAAACGTTGAACCAGTTTGCCGGCCAATACCAGAATCTGCAGCAGCGTTTGACCGCCTATGACACCGACAACCAGTTATTGAACACGGAACTGGCGTCAATGAAACAACGGCTGGAACTGGCCAACCAGTACAGTCAACAACTGAAACAGCAACTGGCTGACACAGCTTCGCAGATTCAACAATCGGAGCAGGAAAAGCAGATCGCGCTGCAGCAACTGGCGGCCGTCAGAACCGAAGTCGAACGGCTGTCCCAATCGGCTGGCTCTGGGCAACTGGCCGGCTACTCCGGACAAGTCCCGACTCAGTTGACCGGTGCGACGATTCGCGCCAACAACGGATTGATGCAGCGACTGAATCAGATCCAGATCCCGGGCGGTCAAGCTCGAATGGATGGCGACGTGATTCGGATCGAGTTCCCATCGGACAACCTGTTCGTACCCGGCAGCTATGAACTGCAACCGGCTCAGTTACCGGCGCTGCAAAGTGTGGTCGCGACCATTCGACAGAACTTCCCTCAACAGATTGTCGGCATTGAGTCCCACTGGGATAGCACACCGCTGAATCCATCGACGATCTCACATCACCAATACACGGCGACCCAGGCTTTGGCGATCTTCGATCGATTGGTATCGCTGGGGATGCCACGCCAGCAAATGTTCACGATGGCGATGGGCAGCAATCGGCCACGTCATGCCCGGCAAGTCGAAGGTGGGATCCATCCTAACCGACGAATCGAACTGGTGATCTATCCCGAAACCTGGGACGGTTCGGAGTAACGACGCGGAATGTCGGCGTTAACTGTGTAACTGTGTGAATTGTTTCGTAGCATGGCCGATTCGGCCGTGATCGCAATGGTCTGCTGAACGTTGAGCGAAACCTCGCGGACTCGGGCCAATGGCCCAAGCTACTTCCACCGCTCACTCCACACCCAGCAATCGCTTGAACCATTGCAAGCCAATCAACATCACGGCCATCAATAGCAGGCTACCGGCGAGGATATACAACAATACCGGCCCCAGCTGAAACACACCTTCACTGGCCCCACTCCAGGTCCACTGCCAACTGAACAACAGCAGTACCGCGCCTGCGCAAAGGTACGGGCCAAATGCCAGTTCCTGAAAACCGGTAACCATGACCTGAATAATCAGGAACAACACCACCACCACAATTGCCCAGACAAATGCCAACAACGTGGCCTGCCAGCCCAGCGTCGCGCCAATCATGGCCATCAGCGTCACGTCGCCGAACCCCATCGCCTCCTGCTGCATGGCGAACGTCCCGATGATCCGGATCGACCAGATCATCGCCCCGCCAAATGCCAGCCCCAACAAGGAACCGTATAAACTGTGCCAGGCGGTGGGTGATGCGAATTGCCAAGCCAACGCAATTCCGATTGAACCAACCACCAGCAACCCGCACAACAGCTTCGTCTCGTTCGGAGTCTGGCGATAACGGACACGTAAGTCACACTTGGTTTTTCGCTTGGGACGGAACGCGTAAGCATACGTCATCCGCAATGAAGTCCACCAACCGACGTACCAGGGAGACAGCTTGGGCAGCAGTGCCCAGATCCAGATCGCGAAAATAGCCAAGGCCGTCCACAACATCCCGGAACTGGGAGCTCCAACCGCCGGACCATTGGGGGACAGGTAATCCAAATGCCCAATCACCCCTGCACCTCGCAACCCGACGATTTCCGGCAAGCGAGACCAGGGTGCGAGAGCCGCAAACAACAACGCCATCAACGTGCCGGGGATCGTCACCCAGTCCGGAATCATCTGCTCATCGAAGTCGATAAAGGTAGCGATGAACAGCAACGCAAGGAACGCGGTGTACAGTGCCAGCCAGGTATCTGTTTGCCAACTGCCAGGTTGGATGGTGTCTGTTAGCCCGCCGCCTCTGATCCACAGGTAAAAACAGGGCAAGCCGACCAGAAAGATCGATTCGATCAACATTGGCCGGATCCAAAAACCGCGTCCCAGCAACTGGCTGTCTCGTGAGCGACCGGGCCAGCCGATCACTGGAAAGTAATCCAGCGTTCGGCGCGGGGAGGCTTCGGTTGGACGAGGTTGCCACGGAGAGATCGAACGCTTCAAGAACACTGCCCAGGCGTAGATCGCCCAATTGACCAACGCGCCCAGGATTGCTCCGGTCACCGCCAGTAAAAACAACGTCAGCGGGAGTGGTAAATTGGCAAGCATGCAAATTCCGTTTTTGTATTTTGCCGAACCGCGCCTCCGATACGAATCCAATCGACCGCCGGGCGCTGCCTATTCAATGTTCAGCTTCCCATCTCGGTTTCACCCAACCACCACCGCAGGATTTCTCGCGCGATATCGTGGGGTAGCATCTCGTCGACGTCGATCTGAAAATCCGAGTGTTCTTCGTAGACGGGCGAGCGACGATCCAAAACTTGCTCGACCTCCTGCAAACCTCCGGCTTTAGTCAAGTTGGGACGAATCTTGCCAGCCTCGGCTTCATTCTTGATGCGCTTCCAGAGCGTATCTGGTCGGGCGCGGAGCCAGACAACCTTGCCAGAGCGTTTGATACGCCGACGATTGTCCGGATTCTCCAAGGCACCACCGCCCAACGAGATGATCAACGGTTTGGCTTGCATCCTGGAAATTCGAGCGATCTCACGGATCTCCTGCTTGCGGAATTTTTCTTCGCCATACTTGGCAAAAATCTCCGCGATCGAGTACTTGGTTCGCTCTTCAATCAACTCGTCGACGTCGTAGCAGGGCAGTTTCGCCAGTTCGGCAATCAGTGGTGCGACCGTCGACTTGCCACTGCCGCGATAGCCGATCAGATACAGGTGCTGGGCCTTGGAAGACCCACCCGCAGTTGCAGGGCCCCAGTTCTTGGCGGCGCTGGTTGCCCGTTTCAATTCATAGCGGAGCAATTTGGAATCGGCTTCCAGCCCCGTGAACAATTTGAATTGCTCAGCTGCCTGGCGAACGAACATGTCCACGCCAGTGATGGTCTTACAACCTGCCTGACGCGCCTGTTTGATGAACAGCGTCTGTTCGGGATTGTAAATCGTATCAAACACGATCACCCGTTTATCAAACCACTCGGCATCAAATGGTGTTTCATCCATTTTGGGATGCATTCCGACGGGCGTGCAATTGACCAGCACATCGGGCTCAAAGTTAGCTCGCGCCGACCAGTCAATCGAATCGCATTCCAACGAATTGGCGAGGTCTTCGGACTTACGGTAATCCCGCGCCGCAATCGTCACTTTGGCATTGCGTCGTTTCAGTCCAAACGCGATGGCCCGGGCCACCCCACCGGCTCCCAGCAGCAGGAATTTGCGGCCCTCGAAAGGATCTTCGTCGGGGTGAAGTTCGGCAATCGTATTGGTCAGACTTTCCATCGCGGCGGTGCAATCCGTGTTATAGCCGCACGCATTGACACCTTTGAACACGATCGTATTGGCGGCCTTGATACCCGCAGTATTGTCATCCAATACATTGATACACTTGAGGCACGTTTCTTTATGCGGAATCGTGACGCTCAAGCCCAACACATCCATCTCGGGACAGATCTGGATGAATTCCTCGAGGTGTTCTTTGGGGACGCGAAACGGCAAATAGATCATGTCCAGATCCAGATCCTGAATCGCCGCGTTGTGAATCACCGGGCTCAGACTGTGAGCGACCGGATCAGCGATCACTCCCAAAATCCTGGTTTCCGAAGAGATCGTGTCGTACCGAAATTCGTCCCGCATCTGCTCAAACGTCAACTGCCCAGGGGCCAGCTTGCGATCCGAACTGAAGGTCGCGTAGGTCATCGGTGCGCCGAACTTGCCGCACAGCACCCGGGAGATCAATCCCATCTCGCCCATGCAAAAAGCGGTCGTCGGAATCTCCGAGTCTCGACACAGCCGTAACAGCTTGATGTTGTCGATCGGATTGTTCGCCATCGTCGCGATTTTGATAATATCCGGGTCGAGTTGACGAATCTGATGATGAATCGATTCGATATTGTCCGGCGTCTCATCAAAATTGTGGTAACTGACAATCCGCTGAGTACTCCCATAACGTGGAATTTTATCAGCGATGTCCATTTCCAGATCGACGTAGTCGGCACCGTCGGCGATGGCCGTTCGCAACAACATCAGCCGTTCGGCTTCGGTGCCTTCCCAACGCCCACCATCGACCTTGCGGCGACAGGTTGCCACCACCGGGCATTGTCGATCTTCGAGCAACCGACGCAGATTCACCGCCCGTCGAATGAAGTCCAGACGTAGCTCGACCAATTCGGCACCCTGTTCAGCCAGGTGCCGATGCTCGGCGATCATCATTCGGTGTCGACCGCGGCCGACGCTTACGCAAATCATGGGGTCTGTGGACTTTCGAAAACAAGGGTTCGCAACCGGGGCGACATCACCCACATCTATTGTAACTCAGAGAATTCAGATCCGCTTGAACCGCCGATCAAGTTCTTCCCTTGAAAAAACCAGCGAAGTTGGACGGCCGTGGGGGCAATGATGAGCGTCCTGGCAGAGTTCACGGTGTTCCAACAGCGCCGTGATTTCATCTGCCGTCAGCTTGTCACCCGCCTTGATCGCCGCTTTGCAGGAAATCATGTGCAATAATTCATCGACCAGGTCTCGCTGGTCCAGCTGTTGTTTCCCAGCCATCAGTTGATCAACAATCCCCCGCAACATCTCGGCCGGATTGTGGTTGGCCAGCATCGCGGGATAAGCTGTGACCAGCACGGTATCGCCGCCAAATGGTTCGACGTGAACACCGATTTTGGCCAGCAGCTCAGCTTGTTCCAGTACCAACCCGGCTTCGGCAGGCGGCAGGGTAACGGGTTCGGGCACCAGCAACTTTTGCGACTCCAGCTTGCCCTCGAGCACCTTGTCGCGAATTTGTTCGTAGATCACCCGCTCGTGCAAGGCGTGTTGATCGATCACGATCATGCCTTCATCCGTTTCCGAAATCAGGTAAGTGTTGTGCACCTGCAACGCCGTCGGCGTCTGAGTTGGAGCCGGTCGAGCATGAGCTTGGTCATGGCGTTGTTGTGGGTCACCGGCAGCTTGCGAAGCCGAAAATGGTCCAGGAAATGCCGCAGGATTGGAAATGCCTGCGCCGCCTGCTTGCGGGCGATCAACGGAACTCGCGTCAGACGTTGCCGGGGTCGGAAAAGGAGACCGGGGCGCTTGAGTCCAATCGAACTTGGGATTGGACTGAAACGGGATCTGGGATTGGCTGCTACCGGTCTGGTTTACTGATCCCGTTGCCGAAGGCGTGTTCCCTCCCGGAAATGGCTTGAACGGCTGTGGTTGTTCCGGCTTGGCCAACTGCGCACGCGACGTCAAGTCCGTGGTCAGGAAACGATTGCGAACCGTTCCCAGCAACTGGCTGTAGATTTGCCCTCCATTCTGGAATCGAACTTCCAGCTTGGCGGGGTGCACATTGACGTCGACCAGTTCGAACGGCATCTCCAGGCGGAGGAAACAAATCGGATACCGTCCGACCATCAATAATCCTCGATACGCCTCTGACAGTGCATGCTGCAGCGAACGGTCGCGGATGTAACGGCCATTGAGAAACAGGTATTGCATGCGGTTGTTGGCGCGACTGACCGAAGGGTCAACCACGAACCCACTGACTTGAACATCGTCGACAGCATTACTGACCGAGATCAAGTTGTTGGCGATTTCCGGGCCAAAGAAGGACTCAATCCGATCCCGCCAGGATTCGGTAGCTGGCAATTGCAGTTGGACTTTGCCGTTGTTCAGCATCGTCATCTGGATTTCCGGATGCGCCAGGGCCACTCGAGTGAAGGCTTCGGCAATGTGCCCCCGTTCGGTTTGTGGCGTCCGCATGAATTTCTGGCGGACGGGAGTGTTGTAAAACAACTGACGAATTTCAATCGTGGTCCCCACCGGACAACCGATGGGGGCTGGCTCTTCGCGATGGCCACCGTTGATTCGAAACTCAAACCCGCAATCCTGATCAGCAGTGCGGGTCCGAATCAAGGCTTGACTGACTTCGGTGATCGATGCCAGGGCCTCACCGCGAAACCCGAACGTGCCGACCTGAAACAGGTCGTCGGCATCAACAATCTTGCTGGTCGCATGAGACGTAACGGCCAACCCCAATTGTTCCTGAGGGATCCCGGACCCGTTGTCCGTAACCCGAATCATTTCGATCCCGCCCTGCTCGATCGACAGTTCAATTTGAGTTGCGCCGGCGTCGACCGAGTTTTCCAGCAGTTCCTTGACGACACTGGCCGGACGTTCGATGACTTCACCAGCAGCGATTTTGTTGATCACGCTGGTCGATAGTTGTTGGATCGGGCGGACTTGCAAGTCGCTGGTCATGACAGGTTCCGAAACGTTGATCACCTGATCCGATGTTCCGGTCAGGTGGTTGGTTAATCGTGTGCGGGATAATTTTGTCTGGTGGTGGTGTTACTTCAATCCGTACTTGTCAATCAGACGGTACAGATTGCGTTCACTGATTCCGAGAATGGCCGCCGTTTCCTTGCGATTGTGATTGGCCATCTTGAGTGTTTCCTCGGTCGCCCATTTTTCGATTTCTTTCATCGTCTTGCCGATCAAATGAGACGCAGAAGAATCACCCGCGGCATCGTCAACGGTGGCCGCTGCCTGGCCGGCGGTGTCCTGCAAGTCTGGAGAGAGATCATCCAGATCCAGCATCTCGTCGAGATCCATTACCACCATGCTTTCGACGACGTTTCGCAACTGTCGCACGTTTCCTTTCCACTGAAAGTTCAACATCCACTTGCGGAGTTCGGGCGTAAACCCTTTTGTCTTTCGACCGTGAGTTTTGTTGGCTTGTTTGCGAAAGTAATCGGCCAACGGCAAGATGTCATCGCGCCGCTGGGACAGCGGATCGATATGAACGGAGAACATGTTCAGCCGGAAAAACAGGTCGCTGCGAAAACGCCCTTCTTCAATCTCTTTTTCCAAATCCTTGTTGGTCGCTGCCAAGACACGAACGTTGACGGGGATTGACTTGTTGTCACCAACCCTGGTGATTTCCCGTTCTTCCAACACGCGCAACAACTTGATTTGAGTCGGCATCGGCATGTCGCCGATTTCATCCAGAAACAGTGTTCCTCCGTTGGCATACTCAAAACGTCCGACGCGATCCGAAATTGCATCGGTGAACGCCCCTTTGACGTGACCAAACAATTCACTTTCCACCAGGTGTTCGGCAACGGCCGCGGTGTTGATCCCGACGAACGGTTTTTTCTTGCGGGGACTGTTTTGGTGAATCGCCTGCGCTACGACGTCCTTACCCACACCGGTTTCACCGGTAATCAATACGCCTGCATCGGTGGGGGCAATTCGCCGCAAACGATCGACCACCCGTTGCATGCTCTCGCTGGCGTAAATCAGATTCTCAAACCCGAATCGCTCATCCAGCCGCGATTGCAGCATCGAGTTTTGCTGCTGCAACTGAATCGATTCGGCCGCCTTGGCGACCACTGCCTGGAGGCGTTTGGGAGTGATGGGTTTTTCGAGAAAGTTGAATGCTTTTTCCCGCATTGCTTCCACCGCGCGGGGGACCGTGGCGTGCCCGGTCACCAGAATGACTTCACATTCGGGTTGCAGATCCTTGGCCTGCTTGAGGATTTCCATCCCATCGACATCGTTCATCATCAGGTCGGTGACGACGATTTCGTAGGTGTTTTCCTCGATCAGCTTGGCTGCTTCGGGGCCAGAAGTCGCACTGGAGCAGTCCAGACCGATCCGTTCGATACTTTCGTGCATCGCGCGAGCATGAGCTTTGTCGTTGTCGACGATCAGTACCCGAATCGGGGGGAGATCTTGTGGTTTGGATTCTGTAGCCATCGCCACATCTTACAAAATTCCGGTTTTAACGAGTAGCCACCGAACTACCTCGGCATCGAGCCGATTTGAGGCCAAAAAGTTTCCTCCAAAAGGGAATTTACTGGCGATAATGAAGATGTCAGTTTCTCGCCGGCCGGTTTAAAGTTGTTCGTTAGTCGTGCCCCGTTTTGCCGGTTTGGCAAATTCGGGTATCGTTCCGGTTGTTTTGTGCATCGCCCACTTCCTGTCCCTGAATTCTCAAACGTCCATGAAACGTAACTTGGGATTCGTCAAACTCACTGTGCTGATCGCTGTTCTGCTGTGTGTTTCAGTCCTGCTGGCCAACTGGTGGATGGCCGATTCTGAATCCGAACAGGTCGGCGATAACGCGATCACGTTCACCTCGTTCCAGGGTGAATTCATCTCTTCGGTCAATGAAGTGGGAGACATCGAAAGCTCCAGCAACGTTGAAATCCGATGCCGAGTCAAAAGTCGGGGGCGGACCGGAACGACCATTTTGAAGCTGGTACCGGAAGGAACCAAAGTCGAAAAAGGTGACTTTTTGTGCCAACTGGACGATTCACTGTTACGCGAAGAACTTACCGAGCGTCGAATTCAGGTGGCCCGCGACAAGGCGTCGGTAATCCAGGCCGAAGCCCAACTGGACGCCGCTCAACGCAAGCTGGACGAGTACGAAAACGGTAACTACGCCAAAGAGCTGGCCGAACTGGAAGCTGCCATTTCACTGGCCAAGGAACGATTGAAACGAGCCGAACAGGCGCGGCAATTCAGCTATGAACTGAACATGAAAGGTTACACCACCGCCACTCAGCTGCAGGCCGATGAATTCGCGGCCAAAACCGCGCAAACCGACCTGGACCTGGCTTTGCAAAACAAAGAAGTCTACGTTCAGTTCACACGTGAACGCATGTTGGCCGAGCTGAGATCGGATATCGAGCAGCAGCAATCGGAACTGGAAGCATCCCGCTATACATTGGAGCTCAGTCAACAGCGCGAGATCGAGTACACGCTGCAGGTTGAAAACTGCCGACTGGTGGCGCCGCAAGCTGGCACGGTCGTGTACGCCAATGAAAATGATCGCCGGGATTCGGCCATTGTCATCGAAGAAGGCGCCGAGATTCGAGACGGCCAGCCGATTTTCTATCTCCCGGATCCAACTCAAATGCAGGTCAACGCCAAGGTCAACGACTCCAAAATCAACAAGGTTGAAGTTGGCCAGAAAGTTCACGTGCGCGTGGACACCGATCCGGAAACTCCCATCGAAGGTGTGGTTCGTCGGGTCAGTTCTTTCCCGCTGCCGCGACGATACTACCAGGCGCCAATTGAATACGAAGTCTTCATCGATATTGTCGAAGACAGCCCGCTGATCCGCGGCGGATTGCGTGGCAAGGTTGAAATCTTTGTGGAACGTCAAGCCAACGTGGTCCAGGTACCGGTCTCCAGCCTGGTACTCCAGCAGGATGAGTATTTCGTGTTGGTCAAAACCGATACCGGTGTGGAACCTCGCCGAGTCGAAGTTGGCTCCAACAATGAACGATTTGTCATTATCAAATCGGGAATTGAACCGGGCGTCGATGTCCTGGTTGACGCAGACAACTTTCGCGACCAGTTCGACTTTACCGCTTCCTAGGTGCTGGATCGATGAAGTTGTTGCAACCGGTAATCTGGAAACTGGGAATCAAAAGTCTCGCGCTGCACCCCATGCGTAGCGGATTGACGGTGTTGGGGATTTTCATTGGGATTGCCAGCGTCGTTTGGCTGTTGGCGATCGGCGAAGGCATCAGCCAAACTGTCCAGAAACAGATCGAGGAACTGGGCACCAACAACATCATCCTGCGATCCGTCAAACCGGTCACCGAAGAACTGTCCCAGGAATCGATGGCGGTCTACGGCGTGACCCGTGACGATTTCGACGTGTTGTTCAATACCATCCCGACCATCGACCAGGCACTGCGAATTCGCGATGCCAGTCGCGAGTTGTACTATGGTGAAGTCGACCGTTCGGTGCATTTCATCGGCTGCACTCCCGAGTACGATGAAGTCATGAACCTGGAGCTGTTTGAAGGCCGATTCATCGAAACACAGGACGTGTTGGCCGACGACAATGTGTGTGTCTTGTCTTATGAAGTTGCCAAGTCGCTGCGCCCACTCGATTCCTGCCTGGGCATCGTGATTCTGATTCGACGGATGCCTTACCGGGTGGTCGGTGTGATGAAACCGCGTGGCACGCGGGCGGCGGTGGGCAGTTCACTGGAGGCCCAGGATTTCACCGACGATGTGTACGCTCCATTGACTACGTTTTGGCGCAGAATTGGCGACTGGACGATGGAGCGTAGCGCCGGGACACGAATCAACGAAGTGGTTCAAATCAGCCAGGTCACCTTTCGGGTCAAACGAATGGAGGACGTATTAAAAACATCCCGGGCCATTCAATCGATTATGGAAGACCGACATGACGTCGAAGATTTTACGATTGTGACGCCATTGGAATTGCTCGAACAGGCCCGAACAACGCGGCTGATGTTCATGGCGTTCATGGGATTAATCGCAGCCATTTCGCTGGTCGTGGGTGGGATTGGCATCATGAACATCATGCTGGCCACGGTCACCGAACGCACCCGTGAGATCGGCATTCGCCGAGCCCTGGGTGCCAATCGAGCGGATATCATTCGCCAGTTCCTGATTGAAACGGTCGTGCTGTCGACCGTCGGCGGCGTAACGGGGATTGCTGGCGGGCTGCTGTGCCCATGGATCGTGACCTGGGTTCGCGATTTGATCGGAGCCTGGTTTCCGAGCACGATGTTGTCGCTTCCTGAAGCCGTTCGGGAAATGACTCCGATCATCGTGCCGATTTCAATCCCATTGGCATTTGGAATCGCTTTGGCCGTGGGGATTCTATTTGGGATTTATCCTGCCATGCGAGCAGCCAAGCTGGACCCGATTGAGGCATTACGGCACGAGTAACGCTTGTCAAGTCAATGACAGCATTTCTGCAGCTGTCAGTTTATTTCCGGAAAAGATTTGCAACCGGCTTTGCCAACCCGTTACGATAAACTCGACGACGGATTGATTCGCCGCCGCCAGGTTGGTGTCGCAAACTTTAACGGATCAGGGTTGCGCTGCCAGTGCAGGATTCAAAGGAGGAGTCATGATTCATTATTCTTGCGATCGTTGTCGCCGCACGATCCACGAGGAAGAACTCCGGTTCTCCGTCTCAATCGAGATTCAAGTGGCGATCGACTACGACGAACGAACGTTGGAAGAAATCGACGACCCTCTTGGTGAGTTGAACGAGATCCTGCAGCACTTCGACGAAGACGAACGGGAAGAAATCAGCCAGTTTGCTTATCAACAACGGCATTTCGATCTGTGTGCTGACTGCCATCGTGAGTATCTGAAAAATCCACTGGCTGTCGACCTCTCTGCCAAAGTCGAATTCAGCGAAAACTGATTCAGCCGTAGCGTGGCCGATTCAGCCGTGCTGCATAACGCTTGCGGAGAGGCTGACCTGTTGAATGGTCGCGGGATGTAGCTTGGGCCATTGGCCCGAGTCCGCAAGATTATCGCCCTACGCTCAGTATTTCGTTGCGATCACGGCCGAATCGGCCATGCTACGATCTTTCGCAGCGAGTACAAATCTATTTGCGTTTCTTCCGTCCGGATTTCGGTTTCGCCGACGTTGGATTGCTGTTCGATTTCGAGCTCGACTTGCGTTGAGCCTTTGGCTTGCGAGTTGACTTTTTCTTGCTGGCCTTGGCTGGCCCGCTTTGCCGCTTGCTCCTGGCCTTGTCGCGCTGCTTGCTGGATGCTTGCTGGCCGGACGCCTTGGACTTTCGTTTTGGCTTGCCTGATGACGACTTGGGCTGCCCCGATTTGCTGGCACTGCTGGCTTTTCTTCGCTGGCTGGAATTCGATTGCTTCTCGCTGGAAGACTTGCCTGCCCCGCCCCGTGGCTTGGCCTGCAAACGACCACGGCCTTTCTTTTGATTGCCGCGGCCACGACTGCCAGCATCCGCAGCTGGATTGTTCGTCCTGGAGCGAGTCTTTCGTTTCCGCCCGACAAAACCGAATTCCAGCAGCCGTTGGTCGGGATCCACCATGGCAACTTCCACGGTGATGGTATCGCCCAGCCGAAACACATTGCCAGCCTTGTGTCCGGTTAACGTTCGGGTGGCGCGATCAAAGTAATACGAGTCCTCGGGAAGCAGCTCTTCCGGCACCAGGCCTTCGGCCGGGATTTCGATCCCCTGGGCAAAAACACCAAACGCTTCGACGCCGGTAATGATCGCGCTCATCTTCTTGCCAATCCGGTCGTGCAAAAAGTTCAACAGCTTCAGCTTGATCAAGTCTCGTTCGGCATCGGCGGCCCGTTTTTCCTGATCACTGCAATGCTTGCCAACGATCGACAGGTGCTTGAAGTCAGAATTGGGTGTTTTGCCATCGATCAAATCGCCAATCATGCGGTGGATGACAAGGTCGGGATACCGACGAATCGGCGAAGTAAAATGGCAATAATGCTTGCTATTGAGCGCGTAGTGCCCAACCGGTTCAGGGCTGTAGACGGCTTTCTGCATGCTCCGCAATACGGCAAAGTGAATGGCGTGTACTTCCGGCCGGCCTTCGGATGCCTCGACAACCCGTTTCAGCTCATGGCGGTCCTGTAACGAATCACACTCGATCCCCAAAGCCCGCACGAACTCGGTCAACTGCAGCAGCTTTCGCTCATCCGGGATCGGATGAATCCGGCGCAGGTAATTCAGATCGCGGTCGTCCAGGTATCTTGCGACCGCTTCATTGGCCGCCAACATGAACTCTTCAATCACCTGATGGCTTTCGGTGTGGTCGACGGTGTGTGCACCAGCAACTTTGCCATCATCGTCCAGGTCGATTTTGACTTCGGGTAACACCAGATTGATCGCGCCGCCATCCATCCGACGTCGCCGCAGTTGCATCGCCAACGTATGCATATCGCGAACGAGAGCAAACACCTCCGGCGATAGCCTTTTCTTCCACGGCTGGTCGTTTTCCAGGTAGTCATCGATCTCTTCGTAATTGAATCGATGGGCCGACTTGATCGCACCACGATGGAGCTCGGTATGAATTGGCATCCCGTCTTCGGCGAATTCGATGATCGCGGTCATGCAATACCGAACTCGATGCGGCTGCAGGCTGGCCAGGTTATTGGAGATGATCTCCGGCAACATCGGGATCACGCGGTCGGGCAGATAAACGCTGGTCGCGCGGTGATAGGCTTCGTCATCCAACGGAGTGCCCTGGGGCACGAAATGGGAGACGTCAGCGATATGGACGCCCAATTGCCAATGTCCATTGTCCAGCTTCTTAAGCGAGATCGCATCGTCAAAATCGCGGGCCGTTTTGGGATCAATCGTGACGACCGTTTCGTTGGTGAAGTCCGTTCGATCCCCCAGCTGTTCTTCATCGAACGCGTCGGCTTGTTGTCGAGCACTGGCCAAAACCTGTTCGGGAAATGAATCCGGTAAATCGTACTGACGAATAATACTCAGCGTGTCGACTCCGGGTTGACCTCGGTCACCCAGGATCTCCACGATCACCCCCTCACCGGGTTGATGGGCGGAAGGGAAATGAGCCATTTCGATCACGACCTTGTCGCCCGGTCGGCCATTCTTGGCCCCCGCATCACCGACCAGGATCCCGGTATCAAACACGCCGCCATCGACGTTGACGATCCCCAGACCGTTGCTTTCCCTGTAGGTACCAACAAATCGGTAAGTGTGTCGCTGGACGACGTCGATAATTCGTCCAGATTGCTTTTCTCCCTGGCGGCGTCCCAGCTTGACTTTGACGATATCGC
The DNA here is from genome assembly GCA_964545005.1 of uncultured Pirellulaceae bacterium. Taxonomy (GTDB): domain Bacteria; phylum Planctomycetota; class Planctomycetia; order Pirellulales; family Pirellulaceae; genus Mariniblastus. The sequence goes on from CAZJEK010000035.1 coordinate 22,561, forward strand.
GATCGGCGGCGTCAAGAATTTTGACATGGGGAATGAAGATGTCTTCTGATCGATCCGTCGCGGTCGACTCCAGTGGAGTCACAAAACCGAAGCCAGCTGCGGCTCGGCGGAAACGGCCGATGATTTCATTTTCCTTCGTCGACGACTTGGACTGGCTGGACTTCTTCGCTTTGGCTGAAGAATCAGAATGAAGAACCAGATGCTTGGGCCCGTATTGCAGACGGCCCAGCTTGATCAATCGCTTGATGCAGCGTTTGACTTCCCGAATTTCGTCAAGCAGATCCAGCTTTTTGGCGATCTGCTTGGGCTTGAGCGGCTGATAGTTGGGTTGTTGGACAAGTTCGAGGATACGTTGTTCGAGTTTCAATTTTTCTTTCATAAACATAGTGTAGGTTGCCAAAAGGCTCGGTGGAACGAGAGAAGTTTCCGTTCCGGGGTGCTTTTACCAGCCCAGATAGCGTTGACCGCTGCGACCGTCACCCAGGTAGCATGGCCGATTCGGCCGTGGATGGCATTTGCCGAGACGCGCTGGATCGTACCTTCTCGACGACGTTGAATAGCCCACCCGCAGCGGGGTGGTGGCGCAGAACAGATGATAAATCGCGAAGGTTCTGTTCGGAGACCGTCGCGATGGCAACGGACAGGCAACAGGTGAGACTACCCCAGGTAGCCTTCGCCTTTATAGATTTTGCGCCCGATATTGGGATGATAGACAGTCCAGGGGCTGTCTTTGTTCGCGTCTTCTTCCACTAATTTTTCGACGTGATGGATTCGAGCGTCCAGGCTGTCCAGGTAATGCAACGTGATCGCTTCCATGGTCATCGGCAACTTGGGACTCCCAAATTCGTAACTGCCGTGATGAGAAACGATCATGTGTCGGATCCGATTGGCCAGTTCAGCCGGAAACGGCTCTCCGGACTGGGCTTCGGTTTTGGCGATCATCTGGTCAACGATTCCAACCCCCTGAACCAGGTGCCCGATCAATTGGCCAGAGGTCGAATACCCCAGATCGGCTTGATAGGTCAATTCATGAATCTTGCCGATGTCATGAATAAAGGCTCCAAATAATAGCAAGTCCAGGTTGACGTTAGGGTAATGGGGCCCAACAGAAAGACAGACTTCCATCAGGGACAGCACGTGCTCAAGCAATCCTCCCTGATAGGCATGGTGATTCTTGATGCCAGCGGGCGCGGTTCGAAATTGCTCCATGAACGATTCGTCCAGCAGAAAACAATCGGCCAGGTTGCGCAGATTGGAATCCGACAATCCCCGCAATATCTCGCAAACCCGCGAGACCATGCTTTCAACTTCGGTTTGGGACAGCGTGACAAAATCGGATTCATCAATGGCCGGGTCGGTCGAGCGTTCCACTTTTTTGGCCAACACCTGCATGTTGCCGTTATAAAGCTGGGCGGTACCCTGAACATGCACGTAGTCGCCGTTGTCAAAACTGTCTAAATGCCGCTGTTGAGCGTTCCATAGCATCGACGTGATCGAACCTGTTTTGTCACTCAGACGAAGCTGCAGATAGAGATTGCCATTACGATTGGTTCGTAATTGCTTTTCATTGGCCAGAAAAACCTGGTCCACGGCTTCTCCGTCAGTCAATTCGATCACGAAACGACGGCTCATGGCGGACTCCTGGTAGGTGGCAGCGGGTTGGCGATCGGCGGCGACACCCACCGTTGATCAAGCGTCAGGATTTTAGGTCTGGTTCAACCGCGACGCAACGGGTTCAGTTGGACTCGTCAGTCCTGACCGGGACGATTAAACTGAGTGCCCCGGCAGCGATTCAGATTTATCAATTATCACAACCCAAATATTCAACTGGAAACATGGCCAAAACCGCGATCACCCCCACGCGTGAACAGGATTATCCAGAATGGTACCAGCAGGTGGTGCGAGCCGCCGAGCTGGCCGAAAGCTCGCCCGTGCGAGGGTGTATGGTAATCAAGCCCTGGGGTTATGGAATCTGGGAAAACATGCAGCGCGTGCTGGATCGGATGTTTAAAGACACCGGCCACGAGAACGCTTACTTTCCATTATTCATTCCCAAATCTTTTCTCGAAAAAGAAGCGGAACACGTCGAAGGGTTTGCCAAAGAATGTGCTGTCGTAACGCATCATCGCCTGGAACCGGGCCCCGATGGCGGGCTGGTTCCAGCTGGACCGCTGGAAGAACCTTTGATCGTCCGACCGACCAGCGAAACGATCATCGGATACATGTTCGCCAAATGGATCGACTCCTATCGTGACCTGCCACTGAAAATCAACCAATGGGCGAACGTCGTGCGGTGGGAGATGCGGGTTCGCCTGTTCTTGAGAACGGCCGAATTCCTGTGGCAGGAAGGGCATACCGTGCACGCCACGAAGGAAGAAGCGTTGGAGGAAACCCGGCTGATGCTGGATGTGTACGCCGACTTCGCCGAAAACTTCATGGCCATGCCGGTGATCAAAGGCGAAAAAACTGCCGGCGAACGGTTCCCCGGTGCCGAATCGACGCTGTGCATCGAAGCCATGATGCAAGACCGCAAAGCCTTGCAAGCGGGTACCTCTCACTTTCTGGGCCAGAATTTTTCCAAGGCTCAGGAAATCAAGTTTCAGAACCAGGAAGGCATCGAGGAATTTGCCTGGACGACGTCGTGGGGAATGTCAACGCGATTGATTGGTGCCCTGATCATGACCCACAGCGACGACGATGGACTGGTGTTACCACCGCGGCTGGCTCCTCGGCACGTGGTGATCTGTCCCGTGCTACGCGGTGACGACCAGAAAGCGCTGGTGCTGGAACACTGCGAAAAACTGAAACAGGAAATTTCGGCGGTGCACTACGATGGCCGACCTGTCGAGGTATTCGTTGACGATCGGGACATGCGTGGCGGTGAGAAAAAATGGTACCACGTTAAACGCGGTGTTCCAATTCGCCTGGAAGTCGGTCCTCGAGACATCGAAAAAGACGCCGTTTTTGTCGGCCGTCGTGACCAACCCAAATCGACCGGGATGGATCGGGCCGAGTTTATCCAGGCCCTGCCACAGATGTTGACCGAAATGCAGCAAGGTCTGTTCGACCGAGCCTTGAAAATGCGGGAAGAGAATACCCAGCGGTTTGATTCACTGGACGAATTCAAGCAGTATTTTACTCCCCAAAACCAGGACAAACCGGAAATACACGGCGGCTTTGCAGTCTGCCATTTCGTGGATTGTCCCGAAACTGACGAGGTGCTCAAGCCCTTGAAAGTCACGCCTCGCTGTATTCCACTGGACCAGGAATCCGAAACCGGAACCTGCCTGTTTACCGGTCGCCCGACCACGACGGTAGGAATTTTCGGCAAGTCGTATTAACCAAGGCAGGAACCTGAATGGGGAACCCCCGCCCTCCACTGCCGGTCATGCTGGTGATGGCGATCACCAGTCGCTATGACGACGCGTTCCCGTGGGCCATCCAACAGGCTGAAGCGGCTTGGGGTCCGATCTGGAAATCGGGCCCCCAGTTCGCCTTTCACCAGACCCGGTTTTATGAATCCACGATGGGTGACCGCTTGCTGAAACAACTGGTCGCCTTCGACCAGATTGTCGATCCGCAAGTTTTGGCCGATTGCAAATTGAGCAGCAATGCCTGGGAAGATGCTTATGCCCAAGCCAACCCGCAAGACGTATCGCGACCGCTGAATCTGGACCCGGGATACTTGACCGAGGCCAAACTCGTGCTGGCAACGGTCAAAAACCGCGACCACCGAATTTATCTGCGGAATGGGATCTACGCCGAAGTCACGATGGCTTACCACGGGAAACAGTGGAATGGCCAACGCTGGACCTATCCTGATTACCTGTCCGAGGAAAACCTGCAGTTTCTGACAGACTGTCGCAATGAACTGCGGCGTAGAATTCACGCCAGCCCGGAGACGTCATAGTCGATCGTGCGCACTACGAAGCCTCGTGTTCAAGCCGGTTGCCATTTACCTGAACCGGGTTGACCGGTATCCTTCGGAGTGCCGTAAGCTTTTATCAACCGATTTGACTTTCTAACGCAGTGACCCCTGCGAGCGTGAAACTCAATGAATAAATTCTGGATCGCCGGACGTTTTCTTGTCATCACCCTGTTTGTCTCCGGACTGGTCGCCAGCCTGGGCTGGAAACCAGCGACCTGGTCGGTCTGGGATTTTGCCGATTCGGCCATTGTCCAGGACGCCGACGATGCGACCGAAGACAAACCGTTGTGCAAAGACTGGCAGCAACCCGATATCGTGTTGTTTGTGACTGGTCGCCAACATGGTTATATCGAACCTTGTGGGTGCATCACATTGGCTCGGCAAAAAGGTGGCTTGATGCGCCGGCATCGAGTGATGAAGGAGATCCAGGGCCGCGGCTGGAATGTGGTGCCGATTGATGCCGGAAATCAGGTCCGCCGATTTGGCCAGCAGCCAGTCATCAAACTGGCCAAAACCTGGGAGGGCCTGTGCCGGGTGATGAATTACCAAAGTGTTGGCCTGGGCCCGGACGACTTGAAATTGCCATCCACGGACCTGGCTCAAACGATGGTCAATGCAATGACCGATGGCAACCCGTTTACGTGCGCCAATGTCGAAGTCCTGGACGAATCGCTTACCAACAAATTCGTCGTCATTGAACAAGACGGCAAACGGATCGGTGTCACGATGGTCATCGGCGACGAACACGTGGAGGAACTGAAGAAAAAAGACGGGCTGAATGTCGTGTCCGCCAAACAGGGACTCGATGCGGTCGTACCGAAACTACAAGCTGCCAAATGTGATTTCAATGTCCTGATGGCATTTTCCGAAATGGAACGCTGCCGCGAACTGGCCAAATCCTACCCACAATTCAACCTGCTGGTCACCGCCGGCGGAGCCGGGGATCCACTCCTGGAACCGGAAATGGTCCCGGGCCCCAACCACGCCACGCCGCTGATCCAGGTCGGCGTCAAAGGCATGTATGTTGGTTTGGTGGGAATTTACTGGCAGGACAATGCCCAACCAAAAATCAAATACGAACGCGTCGCACTGGAACATCGGTTCAAGGATACCCAGGAAATGCGGGACCTGTTCCTGGCTTATCAGAACCGCCTGAAGTCGCTCTGGATCGCCGGTGCCCTGACCGACATTGAGCCCCGTGAGCATCCGTCGGGGCATACGTTTGTCGGATCCGATACCTGCGCCGATTGCCATGAAGATGAATATTCGATCTGGCTGGACGGAGTCGATGGAGATGGGGGGCCGCACCCTGTCGCGATGGCCAGTCTGGAACGGAATCCGAACGACGATCGAGTCTGGGTCCAGCGCCAATATGATCCGGAATGCATGAGCTGCCATGCGACTGGCTGGAACCCGCAAAACTTCTATCCCTATAAAAGTGGCTTGGTCGACATTGCGAAACAGGCACATCTGGCTGGCAATGGTTGCGAAAACTGCCACGGCCCAGGATCGGCACACGTGGCACTGGAACGCCAGGCGTCACGAGGCAAGGTCGATCAAGCTCTGCTGACCAAGCTCAGAGAAGAGCTGGACGTGACGGTCGCCGAAGCTCGCGACAACGCTTGCAAAGAATGTCACGATTTGGACAACAGCCCCGATTTCCTGGCCGAAGGCGGATTTGACGAATATTGGCCGGAAATCGAACACGGCGACGGAGACGACGAGTAGGGAGCTGGGGTTGGGTTGAGGGCTTGCGAACGAAAACTGAAATGGCAAACCTCAAATGGGTGCAACTCGGTTTCCGCTCGTGCTTGGAGCAAGACTTGGTCGATTTGATCGAGAAAAAGCGGGCCTCTTTATTTAACTTTCGGTTTGCCACACAGTTGAAAGCCGATATTTGTTGCAGCGTTGCCAATCGTTGAAATTACCACGGGCCGAAGGCCAAGCCGTTTGCCTAGTGCAGCGTCTAACTTAAAAATTGGGGTTGGCGAGTCAATCTTGCTCGAAAAACCAATCGCTTAATTGAATTGCCAACCCCAAAATCAATACTTGACGCGGCACTAGCCCAGGGAAGCGTTCTTCTCGCTGGCGAGAAGAAAGCAGGCCCTGGGTTAAATCGGCCAATGAATCGT
>CAZJEK010000036.1:0-27487 GCA_964545005.1 uncultured Pirellulaceae bacterium
AAACTCTCGTAGATGAAGAAATCCGAAGACATGAAGGCTTGGCCGAGTACCTGCGTTGCCGAAGCTTCCGATACGACAAGCGATTGAAGTATGTGCGAGAACACGAAACCGAGGCCGTGCCGACAATCCACACGCCAAAACTCCGATGCACTAATTGCGATGGCCACTACTTGATTCTGCCAGACGAATACTACTGGAGCATCGGTATGTGAAATCGGCTTCGCTCCTTAAGATCGTGAGAGTACAATGTGACACGCACGGTATCGGGACAACACAATAGCGGCGAACAAATGCGTGAACCGGAGCGGCGGATCACGCTGGAATTGAAGTCAACGTCAACCGCCGCCGCCCGGTTACGCTAAACGTTATCGCTTTCACTTCCTGGCGACATTCCTGATGGTCGAATCATGCGTCAGCTTCGAACTCGCGGACACAACCCGCTTCGGGATGCTCCAGCGCGTGTTTGACGCACTGAGGGATGCAAAGGATAACGATGCGATCGACGCTGACGACGAATCCTGGAGTTCGTACTTCGACGACGATGCTCTTTCACACTTCTGGAACCCGACTCCGGATGAACTTGCCGAATGGACTCGACGTTGGGAGGCAACTCCCGTCGAGAAGCGTTTCACAGATCCGACACTGAAGACGCCATGGGACTTTGAATCAATGATCGAATCGTTCCACAATGGCGAATACAATCTGTTGCGGGTAATTCGCACGCCGGAAAGCTCGGGGTCACTGCAATTCGAGGCTCTCGCGTGTCCTTACGGCGGAACGGGTTGCATGCATGCTTTGATTGAATGCTTCGGCGGAATTGTCACTGGAGAAATTGACACCTGACCAAAACGCGATAACCAATAAGAATTTGACATCGCGTTAGTGCAGAGCGGTGGCTGTTAGTTCTTGTTGGTTGTGTTGCCAAGCAAGTGTCAATTTGAGCGGTCGAGCCGATGCTCAAATTATCTGTTCAAGAGGCCCGTAGCGGCGAGCCATCGGTTGGCCCGTTGGTTTTTGCGTCCGAGTGGACTTGGATTCGGTCAGCGGTGAACCAGATTTCGGTGTTGAATGCACCGGCCAACTCCGTCCCGGAACATCCGGCGTGCTCCTTGACCCAGAAAAAGCTCGTGACGCACTCGAACCATACAGTAGGATGGCTTCTTGGCAAAGCAGATAATTAGCATGCCTTGAAAGTTTTTAGGTATGGAGACTTTTTACCTTGTCATCCAGTTTGCAGTCTTCGGATTCATGTTGAGTTTTATCTTCAAGCGCAAATCCAAAACGCAAACCTTGCCCCCGGCTTGATTTCCGCGCCAAACTTTGGCTAGATGATTACGTAGCGTTCTCGGATGAAGACCTGTTACACTATCTGCAGCAGGACGAGCGTGCGGCGTGGGCGGCTTCATTCAAGCGTGCAAAATCCGATTACGATGCCAATGGAGCATCCTGTGTCGCAGATGCGATGAAGCTTTATCGAGAACGATTGGCCAAACTTGAAAAGTACCGCAACACGGGCTGGCGGTCGTGTTATGCCAGCAATGGGTAATCGGCCCGACTTGCTGGTGGAAAAAAATGTAACCGAGTCTAGGAAATCGCGGATAATCTAGCGATGAAGTAAAGTCGCAGTACCGCGCGACTTCGAATTGGAAAATCAACGCCCGCAGCTATGTCTGCGTTAATTGGAACGCCACGATGAAGACAAACCTCCAGGTACTGATGTTGTCAATTGCGGTGCTTGCTGTCGGGCTGGGCTGGTTTGTCGATCGGCAACAGCAATCAGCGCGGATATTAGCATTTGACAGCAAGCTCTCGCGGATTGTGGAAGGATCGAAGTGGGTTTCAAGTGCAAGCAACTTAAGGCTACATCGGGCAGCGCTAACGTGAATGGCCCCTCGGCGACGAATCAAGACGATTTGCTATCGGTCGCCATCGTCTACTTGCTCGCCTTGAATCAGGCGGAGGTTGATGAATACCTTGAAATTACCAAGCCTGCCGACGTCGATCAGTCGTTGCATTCGGCCCGTATCCTCGCCGCAAGACTGTTAGCGCAGGCCGACTGTGACTCTTTCGAAGGCTTTGTCGAACTCTGCCAAAAGTTCGATCCATCGGGCACGGACTTGCCGATCAACGGGCCAAGGCAGGAGGACCTCAAGTTATTTATTGACGACGCGCTGAGTGCTGTACCGGTTGTTGAGGTTTATCGTGCGGAACATGGGAAAGCGTTTGCCACGAATCAATCGGTGACCGAATGACCCTGCTGGCCGGGTAAAAGATCGATGGCACGAAGAAAACCTGAAAAAAAGCTAACCCCGGACCAAAGGCGGGCAAAACGCCAACGGAAGAAGAATACCAGGATTGTGTTCATCAACGGAAAGCAAGTTCGAGTCAAACGTGAACCGACGATCGATGGTATGCCCGTTGATCAATGGCTAGAGCTCAACGCGGATCCAATTTGGATTCACCAAAACGAAATGTGGTGGTTGCTGTGATCGATCTTTCCTGCACTATCTGACAGCTTGCACGGTGACTTGGATGTCGTCAAATACTGCTTGAATACCATTGCCGGCCACATTGTTGCCAAAGCCGCTGAACTGAATGCGAAGTTCTCCACCAACCAGTTCCTCATGGGCATCATTGGTCAAGGAATCGCCGGTCGTCAGCGTCACGCTTTGTTTCTCAAACTTAGCGTTCAGTTGGTTCGCTTGACCGCTTTCGCTATCCTGCGCGACCGTTTCCCACTGATTGGTTTTTACGTTCAGTACGAGAAATTCAATCTCGTAGCCACAATACGTTGAGGGAATGCCATCGCCAACCATCAAGGAAAACGTGTATTTGGCGTTCGGCTCCAGTTTGCCAATGCTGACATAGATGTCGTTGCCGCCGCCGTTGGCGTAGGCAGCGAATTTCCCGGACGGTGGCCGATGGTCGGGAAAGTTGTCATAGTTATAGCGACCACGGCCACCCCCGAAGTTGAACACCGTTCCGGCAGCAGAATTGGAATACTGATTCGCGAAAGCTGGCTGTTCAAAATCGGCTGCAAACAGCGTGCCTGCAATCATCTCATTGCGGTTCAACAGTGGCGAGTGCAGTTTGGCAGTCTTTCCGTTTTCGTCGATCCACCTGGTCCACTTATCTACGGCTGCTGCTCGGGCGACGGCACTCTGTCCAGGTTGAAAACCAAACGTTTGTCCAGTGAGACAGCGGAGGATCAGACAGGCTTCATAGCGAGTCGTAACGTCTTTGGCTGAGAGCAATTCCAACAGCCCGGGAAGCACGTCCCGTTCGCCACGATCGGCCAAAGCCTGGATGGCCGCGAGTTTGACCGAAACCGATTGGCTCTTCGACAGCGGCCGCAGGTACCTGGTAACATCCTCGCCAGCATGCTGCTCGACAAGCTTCAAAGCCGTTTTATCGGCCTCTGGAGAGGTCCCCGCCAATTTCTGAAACACACCGGGTAAGAGATCCGTGGTCACCCGCTGCAACAAGAGTCGTTCGGACTCTGTGCGGAGAGCCACATCCTGCGTGACTTGCACAGTTTTAATCAGTAACGGTAGCAACAGGTCATCAAAGCCGTGATCGTTCCTCAAGCGAATGACCTTGAAGACGGCGTTCAAGTTTTTTATCGCATGGGCCTGTGCGGATCGCAAAATGTTGTTGGCACGCATGCGAACCTCCATGTCGCGGTGTTTGGTTGCCTGACGCAATGCTTCGGTGGCCATCGGCATCAGTCCGGCGAGCGTCGCCGAAGCCGCTTCACGGACCACATACTGGTCATCGCCAAGTTCTTCGATTCGTTGTTGGACGTTTTCGAGCAATCGATTCTGCTCGCCAGCCATTGCCCGAACGTACAGCTCGATTTCGTCCGGCGCATCGGAAATCCCGGCCAACTTCAACCGCGTGAGTGCTTGTTCCAGGTCGGGTTCCGGATCGAATGATTCAGCCTTGGCAACTCCCGCCTGCGGTGCCGCTGCTTTCGCAGGCAGCTGTAAAGGTGATCCTTGGGCTATTCGTTCTGGAGACATCCCGGCCAACAAGGCTACACAGAGAACCAAGGCTAATGAGTTCCGAATCACGGGTGGCTGTTTTTCTATGTTGCTCACCATTAACCGACCTGCTGGTGAAACTCCTGTGTACGGAAGTATGTTCTATTGCCGGCCCAAGTTCCCATCAATGTCCACGTTGTTTTGATGACTTCCAAGACCTGTTCAACAGCAACTTGTAACACTGTTTGGAGACGAGATTAGAGCCGAGTTCCTGGGAGAGAAAAGTAACAGCGTTGTAACGCCTTGTCTAAGCATTCGTCATCGACGTCCTCCAAGGAAAAACGTGCCCAACAACGGCAAATCCTAGCAGCTTATGTTCTTGCAGCTTTTGCTAAAGGGTTCGGCGCGGACTTGTGGATATAATGAATGGAGTTCGGTTTTTGAATGCGTGATACGACCATGGTCGGTGTTTCGAATTCGCCGCAGACTAACATCTCACTCATCAACCACGATTTCGATGAAAACATCATACCTCTTTCGTAGTCGCAAAACTCGCCGCCGCGGATCAATCGCAAGCCAATCGTATGCCCAACTGGAGCCGCGGCAACTGCTCGCCAGTTTCACCATCAATACCGTTTTGGATGACGGCGGAGCGACCAACGATGGGCTGATCAGTTTGCGGGAAGCGGTCATGGCCGCTAACACCAATGCTCCCTTTGGAGATGCCCCCGCTGGTGACGCTTCCGGTGATTTCATCACGTTCGACAGTTCGCTGACTGGCCAGACGATTGAGATCCTACAAGGCTCGATACCGATTACCGAGGGGCTGGCAATTCGCGGCAGCGGCTTGGACATCACGATCGATGCGGATGAATCGAACTGGATTTTTGATGTTAACACCGACCAGCAAGTCATCTTCAACGGGCTGGATTTCTTTGGCTCAAATTTGACCAATGGACAAGGCGTCGGTGGGGGCGGGATTCAAATGACCGGCGGTGGGATCCTGCGGGTCATCGATTCGACGTTTTTTGGCATGGGGACGTATTCCGAAAAACGTGCTCTAACCGTGCAGGACAGCTCGCTGTTTATCGTGCGGTCTTCTTTTTCGTCGAACTATACACATTCCGGCGCCGCGATTCGGGTTGATCACGGTGTATCCAGAATTCTCGATTCGACTTTTACTTCCAATGTCGCCGAGTCGACTGGCGGGGCCATCTATATCAATGGCGGAGAACACTACATCGTAAACTCCGAGTTCAACAACAATCTTGCGTCCGAGCCGATTGGCTACGGCGGTGAGCGGGGTGGGGCTGTTCGCATAACAGGCCAAACTAAAGTTGATATTTTCGGCAGTCGATTCACCAACAATTCAGCTGGTCGAGGAGGCGCGATCTACAGTTCGGGCGACCTCTCGATCTGGAATGATTCTCTATTCCGCTCCAATAGTGCCACCGGAAGCAATGATCAAACAAATGACAACGCCGATGGCGGCGCCATTTTCAGTAACGGCCAGCTGCGAATGGTTGATTCGACTCTCGAGGCGAATGTCGCTCAGCGAGGTGCAGGTGTCTACCTCGACCGCGACTCGGTGTCACTATTCAACCGTGCGGAAATTGTCGGCAACGATGCCTCCTGGTCCGGTGGTGGAATTTATCAGACCAGTGGAAATTCGCGCCTGATCGATACCACCATCGAGGGTAACGAAGCCGGTGGCAGCGTCATCGTGGACGACGGCTTTACACTCAGTCGCCAATTCCTGGGAGATGGCGGGGGAATCTACTTCGACAGTTTGCGGCCCAACAGTGTCCTTGAAATAATCGGTGGCAAAGTCTCTGGGAATACTGCTGAAATCCACGGCGGCGGCTTGTTCGCGAAAGCCTTGAACAAGGAATACAAGGCTTATGTTCGGATTCATAACGGCACCGAAGTCTCTGGCAATCAAACGAACCGAATCCACGATCCTGAAGATTCGCAACTACCAGCCGGAGGTGGAATCTACTCCGGTGCTACCTTGCTGCAGATTAACGACGCTACCATCACAGGCAACTATTCAACCGGCGACGGTGGCGGCATTCATGTGCAAACTGGTACGACGCGTCTTGGCGATTCAACAATCACTGCCAACCAGGCAGCATGGGATGGAGGCGGCATGAACATCGTCGGCGGACAAGTCCGGCTTTTCCAATCGACGATTGGTGGTCCTGACGTCGAAGACGGAAACCGGGCCGGCCAGTTTGTTGCCGATGGGACCCGGGGATTTGGCGGAGGAGTCAACCTGGCCAATCAAAACGGTGGATCCCGATTTTTCATGATCGGGGGAATGGTTGCCAACAACATTGCCAAAATTCAAGGCGGTGGAATCAGTGCCAGTTATCGCAACAATGTCATACGCCTACAAAACCAGGTTGCTGTCTCGATGAATCAAGCGCTGGCCGAAGACGGTGGCGGGATCTACAACGATGGAGCACATCTGGAAATCAGAATCGCTGATATTTCGGAAAATGTCGCCAGGAATGGGGGCGGGATCTATCAGGAAAGTGGCTCGCTGAATCTACTGGATTCAACCATTCAGAGCAACGAAGCCCGACGAACCGGAGGAGGCCTGTTTTTTGAAGGCACTTTCTATCGGGTGTCGAGCATCATCAGCGATAATCTGGCCAGGTTTTTCCCGAATATCTTTGAACGAAACGGGTAGCGCGAGTCGACTGAGTGGATCGCGCGGGGGTGATTGGCGTTCGTTCGATGGCGACGATCAATAGCATCGCAAAACGCGCACACCTGTCGGGAGGGTGGATAAACGGGTAAAGGCCGTCGAGCGGCTGAGCGTTGGTGGATTCGCTCGAAAAGTCGTCGGCGTTGCGGTTAAACGTCCAATGCAATGTTCACAGGTGGGCCAAGCTGGATCGTGCTGAATCGCTGATCGCCAGTGACGGAAACGTTGGATCGCGACAACTCATGGTCCAACCCAAACGACCGACTAAAAGGTTTGGCAACTAAACCACGCCGGTCAGGATTTCGCCGGTCGTGACGACCTCGCCGCGCAATAGCCTTCCAATGTCAATCAGCCAGGAATCGATCAAGTTGGGGAATCCAATATTGGCCGCGACGTGGTACTTCATTTCAGATGTGCGATCGATGCAACGACCGACGCGTTCGGCCGCTTCCAGTGGATCAACGGACAATCGATTCACCAGTCGACCAGCTGCCTCGACCAGCGCCTGGTCTGGGCAATCGTCAGTTACGCCGATCAACTGTACCGCGACTTGTTGAAAATACTCGATCGTTAAGTCACCAATCAACGTCAACCGAGGCCGTTTGCGATATCCTTCCTTGCCGGCCGATTCTGCGAAACTGGTCAGCACTTTCGTGAACTGTCCTGCGTGGGGATTACCGGTTGCCAATGCTTCATAAAGCTGTCGCCGAATTTCGATGACCTCGGGATCGGTTAACGTCAGCGCCCGAGCGACACTGCCTTGCGACATCGATGCCAATGTTTGCAGGTCAGTCTCGGCTGGCACCTGTTCGGCTGGCAACACGTCTGGTCGTTGCAACACCTGTGCTACGTCTTCGGTTGCCAACGGCTGAAACCTGACCAACTGGCTGCGGGATACGATCGTGTGCAGCTGACGCTGTTCGCTGGTCCCCAATAAAATCAATAGCGAATTCGGTGGCGGTTCTTCCAGTGTTTTTAATAAACTGTTCGCACTTTCGGCATTGAAGAAATCGGCATCATCGATGATCGCGATCCGATACCCACCTCGAAATGGTTTCAAGCCGATATCATGAACCAGGCCTTCACGAAGCCGATGCTCTTTGCGACCGATAAACAATTCAACCGGCAATTGTGATTTGTCGGCTGGCTTGCTGACCAGAATCAAATCGGGATGGGTCCGCTTGTGGACCTGAACACAGCCCGGACAATGCCCACAAGGCTCCAGGGCATCCCCGTTTTGATTGGCTTCACATAGCATCGCTTCGGCCAGTTTGAGGGCAAAGGTGCGTTTGCCAATTCCCTCGGGACCGACGAAAAGATAGGTGCTGGCCAGTCGTCCCCGGTCAACGCTGCGGCGGAATCGATCCAGGGCGGCTTGATGGCCGATTATTTCGTTCCAGGACATGTTTTGTCTCAATGCACAACATCAATGGTGTTCCGGCCAGGTCGATCGCTGGCTGGGCAACGATTAAACAGACCGCTCAAACCGCCCAGTTTAAAGGGTTCCCCTGAGTTGGACGAGCCCGCCAAAGATTGGCTTTGATACCACCGTTCAGATTCGTCTGGACTCATTCTGGGGAAATCGATAGGCTCCGCGAAAGTAGTATGGCCGATTCGGCCGTGATCGAAATGCCTGAATTGTCCGGATCCGGCCAATGGCCCAAGCTACCGTCCATCAAACCATGAACGTCTACCGCCATCTTTCCATCGTCGCAATCAGCCAATGGCTGCCGCGATTCACCGCGACCAGTCTGGGGATCGGTTTTGCAATCGTAATGCTGTTGGCAATGCCAGGATTTGCTCAGGACGCAGCAGCGCCGAACAGCGACCTGTCGTTTCGGCTCGAATCCAAACTGTTCGCAGAAGCTGAGCAACCTGTTTCCCAAAACCTGACTGTCTTTATTGACAACCTGGTCTTCGATTTTCAGATCGATCCACAAACGGGAAAACTGGGCGACGAGGTCGTGGTGTTCGAACCGCTTAACCAACAGTTGACTTTGCTGGACCATCGCCGCCAGGTCAAGTTGGAGTTGCACGATCTGCGGTTGTTGAAAATTTTGGACGGGATTCGACGTGAGTCGGAAAACGATCCGCGAACACGATTTCTGGTTCAGGATCAATTCGAAGAACAGATTGACGCCGATCAAAAGCAGGTCACGCTGACCAGTAATTACATTACCTATCGATTTCAGGGTGATGCGCCTCAGGACGATCGGGTGACTCCTGTCTACCTGGAGTTCCTCGATTACTTTACTCGCTTGCAGGCTTCCGACCCCAAAAAGCTGCCACCATTCCCACGGATTCGTTTGAACCAGTCGATTCGTCGAGTCGGTTGGATTCCCAATCGAGTGGAAATCGAAGTCAAACAAAATGACTTGTTCAAGGTTCCGTTTTCGGCTCACACCGAACACAAGCTGGAGATGAGCGTAACGCCTCGGCAAAAACAGTGGGTCGAAGCAGCGCGAAAACAATGGCTGGCCTATCGGCCGGTGTCACTTGGTGAATACCGCGGCTTGCCTAAGTCGGCGGGTATCGATAATCCGCTGAAAAAGATACGGCGGTGAGCGTCGTGTTTCACTCCGCGAAGGTTTTTCGCTCGCCCGATTCGTAATTCGTAGTCTCGGGGATGGACCACCAAGAAGCATCTCGTCAATCTTGTTGATTCTGTACATCCCGTCAAACGTGTGTTTAATTTTGTCGTACGCTGTCCATTCTGAGCAAGGGTCCGAAAAATGGGGACAGGATGGACGAGATTAACATGATCAACAGGATTCTTTTTGGAGAAAACGGGTCAATCTAAAATTCAACCTGAGCGATAACGGGTTGGGATGAACAAAAAATGTCAGCCTCTCTACGTTTGCAAATCGGGGCTTTCGCGTGGCGAAAAACGGAAATGTGCAACTTCAAAAACCAGCGCTCCGGGCTCGTACTTGTTACCAGTTATTCGTTTATCGGCAGCGTTTGGCTCAGCTCAAGTACTCGGCTTCAAACTGGTCCCAGTCGGTTTCCTGTTCGAGGTCAATGTGGGGCACGTCGAGCGGTTGAGTTGACTGGTTGAAGTACTTTTGTCCTGCCGCCGTATTGAAAATCACGACCCGCTCCTGGGCTCCGACCTGCCCTTCGTCGATCAGCTTTAACAGCCCTCCCACGCAGGTGGCGGCTTCCGGGCAGATCATGATGCCTTCGGACGAAGCCATCAGTTTTTGCCATTCGATCAATCGTTCTTCCTCGACCGCGATGGCAGCACCCTGGCTTTCACGCACGGTATCAAGCACCATGAAGTCCCCCAACGCGGATGGAACCCGCATGCCCGAAGCGATGGTATGTGCGTTTTCATGGCGTGTTGCGAATCGCTGACCGGCTTCATAGGCGGTGACCATCGGCTGGCACCCATCGGACTGGACGGCGTACATTCGTGGCATCGTGTCGGTCGTCAAAAAGCCCATTTCGCGTAACTCTTTAAAGGCTTTCCACATGGCAATCAGCGCCGTGCCGCCACCGGTGGGGTACATGATGACGTCGGGTAACTGCCAATCGAACTGTTCGGCCAGTTCCAACCCCATCGTCTTTTTTCCTTCCAGCCGATAAGGTTCTTTGAGGGTTGAAATGTCGAACCACAACCCCCGGTTGTGTCCTTCGCGAATACGTTTGCCGCTCTCGTCGATCAAGCCGTTGGTAACAAACAACTTGCAGCCGCTGTAGTAACACTCCATCTGGTTGGTGAACGTGGTGTCGTGCGGCATGAAGCAAACGGATTCGATGCCTGCTCGAGCCGCATACATTCCCATTGCCCCGCCGGCGTTACCATTGCTGGCCATCGCGATTCGGGTCCGCCCAAAATGCTTGGCCATCGTTGTCGCCAAGGACATGCCGCGGCTTTTAAAACTGCAGGTCGGTAGCTGTGATTCATCTTTTACCCAGACGTCGGTCAGTCCCAGTTTTCGGGCAAACTGCGGACAGTCAATCACGGGGCTCATCGATTTGTGAAGCGAAACCGGTTTGATCTCGTCGCCGACAGGCAGCAATTCCCGGTACCGCCACATGTCGCGGGGGCGAGTCGCCAGTTCCGTTTTGGTCATCACCTGTTTCACCGCGTCCAGATCGTAACGCGACCATAACGGGCGGTTCTCATGCATCGTCTGCTCACAATCAGCAGGTAGCGTAACCGTGGGATCCAGAGCGCTTTCAAAGTGGGTGATAAATCTGGTCATCAACTCAAAACATGTTCAATTAATCAAATGGAATCGCCCACCCCCCGCGTCGGGCAACATCGGCCGCTTGCGACAGCAAATGTTGACGGCTAAGCTGGCAGCATTGTCGTTAAAAAAGCATTCCTTGGAAACCCGTTCGGCGATAACCTTTTTCTGCTGGAGTTGACCTGAATGAGTTTACCCGACGAAGATTCCAGACCGAACGATGACACATTGGATTCGCCAATCGGCCAAGCTGCTCAATCCGATGGTTTCGCTGAGGACCGGATGCCCGTTGCCGAACTGGCCAACGATCCAGCCACGGCGGAAAACGAGTTGAGCGACAAACCGGTCGAGGAACTGACCGCTGAAGAGCTGCGTCATCGGGCGGATCAGATTCTGGAAGCTCAAATTGCCAAGTCTCCAATGAGAAAATTCTCCGACCTTCCACCTCTGGCGGACGAATTTCGCAGTATCGCGGCCAACGGTGGAGCCGTTACCTGTCTGATTTTAGGGCTGATTGCGTTTGTCGGCGTCTGGTTTACACCCTGGAGTGCGGTCAATGGAGTGCTGGCGATTCCCTTTGCCGTCTGGTCGGTTCGCTCCAAAATGAAACTTGCTGGTACCATTGGAATCTGCCTGGCCGGCATCGCAATGTTGATCGCGTTCGTCGGGAGCCAAGTGTAGCTGAGAGGTCTACATTTTTTGTCCAGCCGATTGGGCTAGCCGGCTAGCCCCGGACGAAACGGGTTGATGCCTGAGTTTTGGAAAGTCGGTGGCTAGCGCCAAAAACGCTGGAACGACTCTCCGCGAAAGTCAAGTAGCATGGCCGATTCGGCCGTGTTGGCAGCGGAATACCCAATGTTGGGTGAAGACCTTGCCGACTCGGGCCAATGGCCCAAGCTACTGCTTGCCGCTGCAGGGCCACTCACTCCAACGTCGTCAGGAACATCGTCATCTCGCTGGCGGCATGGGCATCGCCCTGCTGATTGGCCTGTTCGATACCTGCGGTGATTGCTTCTCGAGCTTCGTCAATTCGATCCAGATTGGCCAATTGTTGTCCCATCATGAAAAACGAGGGCACGTAGGGTGGCGAACCAGCAATCAATTCACGGTGCAACTGCAAACTTTTTTCGTGCTGCTGTTCGGACTCCCACTCCATCGCCAACGCGTACTTCAAAAAAGTATCGTCAGGCGATTCAGCCAACATCGATTCCAGTTGCTCGCGTCGAGACATGCTTAACCCATCAAGCTTGTGAAAAAAGAACCGGCAGCAGCCCTGGCGTTACAGCGCCAACAACAGTCGGCTGGGTGCTTCGAGGTACGAGATAACTTCGTTCAAGAACCGAGCCGCCGCACCGCCGTCAATCAATCGGTGATCGTAGGACAGGCTTAACGGCATCATCAAGCGAACCGCAATTTCATCGTTTTCCACGACCACGGGCAACTTCCGCGAACGACCTACCAACAGGATTGCGGTCTCGGGGGTATTGATGATCGGAGTGGAGTAAGTTCCACCAATCGCGCCCAGGTTACTGATCGTAAACGTGCCGCCACGCAGGTCTTCGACTTTGAAGTTGCTGTTGCGCGCGTCTTCGGCCAACTTGCTGAGCTGCCGTGAAATTTCTGGAATCGTCAACTTGTCGGCATTTCGCAGCGCGGGCACGACCAGGCCGCGATCGGTGTCCACTGCGATCCCAACGTTGACGTAGTCTTTATAAATAATCTGCCCGTTTTCCAGGTCGACCGAGGCGTTGATTACCGGGTGGGCTTTGAGTGACATGGCGATCGCTTTGACCAGGAACGGCATCGTGGTCAGCTTGATGCCGCTGTCGGCATAATCCTGCTTGCTTTTCTGGCGAATGTCTTCCAGTGCCGTCACGTCGGCATCGTCGAAGTTGGTCACGCGCGGGCAGGTTGTCCACGATTCATGCATCTTCTTGGCGATGGTTTGCCGAATCTTCGGCATTTTTTCAACGCGAACAGGACCGTAACCGTCGGTTTCGGTGCCCGGGGCAACGGCTGGAGCAGCATTGGCGCCGGCGGAAACTCCCCGGCTACCTTCGCGGACGACGCGCATCACGTCCTCGCGTTGAATGCGATTGTTGGGACCTGTTCCCTGCACGTTGCGAAGGTCGACTCCAACTTCACGCGCGAACCGTCGCACTGCCGGGCCGGCGGGAACCTGGCCCATGCTGGGCGCGGTGGAAACCACAGGTGCTGATGGCTTGACCGGTTCGGCAGCAGCTGCTGGTGCTGATACCGGTTGAGGCTGAGGGGCTGGCGACGAGGAAGGGGAATCGTGCGTTGCCGCGGAGGAGGGTGCTGGTGGCTCAGGTTCGGCTGCGGGCTGAGGCGTTTCCTGCGCCGGAGCTGAGTCGCCCGCGTCATCCGAACCGCCACTGGCTCCTGATGTTTCTTCCACCACCAATACAACGTCGCCGACATTCAGCGTGTCGCCCTCGCCGCAATTGATTTTGGTGACCTTGCCGGCGACATCGGAAGGAACGATGACGGTCGCCTTGTCGGTTTCGAGTTCGATGACGCCTTGATCGATTTCGATCACATCGCCTTCGGAGACCAGTACTTCCAGGACGTCGCCCGAGTCAACGCCTTCACCCAAATTTGAAAGCTTGAATTCAACAGCCATGATTCTATCTATTCGCCAATGTGGTTTGATTTATTGTTGCGTAGCCTCAATCGGCCTGTCGTGATGGTTGACAATCAGGCCGAGAATGTTTCACTCGTCAAGCGTACAGCGGGAAAACTTTCTCCGGATCTACGTCCAGATCCTTGATCGCCTGGGCCACATCGCTGGCTTCCAGTTTCCCCTGTTGCTGCAATTGATACAGCGCTGCAATGGTGATGCATTGTTCATCGACTTCAAAATGTCGTCGCAACGCGGGCCGAGTTTCAGATCGTCCCATGCCGTCGGTGCCGAGAGCGTAAAATGGCTGGTCGATAAACGGAGCGACCTGCTCTGCCAATGCCTGAACGTAGTCGCTGGCAGAAATCACGGGCCCTTCGGCATCGGCCATGATCGTTTCCAGGTAGCTTTTCTTTGGCGTTTCTGTTGGATGGAACATGTTCCAGCGGCGACACTCCTGTGCGTCGCGACGCAACTCGGTGTAGCTGGTGACACTCCAGACATCACTGGAAATGTTGTACTGCTCCGCCAAAATCGTTTGGGCCCGCAGGACGCAATTCATGATCGCACCGCTACCGAACAACTGGACGCGGTGTTTGGCGTTGTCCGCTTCGACCGATTTGAATTTGTACATCCCTTTGACAATGCCTTCGTCACAACCTTCCGGTTTCTGGGGCATGATGTAGTTTTCATTGCCCACCATCAGGTAGTAGATTGCCGTTTCACCTTCGGCGTACAGCTTTTTCAAACCGTCAAAAATGATGACTGCGGTCTCGTAGTGGAAGGCCGGATCGTAAGCGCGGACGGTGGGGAACGCGATCGCATTCAACAGGCTATGGCCATCCTGGTGTTGCAGCCCTTCACCGTTAAGGGTGGTGCGACCGGCGGTGCCGCCGAGCAGGAATCCTTTGGCTCGCATGTCGGCGGCGGCCCAGATCAAATCGCCGACCCGCTGGAAACCAAACATCGAGTAATAAATGTAGAACGGAATCATGTTGATTCCGTGGGCGCTATAGGCGGTTCCGGCTGCATTGAACGAAGACATTGAACCCGCTTCGGAAATACCCTCTTCCAGCAGCTGGCCGTCTTGCGCTTCGCGGTAAAACGCGACCCGGTTGTCACTGTCGACAGGTTCGTACAACTGACCGGCGTGGGCGTAGATGCCCACCTGCTTGAACATTCCTTCCATCCCGAATGTCCGCGATTCGTCCGGAACGATGGGGACAATGTTTTCCCCGATCTGTTTGTCTTCGACCAGCTTGGACAACAGTCGGACAAACCCCATGGTGGTCGAAATCGGCTTGTTTTCGCTGTCGCGATCGATGTACTTCTGATAGTCGGCGTAAGCGGGAACGTCGATGGTTGGGACTGCCGTTGGCCGCGATGGCAACGGGCCCCCCAGGGATTGACGACGCTCCTTGATGTATTTCATCTCCGCGCTGTCTTCGGCTGGTCGGTAGAAAGGAGCGTCAGCGACTTCGTCATCGGCGATTGGAATCCCGAACCGGGTCCGGAATTCGGCCAGCTGTTCGTTTTCCAGTTTCTTCTGGTTATGGGCGATATTGCGGCCTTCACCAGCTTCGCCCAAACCGTATCCTTTGATCGTTTTTGCCAGGATCACGGTTGGCTGGCCCTTGTGCAGTTCAGCGGCACGGAAGGCAGCATACACTTTTTCCGGATCATGACCGCCGCGACGCATCTTCAGCAGCTTTTCATCCGAATAGCTTTTCACCATTTCCAGCAATTCCGGATACTTGCCAAAGAAGTGATCTCGGACGTAAGACCCTGGCATGCCGACGTATTTTTGATACTGCCCGTCGACAACTTCACCCATTCGTTTAACCAGCAATCCCAGTTCGTCCTGTTCCAGCAGCGGATCCCAGTCACCGCCCCAAACGACTTTGATGACATTCCAGCCGGCACCCCGGAACAGGGCTTCCAGTTCCTGGATAATCTTGCCGTTTCCGCGAACCGGACCATCCAGTCGTTGCAGATTGCAGTTGATCACAAATTTCAAGTTTTCAAGCTGCTCACGGCCAGCCAACGTGATCGCACCCAACGATTCGGGTTCATCACATTCGCCGTCACCCAGGAAGGCCCACACGCGTTGGTTGGAGGTATCCTTGATGCCGCGATCTTTCATATACTCATTGAACCGAGCCTGGTAGATCGCCATGATCGGACCCAACCCCATCGACACCGTGGGATATTCCCAGAAATCAGGCATCAACCATGGGTGCGGGTAAGAAGACAACCCAGGTTGCGGTTGCAGTTCGCGGCGAAAATTATCCAGGTGCTGTTCATTCAAACGACCTTCGACATAAGCCCGGGCGTACATACCAGGCGACCCGTGTCCCTGGAAGTAAACCATATCGCCATCGTAGCCCGATTCGCCACGGCCACGGAAAATGTGATTGAATGCTACCTGGTAAAGGGTTGCCGAAGAAGCAAAGGTTGAGATGTGTCCGCCGACCCCTCCCAGTTCAGGAGCTGACGTGGCCCGGTTGGCACGGACGACCATCGCCATCGCGTTCCAGCGAATGATACTTTTAATTCGCCGTTCGATTTCCCGATTGCCCGGATACGCCGGTTGCTCTTCCGGTGGAATCGTATTGATGTAAGCCGTGTTCGACTTGGCCGGCAGATCGACGCCTTCGATCCGCGCCTTGGCTTCCAACATCGACAACAGGTACCGAGCGCGATCCTTGCCTTTGCTGGACAACACATAATCCAGCGACTCTAGCCACTCCTGAGTTTCGGTCGGATCGGCATCAACGGTATGAATATAGGAATCAGGCGAATCATTCGAATTCGGGTTGGACTTCAGCACATCCGACATGGATTTAATTCCTTGGTGGTTGGGGGTCCCGCATCACGGGAGCGTTTCATTTTTATGGGCAATGATTCTTGCTTTGCCAGATTCCGATAGGCGAAACGGTACCGCAGTATCAATCTCGGTAACGGGAAACGGCCAGGTTAACCCGATATCAACGTTTTGCTGAGCAGCCAACGCCGCTCATTAGGTGGCCGAATCGTATTCCGCCGTAGGATAACGTCGACCGGGCAATTGCCAGAATCGTTTGACTTCAAGCTGGATCTCTCAAGCCGCTTAATTGTCCTAAAAGGACCTCGGTTAGTAAAGAACGTAAACTGGAACCCGGTTGATTAGGCAGGAATAAACAACCTTAAGTGGCTCTAACGGTGGTCGACTCGGAAACCAATTTGAAAAACATCCCATCCTGAACGTTTCTCACAATCGACCGGTCCCTGACCAGCGGCACAATCGGCAAACTCCAAAAACCAGTCCGTGAGAGTCAATGGGAATCTGAAAATACGGAGAAACCCGTCTCCCGACATTACTGACGGCTTATGTTTGCTTGGCTTTTGGACGCTACGGCCAACTTTTTTGAGAGCAAACATGTCCCCCACGAAAATCCTGATTGTTGACGACAGCCAGACGATTCGGCTTTCTGTCAAGCGCCTGCTCGAAGGCGTTGGCTACGAGACCGTACTGGCTGAAGACGGGTTGGAAGCCATCGAAAAGCTATCCGAAGACCCGGCCCTGCTGGTGCTGGATGTCAACATGCCAGGACTGGATGGCTATGGTGTCTGCGAGAAAATGCGCGAAATGGGTGGACACTATCAACAGCTTCCGATCGTGTTCCTGACCAGTGTTGAATCTCGAGCGATGGAATTGCTCGGCCATGAGTTCGGGGCTTACTTGAATAAACCGGTTGAACCGGAAACTCTGCTGGGCGTGGTCGAGCAACTACTCGACCGAACGCAGGTCGCCCGCTCCCCCTGACCTCGAGTCGTTGCCGAAACCCGCGGCCAGAGTCTCTTCCGATCCACTTCCTTTTTCGATCCGAAGCAAATTGCGTTCAAATCTTCACGCCGCAACATGAAATCTGAATCCGAACAACCTCAATTCCTGTCCTTTGACCTGGATCAATGGCGACGCGACATACAAACCTTCGCCAGCGCTACGCGCCAAGCCATCGATGCGATTGTTGACGACTTGTCGACGCAATGCTCCGGCAGCGGCGGCGAATTTCGGGTAACTCGACCAGTGCCCGACATCACACCTCCGGTTCGAATGCCAGCTCCGACCAAGGTCGCAAAATCAAGCGTCGTTCGACAATCGCCCTCATCGCGCGCAGCAGACACGAATCTCAGCAACGACGATCGACTGGCAAAACTGAAGTCCCAGTTGGCAGAAAGGCTGGCCAAACATGATCAATAAAACGCTCGACCAATCAGAACGTCAGTGTGTTTTTCGCAGCGACGAAAACTGGTACGCGTTGCCGGCTTTAGCCGTGCGTGGCATCGTCCCCCGTCCAGCTCTGACGCCGACACCGCAAAGCGATCCAATTCTGAAGGGTGTTTGCCACACCCAGAATGAATTCTTGCCGGTCGTCAGTTTGCGGGCACTGACCCAGATTCAATACGAAACAGGTGCTGACACCGAACAGCAGATGCTGATCTTGCTAGGTCCACAGGGACCCTGGGGATTGTTGATTGATCAAGCCGTTTCGTTGGCGTCTTTGGAAATCTCGATCGCGACTTATTCCGACGCACAGGATCGTTGGGCCAACACGGTGTTGGGTTCAGCCAGTTTCCAAAACCGCGTCCTGGATGTTCTCGATCCCGTGGCACTGTACGAGTACGCCGCAAGTCTGATCGACGGTTTCTGGCAAAACTCCGGTCAGATCGAACTGCAATTGAATCACTAACATTATCGTCCTTCGCAACGTTCAAGAGTTTCCCCATGCGACTAAAAGTTCTCCTCGCCATCAACATTGCAACCTGTCTGGTCGCCGGTGGCCTGCTGGTCCTGCCAATTTGCGTTGCTCCTACTGGAATCAACCTGGGCTTGGCTGGTGTCGGACTGGTCATGGCACTCGGTTCGGCCGGGTGGTCGATGTTCAAGGTTTCCCGAGCCACTCGAGCGCTGCAGGGGGCGGGCAATACCGGACTGGCAGAATTCGACGACCTGCTGAATCAGATCAGCCGGGAATTGGAAGCCCATGAATCACAATCAAATTCCGAATCGGCGGAACTGAGCGAACTCAAGGAACTGCTGGAACAGGTCGACCGCCACATCGACGGGTTTGATCGGCACGGTAATTCGATGTCGGCAGCGGATCGACTGCGCGGGATTCTCAAGGGCTATGGCAGCAAGTTGGATTCCAGCCTGAAGCGGGCTGACTCATGTGGTCGCGAGCTACGTCGCGCAGCACAAGAGATGGTCACCGGAGCCGAAAGCCAATCGGACTTGATGAATCAAACCACTGGACTGGTTGAAGAGCTGTCGGGGCATATCATGTCGATCTGCGACCAGGCAGAATCGGCCCTCCAAGCGTCGGGCCAGGCCCGGGACAATGCTGAAAACGGACTGCTTCAATTCCGCGAACTCTCCGAAGACATCAAACGCATCCGCAATCACGTTGCGGCCCGTGAACGACGCCTGCAGACTCTGGGGCAGCACACGAAAGACATCGAATCCATCGTTGCCACCATCGGCAGTCTGTCCTCGCGGACCGACCTGTTGGCCTTGAACGCATCCATTGAATCGGTTCGGGCTGGCGAACACGGCCGCGGATTTGCCGTCGTCGCTGAGGAAGTTCGAGCCCTCGCCGAACAATCTGCTCAAGCCGTTGTCGACATCACCAGCCGCATCGAATTAATCCAACGGGAAACGCACCAGTCGATTTCTGGAGCATCCGGCGAACACGATCAAATGCACGATGTGATCGAACGAGTCAATGATGCACTGCAGTCGCTGGAACAGTTGTGTCAGCAAGCCAGCGAATCCGCTTCGGGATTGAACACGATTTCAACCGATGCCAACCGGCAGCTCCAGCTGGCTCAACAGATCGTCACGGCCCTGGAGCATGGCACCGATCACTCGCAGAAAAACCGCAGTCGCGCCGAGGGTGCGAACTGGACCGCCAAATCATTGGGGGAGCTCAGCCAGCAGCTGAACCAGTCACTGGATTTATTCCGACTGGCCGGAGCCCTTCCCGCGGCCACAGGCGACCTGACAACTCCCGACTCGGCCACTGAACCGGCGATGTCCTGATCGGCCAGCTGGCGAAACGAATCGAATAGCACCGCGAATTATCAACCATGAATTTACCTTCCCCCAACCTGACCAGCCAACTGGAGTCCGTCCAGAACCGACTCGGTCAGCCTGACCTTGATGGATCGGCACTCAATGAGATCGCTTTGCAGTTGGCGGAGTTCAGCGAACTGGCTCGAGATTGCTCGCTCGAAGACCTGTTTCAAGGTGCCGAACTGTTGTCCCAGGTTTCCGAGCTGGCGGCCGGCTGGGACTCCGGCCAAGATGAAACTCGCGACGAGCTGGTTGGTTTCGTACAACAAAACGTCAATGTGCTGGGGCAAGCCTTATCGGATCAATCCTTGGTCACCGAGGTCGCGAGCTTTGTACAACTGGCGCGTGAACATTGGAACGAATACCTGTCACTGTTTGACAACCGATCCTTTCCGATGGACGACCAGTGGGAAAGCGGAGACGAAGCTGACCATTCTGAAGCTGAGGCGGAATTGGACGGCGATCAAATCAAGATGATGCTCGCGGCCCTGGGCGGTGCGACCACTGCTCAACCGGAACAGGCGGCAACCAACGATCCGGACTCTGCGCCTGAACCTGAACCAAACGCAAGCCAGGAACTGCAACTGGAGCCACCGCAACAAACCGAAGATGAGGCGTTTGCGCTACCGGCGACTTCGTTGGATGATCTGGACGTTGAAGCCCGGGCCCAACTGGCGGGTGACCGGGAATTGCTGGAAGCCTACCTGGATGATGCGTTGCGCTGCCTGGCGTCGATGGAACAGGCAGCGATGAAAATCGATCAGGATCCCGAAGACCGGGAAACTGCGCGGCAGTTTTGCCGCGAACTTCATACACTCAAAGGTGCTTCCGCAACGGTTGGGCTGTCGGGACTGGCTTCCCACTTGCACTCGCTGGAATCGTCACTGGAACAGTTGTTCGACGCCGCAGCGGGACAACTCGATGCCGAGCCATTGTTCACGGCCGTCGATCGTGTCAGAACGGTAATCGATTCACTTCAAAATCCAGCTGCCCCAGAACCGAAACCTGCGCCCACGCGGCAAACGACTTCAGCACCAGCGGCATCGATAGAACCACAACGACCAACCAGCAAGCCGGCAACAGATTTTTCAGCCTTGAACGCCAGCGACGACGCTTCGATCCGCATTCGTGCCTCCAAGCTGGATCGACTGATGGACATGTTGGCAGAACTGGTGGTGTTGAGGAATCGGCGCGAGAGTCACGTAACCGAGTTCAATGAGCTGAACGAGGAGCTGGTCCGCTGTGCGGCACGGGTCGGGTTTGCCGATCAACGGTCGGAGGAATTCAATAGTTATCAAACCAACGATCTGGCCTGTGCGACGTCGACGATGTCCGAGGTTTCCAAGGACATTGCCGCGGTATCGCAGGGGTTGCGAGAGCTGCAGAAACCCGTGATCAACGACAATGCTGCAATCTCACGTTTTATCCGCGACTTCCGGCAAGAGTTGATGCAACTGCGCCGCCTGCCGGTTTCGGGATTGTTTAGTCGCTTGACGCGGGCAGCTCGGGACGCGGCCAAGTCCGAACAGAAGCAGGTCAAAGTGGTTGTTTCCGGCGAACATGCCGGTCTGGAGCAGGAAATCCAGGAGCGATTGTTTGATTCGTTGCTGCATATCATTCGCAACTCAGTTAGCCATGGTATCGAGCTACCGCAAACCAGAGCCAAGGCTGGTAAACCGGAAGTCGGAACGATTGAACTGGAGGCCAGCTCCAATGCGCAGTTATTGGTGATTGAAGTCCGTGACGATGGGGGAGGAATTGATCATGAAGCCATTCGTCGCCGAGCGGTTGAAAAAGGATTGATTGGAAGCGGTGATCGGCTTTCGAAAGATCAGCTGGCCAAGTTGATTTTTCACCCGGGTTTCTCGACCAGAGACACGACCAGCGAAATTTCGGGGCGTGGCGTCGGGATGGATGTCGTGGCAACTACGATTCAACAATTGCGTGGCCGAATTGAAATTGATTCCCTGCCACGGCAAGGCACGACGATGCGATTGCTGATCCCGTTGCGGACTGGCATCGAACACGTGATGGTTTTCCGTTCCGGTGGCCAGTTGTTTGCGTTGCCGATGCAATCGGTCACAGCTGCCAAGAATGCTCACTCGCAAAATGGCGAAGGCCATTTGCAACGCGTGTCGTTATCGGCGGCGTTGTCATTGCGATCGGATTCCAAGACCGAACTGGCACAGGATATCCTGGTGATTCGGCGGTCGTCTTCTCGTCAGTCAGATCGCGAACCGACGGACAATCGCCTGGCCGTTGCCGTTGATGAACTGGTCGGTCCTGAAGAAGTCGTCGTTCGAAAATTACCCAATTTGCTCCGCAACCATCCGTTGTTGAGCGGTATTACGCTGTCGGGATCTGGCGAAAAAGTTCTGTTACTCGACGCCGATCGGGTGCTTGATTTCTGCGCCGATCAGGAACTTGATTCGACCGCGGAGGCAACTGCCAACGACGATGTCTCTTCGAGTCGCAGAAGAGCCCTGGTCGTTGACGACTCGCTGACCGCCCGCAAGGTGTTGGGCAAACTGCTACGCCAGCATGGCTTGGATGTCATCGAAGCTGGGGACGGCCTCGAAGCCCTGGATCAACTCCACCGCAACTCATTTGACCTGGTGCTGACTGACCTCGACATGCCTCGCATGGGAGGGTTGGAGCTGCTGTCGGACATGCACACCGGCGACTACTGCGACGCTCCGAGAGTCGTCGTTAGCAGTCGCAATGAAGCAGCGTTTCGCGACCAGGCGATTGAACTGGGAGCGACTGAATTTATCAACAAACCCGTTTCCGAATCTACCGTCGTGCAATTGCTTGAACAGCTTGAGTTGTTGCCTGAGAACGTACAAGGATAATTGAGATGAGTGAAAAAACCGTATTGGTCATCGACGACAGCGCGACCATTCGAAGACTTTGCGACGGCGAATTGAGTGCCGCCGGCTACCGCGTGTTGCTGGCTCCGACAGCCGAAGAAGGCGTCGCCACGGCCCTTGAGCAACAGCCTAACCTGATCATTCTCGATCACCAGCTGCCTGGCACAACCGGTTACGAGGTCTGCTGCCAGTTGTTGCAATCGGCCGAGACCGCCAAGATTCCGGTGGTAGCCAGTTCGACGCTGCGAAAAAAGGCGTATGCCGAATACATCGATTGCGACAACGTGGTCGACATGCTGCCCAAACCGTACTCGCCCGAAGCCTTGATTGCGACGGTCGAGAACGCAATCAACACCGCCGAAATGGTTGTCGAATCGCAGTCGGCTGGATCCTCCGTTCCCGAAGTCATCGACCAGCTGGGCGAAGCCGATATGGCTGGCCAGTTCGGATGCTTTGGACTGCGTGAACTGATCGATTTGCTGAACAATGGCACCAAAACGGGGCTGCTGGAAGTCGAAACGGAACGCTTCCGTTGCCACGTCTACGTCGGGCAAGGACGAGTCCAGGCCGTGACGGCATCAGGCTTGGATCCGCAAATCGTTGCTTCGAAAATGCCGGCAGCGCTGTCGGATCTGGCACCCGTCGTCAAGTTTACACTGGCAGGACGCAAAGGCTCGGAGCTGGATGGAATCGTGGAATTGTTGAACAACAAAGTTCTGGATCCACGGCTGTTGAAAAAACTTCTTCGCCTGCAGTCTTCGGTCCTGCTGAAATTCTGCTTTGACGGCAACCTGAAAACGTTCCGCTTCAATCAAACCAGCCAGCTTCCGCCGTTGTTCAACAAATTGCCGATGGAGACCAGTCTGTTGAGTCTACTGGTCGAGGGTTCCCTGATTTGTGACGTTGACGATCTGCAGGACGTTCCTGCGGATACCGGGTTTGTTCGCAAAGCCATTCGAGGACAGAATCTGGATCGGGCGGGACTGTCCAGTCGCCACATGCGGTTGATGAACCTGGTTGCCGAGCCGGTCACGTTGCAGCAAATTTCTGAGCAATTAGGTTGGCCGGAAGAAGAAGCCCGCCGGGTAGCCAATGGTTTTGAGCTGTGTGAACTTGTGGAACGTCGCCAGGTTGGCAATACAACCAGGGTTTTCTGTGTCTTGACCGATGCCGATTCTACACAACGGACGACTTCGTTTTTTAAGTCGCACCCGGACGCCGTGCAGGGACGCGTTGTCCGTGACCTGCTGGGCCTGCGATTGCTGTTCCGCCGTAGTCGCCCAGACGTACTGATGTATGAAGCGTCGGATCAGGCGATGGTCGAGTTTGTCGCTCAAAACGAGGAGGCGCTCAAGGCGGTCCGTCTGGTGATGGTCGCCAACGACACTGAGGCAGCCGCCAATGCCCTGTACCATGCCGAGCTGAGCCCCGGTTTTGACGACCAGCAATTAAGCGAAGTGTTTGAATGCCCGACCGGGAAACCTGCTGAGGCATCTCCTGCAACTGTGGGCACCGACCATTCCGACTCCGAACAAGCTCACGCCAACATGGAGGGGTAACCATGGCACAGAAAAAAAAATTGAACGTTAACCCTGATGATCCAAGCTATTTGATCGTGCTGGGGCAAAATGAACCATCGGCATTTCCGATCGAAAGAGGCGAAAGTGTCTTTGTGGGGGCGGGGTCGAATTGTCGAATCGTGCTCAAGGGGAAAGGCATTTCTGCCATTCACTGCATGATCTGGCTGGACGATGATAAAAACCTGCAAGTCCGCGACTGGAATACTCAGCACCTGTTTCTGAATGGCCAACCGGTTCAAGCCGATACGCCTTTCTCGACGGGTGACCAATTGCTGGTAGGGGACTACCAGTTGATTCCAGTGTTGTGTCCCGATTACCACCGTTCCACAGCCGCTGCGATCCTCGAAGGCGCTGTCAAGCTGGAAGCACCGCCGACGACCGTTTCCAATCTTGCGACCGACCAACCGGTAGCCGCAACTGGCTTGGCCGTCGACGACCAGGCGCTGCAGCACGCTGCGGGAGAAACCGACAAAGCGGTCGCTCACTGGCAAGCTGAACTGGGTTCTGAGCTGCACGAAGCGGATCAGGAAAGCGTCAATTCAACCGTGGATGCCAATCACGACCCACAGCAAACCGATGGCAACGGCGAATTGGAAGCATCGATGCCCGAGTCGTTCAGTGGCCCGGAGCTTACTCAGGATGCACTCGATGCATTTGCCGAGCCGGCGTTGAAGAAAACAACGACCGGAGAAGGTGGATTCGAATATGACATCGATGCTGACCTGAACGATGATTTCGATGAAGACTTCGACCAGGCCGATGATCCATTCAGCGGCTGGGGCGATCCGCTGGCCACCAGCGATGATGAATCGGAAGGAACCAGCGATGACGCAGAATTATTGCGGATGGAAGTCGAACAGCTGCGTTTTGAATTGGCTGATCGCGACAATGTGATTGCTGAACTGAAGTCCCATCGTGACGCCGACTCAGCCGGTAACACGTCTGATCACGAGGAGACGTTGAAACTGGTCAATCGTCTGGAAGAATTGCTTGACGAATTGAAGGCGTCTGATCAACGGGTGCAAAGTCTGGAAGAGTTGTTGCGATTGTCGGATCAAGCTACCCAGGCGGAGCAGGAAGAACGCCAGCAGTTGGAAAACTGGGTCGGAGAAATCGAGGTTCGCGTTGAGCAGCATGATGCCGAAAAACAGGCTGAAATCGAACGACTCAACAGTTTGCTGGACGAATCCAAAGGTCGACTGCGACAAGCCCATGGTCAACTGAAGCAAATGCTCGCTGCTCAGGAAAGTGAGTCGGGAGCTGGCGTTTCCGATGAAGCGCGACGACTGATTCAGCAATGCCGTGAGCAAATTGAGCAGCTGCAGGACGAGTTGGCTTCCGTTCAAGCCGAAAACGAAAAACTGAAGGCTCGCCCAGCAGCCAGCCCGGAAGATGCGCAGGCCCGCGAGCAACTTGGCGAATTGAAACAGCAATTGGCTGAACTGCAGGTTTCGTCTTCGCGGGAGCGAGCCGAAATGGCTCGCAAGCATGCGGAACTGGAACGGCTACGAGATGAGCTGCAGGAGAAACTGAATTCGGCCCGTGAAATCGGACAAGGCGATTCGCGAATCCAGGCCATGCGTGAACACCTGCGAGAGATTCACGAACAGGAAAAACAACAACGGGAAGAGGACCGACAAAGCAGCCTGGGCGGCCGAATCGCGCGACTGCTATCTCGCACCAAGTAGTCCATTGAAACACTGACGACCAATTGAAACCATGACCAACTCAAGTACCTCGATGTCAGCCACTGATGCCTGCGACCAGGCCGTCGTAGTCACCACAGCACGAGATTCAGATAGCTCAACCGCTGCCGCTTCTTCGGCAGGGTTACGAGACCAGATGCTGGATGAAATCAGGGCTGGGCGGCGACTGGATAAAATCGTCAGCAGTATTGAAAACTTTCTTGGCAATCAGGTATCCAAATTGGAACAAGCGTTGCTGCAGTGCGACGTGGCGGTGGACAATGACCGGATCGTCAAGGAGATCTTGCAGCGGCATCAGGAAGAGCGTGAACGCTGGGACCAGGAACGCGAAACTGAACGGGCCCGTCTCCGAGAGGCAGGCGAAGAATTGGCGCGGGCTTGGGAGAAGCTGGAAGAGGAACGGCGAAACTGGATCGAAAACCGCGACCGCAACGACAATCGTAAATCGAGGTAACCATGGAATTGCGACAAGTCCTGATCTCGACTCACGGTACAGCTCCGGAAACGCCCAATCTGCTAGTTGCTCGGTCCGAAGGTGTCAGCGATACCCTGTGCGAACAACTGCTGCAATGGTCGCCTCGTCGAAATGGCCTGGAATACGGGCAACGTCAGGCGATTGGTTTTTTTGCGCTCGACAGCAATCACTTTGCCATCATGCGCAGTGTGGTAGGTCCGATGGATTCACAGATGCAGCGACAAGTCGTCAGCAGTGTGGTCTTGATCAACCCCAGTGACCTGGCACGGTTTTATAACAACGGCGGTTTGTTGTTGCACTACCTGCGCTCCGCAGGCCATTTGATTTTGCCAAATGATCCCCCTCCGTTATTGCCGGAAATCAGGTTGGGAAATCGATCGCTGCCTGCCTTGATGCAATTCCCCAGCCTGGATCTCGAGTTAGAGCAGGCAGCCAAAGCAACGCGGCTGCATCGGTCGGTGGCGCTACTGGGAATGCCCAAGCCCGCTCATTTTGCTGGCGCCTTGATCCAACGGTTTCCGATTGCTGAACGAGCCGAAATGAGTTTCTCGATCGGGATGCGAGCTTCGGACTCGCGACCATATCGTATTTATCTGTTTCACGATCACGACCCTGAGCACGCGCGGGAACTGGCCAGTCGTCAGATTCGACCACTTGCCCGACACGACCTGCAAGGAACGGCAACTTCCGTGCTGGGCAGTTAGCTTGATTGACTGGAAAACGCCTCTCATCTCCATGTGCTGTTTGATTCCCAGGGTCGGCCAACCTTTGACAAGGAAACCGGACCGCGCGAATCGGCCAGCGGTGGCAAGCGGGTAATAATCACCGGGCCAGCCGAGTGTATTTCCAGGTGACCGGGTTCTGTGTTGCGAAGAGGTCACAATTGCCCGGGCCAGCTGGTAGGTTCTTTTGTACGCAAACAACGGTCTGCGTTTCCTGCAGCAGGACAGATCGAACGGTTCAAAAACGGTTGCCACACTGGCAACAACCGGCCCGAGTTGCCTAGAATAGAAGTGGCGTTGGTGCCTGCGCCAGCTACTCGAGGTTACTCGCATACGGAAACGGAGTCATAGTGAGCGGAAAACAACGAAGCCTGGGGGATGTCCTTCAAGAGTTCAGTCAACATCGCAAGGTGATGCAGCAGGAACTTCAGAAAGTCATCGTTGGTCAGGATGAGGTGATTGAGCAGTTGTTCGCCGCGATTTTCA
>CAZJEK010000037.1:0-24482 GCA_964545005.1 uncultured Pirellulaceae bacterium
AACCAATCGCTAAATTGAAGTGCCAACCCTAAAATCAACACTTGACGCGGTGCTAGTGGTCTGTCACGGTTCAATGTCAGGGTTGGCGAATCGACTGACTTGGGGAATTGCAATTTCAATCGTTTGCCAACCCGAAAAATCATTCGTGACCAACCACTAGAACGTCATCGTCGAACCGGCGATCGCCTGTTCGACAATGGTTGCCATTCCGGTTATTTCCACCGCAGGCAGTTGCTCGACATTGGGGGCTTTTCTGGGGTCACCCGCTCCGCACGTTAAATGGCAGGTCGAACATAACATCAGTCGCCCGCCAGAGGTCACGTATTGTTCAGGGCAGAAGCCCGATCGGTTCAATTGAGAATTTGCTTGATGACATGACCATGAACATCGGTCAAGCGTCGGTCGATTCCGTCGTGCAGCACGGTTAGTCGCTTGTGATCGATGCCCAGCAAATGCAGAATCGTGGCATGGACATCGTAAACCTGCGTGATGCGGTCGCGGGCGAGAGGTTTGAATCCCCACTGGTCCGATTGCCCGTAGGTCACGCCACCCTTGATCCCACCACCGGCAAGCCAATTGGTGAACACATGAGGGTTATGATCGCGTCCAGTTCCGCCTTGACTGCTGGGCATACGGCCAAATTCAGTCGTCCATAAAATGATCGTATCATCCAGCAGTCCGCGTTGTTTCAGATCGTTGATCAACGCGGCGGTCCCAACCGCCATGCCCCGAGCCAGTGGGCCGTGGTCGCGTTTAAGGTTCTCGTGGCTGTCCCAGTTCCGACGGGGAAACGAGTTGTCATTGCCCGACCAGATCTGGACAAAGCGAACGCCGCGTTCCAGCAGCCTTCTGGCGATCAGACATTTTCTGCCGAAATACTCAGCTTCCTCGGCGGCGTTGATCTCTTTGGGATACTCCCGACCAGCCTGATCGAGACCGTACTGTTTCAAGATATGTTGTGGCTCGTTGGAAATGTCCAGCGCCTCGGGAGCACTCAACTGCATCGCCGCGGCCAGTTCGTAGCTTTGGATGCGAGCGTCCAGCCGAGAGTCGCCCGGCCGTTGTTGCTGGTGGCGACGGTTCATTCGGTGCAGCAAATCCATCCCGGCGGCGTCACTGGTGGGCGTGGCAAACTTGGCTTGCGGAAACAGGTCGGCGACCGCATTTTCACGTTGTGGAAAAATTGCCGTTCCCTGGGCGCTGGCTGGAAGAAACGCCGAACTCCAATTCTTGGGCCCGTTGCTGGCGAAACCGCGATGGTCGGGCAGAACGACAAAGGTGGGCAGGTTGTTGTTTAAACTTCCCAACGCATAACTGATCCAGGCACCCATGCCTGGGAAGCCAGGACGTTGGAACCCGGTTGCTTGCAAGTAGGTGCCCTGGGAGTGGACTCCCGTCTTGCCGACCATGTTGTGGATAAATGCGATTTCGTCCACACAACTGCCGAGCGGGTCAACCACTTCGCTGATCGATTTGCCGCACTGACCGGCAGCGCGAAAACGAAAGGGGGACTTCATCCAGGGGCCCAAACCGTCCTGAAAAGTTTCAACCGGTTCACCAAAATCGGACTCCTGGCCGTGCAGCTTGTCCAGCAACGGCTTGTGATCCCAGAGGTCGATGTGGCTGGCAGCTCCCGACATGAACAGCTGCACGACGCGTTTGGCTTTGGGAGGATGATGTAGCGTCGGCAAGGCTCCGGGCAGAGCATCCTGTTCCTGATGCAGCATCGCGTTGAGCGCTAACGCTCCAAACCCGCCTCCCAATTGCATCAGAAAATTTCGCCGTCCGAGCATCGATCAATCCAGAAAAACAAACTCATTCAAATTAAACAGAAACCGGCACATGTTGGGCAGGCCGTGTTGTTTGGCATAATCGACCAGGTCGTCGTGCTCGGCCGACGTCGGTGAACGCTGCGCCACCAGCTGCATCGCGAGATCTATCTGGTCGTCAAGTGAACCGGCCTGATCTCGCAGGCGCCCGGCGAACTGTTCCGCCATTACCAGGTTGAAACGATTATTCAACAGCGACAACGCCTGCAGTGAAGTCAGCGTTTCGTTGCGAACGGGAGTACTTTGCGACGAATCGGCGCAGTCCAACGTCGTCATCCAGGGATCCGGCTGCGAACGAACGATGAACCGGTAGATGCTGCGTCGATGAGTCGAAGGATCGGCGGGATCGAACAAATGATACTGGTAGTGGGGCGAATGCTCGGGACGTTGGATCTCAAACAGGTAGTACCCCGGTCCGCCCATTTTCAAGTTCAGCGAACCACTGACCGACAAAATTGAGTCTCGGATTTCTTCGGCTTCCAGTCGTCGCCGGTTCATCTTCCACAGGTATTGGTTGCTGCCGTCGATCTCCGCATTATCTGCATCATGTTGGGATGATTGGCGATAGGTGTTGCTGGTAACAATCAAGCGATGCAGTTGTTTGAGCGACTGGCCGTTGTCAAGGAACTCGGCGGTCAGCCAGTCCAGCAATGCGGGATGAGTTGGTTGACTTCCCATCCGGCCGAAATCGTTTGGTGTGGCAACAATTCCCCGGCCGAAATGATACAACCAGACCCGATTGACGATCGATCGCCAAACCAGCGGGTGGTCTTTGCGGGTCAGCCAGTTTGCCAATGCCGCCCGACGCTCGCCTTCGGTCAGCGCTGAAGCCAACGTGCTCTCACCTGGCCCCAACGGCAACAACGCCGGAGCGATACGTTCTCCTGGTTGAGTGACCTCGCCCCGGTGCAGCAGGTGGATCGGACGTGGCTGGCCGCCGGTGGGTTTGAACTGGCCTTGCGGTTCGAACTCGGTAGCGGCTGCATAGACCAGCTTTGCCGGTGGCAAATTCGCCAGCTTGGCGAGTGTCGATTCCAGCTGTGAGGTAATCTCGCGTCGGCGATGGAGGTACGATTCGTCTTGCAAGCCGTCCAGGAATTCGGCCAGCTGTTGTTGAGCGGTGTCCAATCTTTCCGCCGAATCATCGCTGCCCGCTTGGGGCCACTTGCCATCGATCAAGTTGGCCTTGCTCCAACGGACCGGCGCTTCGATGGAATCCAGGGCTGTGATGTTGGCTTGGGAGAGGTCGAGTGATTGTCCTTGCGAATCCAGGATTTCGATTTCAGCCAGCGCGAAAATGAAGTCCTCTTTTCGAGTGGCCAATCGGGTGGCAGTCACGCGCACCGTTTGCACTTGAGACAGCTCGCAATCGATCTGGACCGGTTTCACGCCTGGGTTGGGTACGTCGCTTGTTGTCTGGTCGGCGACCAACACCCAGGCATCGTCTGAGTCGCGTGTCTCAAGTTTGGCCTCAACTCGATATCGCACGGGGAAACCAAATCCGGCGCCAATGCCAGCAAAGTCATCGTGGCAGGGGTGTAGTACGATGGTGGCAACATCGGCAGGGTGGCCCAGCCGCAGTTCAAACCATTTCGGGGCGTCCGCCTGGTCACTGATCGCACTGTGGTAACCGTACTCCGGGGGGCGTTGCAGTTGTTGGGCTGCGGTCAACGCTTGGACCGACGCCTGCAATGCCTCCAGCCGTGCACCTCCGGCGATTTTCAGTTCACGGTCCAATTCCTGCAACTGACGTTGGAGTTGTCCTTGCTGGGCCAGCAGTTGTCGTCGCCGGGCCGCGATCTGGGGGTCGGAATCGAAGCGACGGTTAGCTCGATCGACCGCCGCGAAGATCGCCTGCAGGCCGTAGTAGTCACGTTGTGTGAATGGATCAAATTTGTGGTTGTGGCAGCGAGCGCACTGGATCGTCAGGCTGCAAAACGTGTTCACCGTGTTACTGACCATATCGTCACGGTCGAGATTGCGAGCGACTTGGCCGTCAATTTTCGATTCGGCCACTTCGACGTGGCCGATGAAATCCCAGGGGCCGGCAGCGATAAAGCCAGTGGCGACGACGCCCTCGGGATCATCGGGAAACAGAATGTCTCCAGCAATCTGTTCCTGCACAAACCGTCCATAGGGTTTGTCCTGGTTGAACGATCGAATCACGTAGTCACGGTACGGCCAAGCGTGGGGGCGAAGTTTATCTTTGTCGTATCCGCAGGTGTCGGCGTACTTGACCACATCCAGCCAATGTCTGGCCCAACGTTCCCCATAGCGTTCGGATGCCAGCAAGCGATCGACAAGTTTTTCGTAAGCTTGCGCGTCCGGGTCGTCGACAAAACGTTGGACTTCGGCAGGAGTCGGTGGCAAACCGGTCAAGTCATACGTCAATCGACGAATCAGGGTTCGTCGGTCTGCCGCGGGGGAGGGCTGCAGACCGCGTTGGGACAGCTTTCGCAACACAAACGCGTCGATCGGATTGGCGATCCAGTCATCGATAATCTGCGGCAGGGCAGGGCGACCAACAGGCTGGAATGACCACCAGTCGAAATCACCGGCGACCAATTCTTGCAGTTGCAGGTCTTCGGGCCAGTTGGCTCCCTGGTCGATCCAGTCGCGGATCGATTTGACTTCATCGGCCGAAAGTGGATCGCCCTCGTGGGGCATCGCAGCTTCGCCGTTGACCGGGGTGATCAATTCGATCAGGTAGCTGCCGTCGGCATCACCGGATTCAATGTAGCCGTCCGCTTTGGCCGCCGTTTCGGATTGCAGCGAAAAGTCACCTTTGGGTTGCTGATCGTTGTGACAGTTTAAACAGCGGCGTTGCAGGATCGGAGCGACGCGATCACGAAACAGATCATCCGCGCCGCACCATGGGCTGGTCAGGACCAGCGTCACTGTTCCGGCCATCAACGCAAGTTTTAGCTGGGAGAGTCCAGGCATGGATGGTTTGCAGTTTCGGGTGAAGCGAACCCTTTGATTATAACCTGTATTACCAAGCCGTTATTCCACCTTTTGGATTCAGACGATGGCGCCGGGCGCTTTTTTCTCGGCAACGCAGTCGTTGAACAAGTGAAACATGAACAATGCCTGTATCTACGAATCACAGGAGTTTGCGACCATTTTTTATTCAATCAGTCCTGGCGGCAGACCATTGGGGAACACGGATTCGATGACTTCCTTGATGTAGGCCTGGCGGTTGGCGGGTTTGGGATGGGTGCTCATCATTTCCGGAGGTCCACCACCAGACGCTTCTTCCAGAATTTCCATCACGCCCAACATCGCGCGAGGATCGTAGCCGGCTTCGGCAGCCAACTCGACACCCCATTTGTCGGATTCCAGTTCATCGTCCCGGCCGTACTTCATGTTGATCATATTGCCAATCGCGGCTGCCATTTGGGCCGACTGTTGCGAGCCACCAGCCACACCGGCGGCACCTACCAGGCCCTGGGTCAACTTCTGCTTGGCCAGCCGTTGAGCTCCGTGACGCATCAGCACGTGTCCTACTTCATGACCGAGTACACCTGCCAGTTGGCCGTCAGTTTCCAGTCGATTGTACAGCGCGGCGGTGATGAATACCTGCCCGCCGGGCAAGGCAAACGCGTTGATGGTGCGATTGTCGGCCAGCAGATGAAACTCAAATTTGTAGGGATTCTCTTTACTGGACGTTTGCGCCAGTTTATTGACAGCAGCGACCAGCTGTCGCCCGATTTGATCAACTTTGGCCTGACCTCGTGGGTCACGGGCCAGCCCTCCGTGTTGAGCCGCCATTTCAGGCGCAGCTTGTAAACCAAGTGCAATTTCCTGTTCAGTATTTAACCCCACTCGTTGATTTTCTCCAGTGAATGGATTCGGATCACCCATGGAATAATAGGAGACCACCGAAAACAAGGCGATTGCTGCCGCAATCAACAGGCGGATGGGAATCCCTGTTCGTTGGCGGCGTGGCTGCTGTTGGTGACCGTAACGTTGGCTTCCGTATGACATTATTGGTCTCCTTGTTCAATAGCGTCGGCGGGATCCGCCGCTGGCTCGTTACCGGCGACTGCCATCCGTTGACGTTCCCACTTGGGGGCATTGGTCAAGTAGCGGGAAAAGACGGCTTTGTGCAACGTCAGCATCAACGAAAACACCGCCAACATGGAAATCAGACTGAACGTCAAATTCAACGGCACGGTGGCACCAATGAAAATCGAAAACAGCACGTAGCCGATGTAAGCCGGCCAGTCGACTGGAAACAGATAGTCAATCAGGATCAACAGGATTGATCCGCCAAATAACGCCAACAGTACCGTCGGCTGATTCAAGGTAAATAGCAAGTCGTACACGGGTAACTCACACGCTAAACGGTGGCTTCGAACAGCATCCAGTGGTTGGATTGATCATACCGGATGGAAGAGCAAATCGTACGCCAAATCCTGAATCGGATTTGAGATTTGAAAACGATTGATCCGCAAGGTTGCCATTTTCAGGTGGAAGGCCGGAAGTCGCGTGGCTCGGTCTTCCTGGCGGAGTCGTTTGGTACAAGCCCGACACGCGAACGAGTGAATTGTCGATTGACTCGTTTTCTGCAAACAACACCATCTTGTTGATCATGTTAATCTTGCCCATCCTGTCCCTGTTTTCGGCCCTTGCTCAAAATGGATGGCGTACGCAAGATTTACCCGGAAGTTTGACAGGATGTTCAGGGTCACCAGGATTGACGAGATGCTTCGTGGTGTCGATCCCTGAGACTGCGGATCGCGTGAACAAAATGACTTTGCGGCGCGATAGACAACAATCACAGTGCCAAGTCGAATCGAATTTTAGGCGACTCGACGTTCGCGATTGTCTTGTTCCTCGTCAGGAATTGAATCGCCGATTTCGTCTTCGGCTTCAGCCGATGCGCCGGCCCGTTTGGCCGGACCGCCTCGCCCGGTTGCTGGCGAACTGGGGGCCTTGCCGGGAGACCCCGGAGAATTGTCCGAACCACCACCGGTGAACTTGGTTAGGTCTCCGAGATTTTTAATAGTGATGTCCTGCTGCGGGAAAGCAATTTCAATTCCCTTTTGCCGAAACGCCTCGTCGACGGCGAGGTGCATTTCATGTCTCATCTTCAGAAACAAATCGCGGCTGGGAATCACCACTCGTAAATCGAAATTCAACGTGCTGTCACCGAAGGCTGAAAACACCACGACCGGTTCCGGATCTCGCATCACCAAGGGGTGTCGTTGAGCCACTTTGAGCAACGTCTGGGTCACCAGTTGAGTATCGGATCCATAGGCTACGCCGACTTTGACAATGATTCGGGTCCGATTGTCCGACAGCGTCCAGTTCAACACGTTTTCGGTGATGAATTTTTTGTTGGGGACGATCAATTCACAGTAATCAAAGTCGAGAATAGTGGTTGCCCTGAGGGCCATTTTGGAGACGACGCCGGTTGTTCCGTCAACCGTAACGGTGTCCCCCACTCGAACGGGGCGTTCGATCAGGATGATGATCCCGGAAACCAGATTGGCAAAAATCTCCTGCAGGCCAAAACCCAAGCCGACGGTCAAACCTGCGGCCAGCCACTGGACTCGATTCCAGGAAAACCCGATGAGTTGACCGGCAGCAATCAAACCGATGATGGCCACCAGATAACGAACCACAAATGAGATCGCGTACCGTCCACCCCGATCCAGTGGCAGCCGATCGAGCAACGTGATCTCCAGCAAACCTGGCAGGTTGCGGCTGAGAATGAAGGTCAGGATGCCGACGCCGATCGCAATCAGGGCATGGCGGAGCGTGATGAATTCGGCCATTCCTGCTGGACCCTCGACAGCCGATTGCCAAGGCAGCTTGACACTGTCGAGATAGCCGATTGCCGGCAGGACATTGTTCCAGATTTGCCAACCGACCAGCACCATTGCCACGAAAGCGGTCGCTCGGATCAAGCGGTTCACTTGCGCTGAAATGGACGCGATATCGATCGACTCATCACTTTCAATCTGCCCCTCGGTGTCGCGTGACAGTTCGCGTAGCTTGATGATGAATTGAGCGATCAACAACAGCCGGCTACACAGGCCGCCGATCAGGGCAATGCCGACCATGGACAACACGGTCCAGATCGCGCGGGAGCTTAACTCTTCGGCCGTAAAATAAAACCCGGTTACGGCCATCACCGCCAATGAAAATGGCATCAGCGGCAGGCAATACAGCAGCGCTTTCTGGATCGGTCCATGCCAGGGACGATCGGTGCCATCTTCAGATAGCCAGCGTTTCAATCGCAAGCTGGTAATGGTCAGTCCGACCGTGAATCCTGCCATTGCCGTGGTAAATACAATCCGTCCCAGCGAATCGTTGAACTCCCCGTTGCTGAAGGTTTCCAAAGCAACGTACAGGAATCGAAGCGGCAAGACGAAATAGATGATCGAATCGAGCGTCGCTTTGAGCGCGTTGCACAATTCGGCCGACCAGCCCAGTTGTCGGCGGGCCAAGCCTTGGGGGATCATGGCCCGACCCAGCATCAGCGAAACAAATAATGGCAGTACGATGCTGGACAAGCCGCGCTGGACAGAGCCCTTCAATTCGCTCAGATCATACGCCGGGCTCAATTGAACGACCACAAACGCCAGGATGGCGGGAATCAGAATCGCACTGATTACCGTGTACGCGACGCTGGCGAATACGGGCGTGTACCGCGAATAGAGCTCAATGTTGTGCCGTAACGTTTCGTTGGGCCCTGCGTCTTGTTGTGCGGTTTCCTGCAATTGAGAGACAACCTCTTCTTGTGAAGGTTTGGGCTCAGCAGAATTCTCCTGCTGGCTTGCGGCTGGCGATTCGGTCGTGGTTTCTGGATCGCGCTCCGGACTACTCATGAGTTGCCTTCAATCTTCGCTGAACCATGAACAGTCCACCGACAAAAATCACCAGCACCGTGATTTCATAGGGCCGGGTGGAAATATGTTGGACAATACTTTCTGCTAAATTCATCCAGGCACGATAGTTGAGAAACTTCTGCACGCCGGAGGTGGAGTCGGTCAAATCGTCGAGGCTGATCGGGTTGGCACTGCGTACCCACAACGCATTCTCCGTGGTGAATTCGCGAGACAGTTCGATGTTCTTGATCAGGCTGCGGTGAGCTTGTTCCAGTGAAGTCAGTTTTGGAATGTAGTCTTCGGAGTAGTCGTTCAGCAACGCGTCAGCCAGGTTCAACTGGGTTTCCAGCAACGAGCGAACTCGCTCCTGTGGGTCGGCGTCGTCGGGCATGTTTTCAAAAGCACTGGCATGAGCTTGAATCATCGTATCGATCGCCTCATCGGACGTCGAAATCGTATCTCGTTGTTCGCTCAACGCCAGCTTGGCAGCCTGCGCTTCGCGGACCTTGGCGGTCAATTCGGCCAGGCGGTTTTGGCTTTTCGCCGCCGGCACCAGGCTGCGTCGGTGCTCGACCAGCAGGATGCCAGTGGTCGTGGTTAAGCCGATTTCAATCTTCTCTTTCAGGTCACTGCGATTCTTCTCAATTTTATCACTGGTTTGCGTGATCCGCTGTTGTTCCTCTTCCAGCGCCTTCAGCTGGGAGTTGAGTTTTTCGCGTTGACTGGCCAGTTCCTGATTGGTTTGAGCCAATTCACGAAGCAACTCATTGCTTTGTTCCATCGCCTTGATGGCTTCCCGTTTGGCCTCCTGTTTCTGGCGATCGATTTCCAGTTGACGTTTCTTTTCGATCTGCGTTCGCCAGGCTTCGATTTCAGCTTCCAGGTTCTTGATTTTTCGAGCGACCTGGTCGCGTCTCAGCGGCAGCGTGCGGCCTTCCTGTTCCAGCCGAACGGACTTGACCGCCAAGCGTTCCAGTTCCTGTTCGTAAAACTTCAATTCTGATTCCAGCACCAGACGCGTCAGCTCCCGCGCGGGTGACTCTGGTTGATTGGCCAATTCATTCAAAGCGTTGCGGACTCTGCGGATTTCTTCTTCGAATGACATTCGTTTGCCAGGTAGATCGCTCTTTTCGGTTTCCCGTTTGGCGATGCGGTCACGAATTTCCTTTTGCTCGTTTTTCAGCGTATCCAATTCGGCTTCTTTTTGCTGTAGCTTGGTCCCCAGATCTTCCAGGCTTGCCGACGGTTCGGGAGACAGTGCCACCAGTGGCGTGGCCAACTCTTCTTTGAGCTTTTCCCGCCGACTATCGGACGATTCATTTTCGGCCTTCATCTTGTCTCGTTCGTTACGGGACGCGATCGCTTTTTGGATAGATGCCCCGGCAGCATTCAGTTGGGTCATCGCTTCTTTCTTGGCCGTTTCGTCGAGTGCGGCGTTGCCCTCGACTTGCCCTTTCCTGGCTTCGATCTGTTGAGCTAGTGCCTCCAACTCCTGTTGCGGTTGAGTGGCCGGGGCTGGTTGAGCCTCAGGATCCTGCGTTGTCGGTTTGTCCGAGTCCTGGCTTCCCGACTCTTGTTCGTACGAGCTGGGTGAGACGGCGGTGTCAAAAATCAGAGCTGGTTGAGGAATCGGCTGCGCGTTCGGATCCGGTTCCTGCCGTTGAGGGACACTACTTGCCAAGTCCGCAACGGAAGTCGGTTGTTGGATTTCTTGCGCCAGGAATTGTTTCAAGTGTTCGAGTTCGACCAGGTTGTTGACCAGCGATCCGGGGACCAGCACCGGCTGGATCGTCTGCGGGGCAACGGGTCGAAATAGCTCGGGGTTAAGGGGTATGGGCTGGGGTTGCGGGGTTGGAGTTTCGGCGCGCAATGGTGTCAACTGAGGTGTCAACTGAGCCCTTACGAGACTGCTCCCGCAGGCGATCAACAGCACCAGCGGCAGGAGCGTTTTCATAGCGGTCAATGTTGGCAAGGGGATCAAATGCAAACTCGTTGTCACTTGGGCAGCGGTCAAATCATCGCGGGGCGCAGAACTCCGCGCCGCAAGACTAGAAGTCTTGGCAACTCGGTTCAAGCCCAATGGCTATTGCAAATAGCCCCAAGTCACGGTTAAAGTCCCGAAACCGGATTTCGATGCCAGAAGTCACGTTCTATCGAATTTGCTATCAGCTATCAGGAGTCGCGTCATGCCTCGCAATAAAACTTTCGACAAC
The DNA here is from genome assembly GCA_964545005.1 of uncultured Pirellulaceae bacterium. Classification (GTDB taxonomy): domain Bacteria; phylum Planctomycetota; class Planctomycetia; order Pirellulales; family Pirellulaceae; genus Mariniblastus. The sequence goes on from CAZJEK010000037.1 coordinate 10,882, forward strand.
GCCGTTGCCGCGATCGGCGATACACCGATGATCCGCATCAATCGTCTGGTTCCCGAAGATCACGCCACCGTATTTGCCAAGTGTGAGTTTTTTCAACCGCTCAACAGCGTCAAGGATCGTATTGGGACCGCGATGGTCGAAGCCGGTGAACGCGATGGGCTGGTTAACGCCAACACGCACGTCGTTGAACCCACCAGCGGTAATACCGGGATTGCGTTAGCGTTTGTGTGTGCCGCCAAGGGGTACAAGTTGACCTTGACGATGCCGGAATCGATGTCCGTAGAACGACGAACACTGCTGAAGCAGTTGGGCGCCAACCTGGAACTGACACCTGCTGCCGAAGGCATTCCGGGTTCGATCCGCCGCGCGGTGGAGATCTGTGAGGCCGATCCGAATGCCTGGATGCCGCAACAGTTTGAGAATCCTGCCAATCCAGCGATCCATGAAGCCACCACTGGGCCGGAGATCTGGGTAGACAGTCATCACCAGATCGACGCGATCGTGGCCGGCGTGGGCACCGGCGGTACGATCACCGGGTCGTCGCGATTCCTGAAAAAAATGAATCCCGATTTTAAAGCCTTTGCTGTTGAGCCAGCCACGTCGCCGGTGATCAGCGGCGGAGAACCGGGTAAGCACCGGATTCAGGGCATCGGTGCCGGTTTCGTTCCCAAAAACCTGGATACTTCGATCGTGGACGAAGTGATCAAGGTTACCGACGAAGAAGCGTTTGAGTGGGGACGAAAACTGGCCAAGTACGAGGGCATCGTGGCCGGAATCAGCAGTGGCGCCAATATGTGTGCTGCCGCGCAGATTGCCGCTCGGCCCGAATTCAAAGGCAAGCGTATCGTGACCATCATGTGTAGCCTGGGCGAACGATACTTGTCGACGCCGTTGTTTGCTGATGCGGGTTAACGGTATGATGGACGACTGTTTCGTTTACCGATTATCCCCCCGGCAATCCCATGATTAATTTTTCGCACCGTCATTCCGTGTCCGCTTTCTCGACCAAGCTTCCTTGCCTGTGGCATTGTTTCGGAGTGTTGGCCGTTTGCCTGTTGGTCGTCGGATGCCAACCAGGGGATTCCAAATTTGTCACTGTCGGGACCGCTCCCGAAGGCGGCGCTTTTTCAATCGTTGGCAATGCGATCACCAACGCGATTGACAAAAACAAAGGTGATGCCGATTGGGTCCTGTCAACTCAAGGTACCAAGGGCACGCAGGAGAATATCCGCAAGCTGGATGCCGGTGAAATTGAATTTGGTATGGCCAATGCAGCCATTTCGTACTTTGCCAATCGGGGGGAAGGCGGTTGGGACCGGCCGTTCAAGGTTCGCGCCGTTGGCACGCTGGCACCCAATGTCGGTGTCTTTGTCACAACCGAGGGAACTGGCATTAAACAACTGTCTGACTTGAAAGGCAAGCGAGTGGTTCTGGGACCGGCCGGTGCCGGCTTCGAGTACTTCCTGGAACCGCTGTTGAAGGCCCACGGGTTGACTTACGACGATATGACTGTGCTGAACGGAAACTACATTGCCGCCGGTGATATGCTCAAGGACGGCAAGGCGGACGCTGCCTTCATGGGAGGCGCGACTCCGATTCCCGCAATCACGTCGTTGTGTTCGACTCAGGATGTCGTGTTTATCAAACTGGATCCCGATACGCCTGAAAAGCTGAAAGAATATCCGTTTTACTTCCCCGTGCCGGTACCCGCTGATGCGTACAGTGATTTGGACGAAGAGCTGTTGGGAATCAATGTCGGTAACATGCAGATGTTGACTCACGAAAACGTCGACGAAGAGCTGGTCTACCAGTTCACCAAATTGATGTACGAAAACCGGGAGGCGATCACGTCGATGCACCCGGCGGGAAAAGCAATTAATCCCAAAAACGTGGTTCGCGATACGGGTACTCCCTTCCATCCCGGGGCGATCAAGTTTTACAAGGAAGCTGGTATCTGGACCGCCGATTAAGGCCGGTCCCAATTTTCGATGACGTTCCTTTTCCAAGCCGGCCTGAACCTGCTGTACGTTTTGTTTCTGGCAGCTGGTTCCCCTTGGATGATCTGGCGAATTGCGACCGGCAAGAATCGCCGTGGTTGGGGGCAAAAGCTGCTGGGCATGCCTCCGCCCGGTGATCAAACCGATTCGACTTCCGGTGGTCTGCGGCTGTGGTTTCACGCGGTCAGTGTCGGCGAAGTCAATTTGCTGCAACCGGTGATTGAGCAATTGTTGGAGTTGCAACCAGATCTAACGGTCTCGATTTCGACCACCACCGAAACCGGGTTTGACCTGGCTCGCCGCAAGTACCCTCAGTACGATGTGTTCTTTTGCCCGTTTGATTTTTCCTGGGCCATCAAGCGGGTGCTCAAACGCTTGCAACCCTCCGGCGTCATCCTGGCGGAATTGGAGCTCTGGCCCAACCTGATTTCGGTGTGTCGCTCCAAGGATGTGCCGTTGGTGGTGGTTAATGGAAGGCTGGGTGAGAAAAGCTACCGTGGCTACCAGCGATTGGGGTGGCTGTCGCGATCGATGTTTCAGCAAATCAGTGGCGTGGCGGCTCAGGATCAGGCAATTGCTCAGCGGTTTCAGGATCTGGGTTGTCCAGCCTCGCAAGTTGTGGTCACCGGGAGCGTCAAATTTGATGGTGTCCAGCCGGAAGCCAACCGCGAGATGACGGCCCGCCTGGCAGCAGAGGCGGGCGTGGGCGAAGACGATCTGGTACTGATCGCCGGTAGCACTCAGTTGGAGGAAGACCTGATCGTGGCCGAGGTATATCGGCGTTTGGCGAAAAGGTTGCCCAATCTCAAAGTCATTCTGGTCCCCCGGCATCCCGAGCGGTGCCCTGCGTTGGCAAAACAACTGGAGACGATGGGAGTCGATTTTCAGTTACGCTCTCAATTAAGCAGCCGATCGCAACCCCGGTTGGTGGTGGTGGACGTGATTGGCGAATTGGCTGCCTGGTGGGGACGCGCAGATGTGGCCTATGTAGGGGGCAGCATGGGAAAACGGGAAGGGCAAAACATGATCGAACCGGCTGCGTATGGAGTTCCCGTTTCCTTCGGTCCCCGGACCCGCAATTTTCGCGATGTCGTTGAACAATTGCTGGCTGAACAGGCCGCGATGGTCGTCCGCGATGCCGATTCCCTGGAAGCTTTTGTCGTCAAGGTTGCGACTCAACCGCAATGGGCCGAGGCGATGGGGCAGCGTGCCAAGATTGTCGTCGAACGCAACCTGGGAGCCGCCAAACGCACCGCCGAATGGCTGCAGCAGCGGATATTGCCGCCGAAAAAGCGTCTCGGTTGAGCATTGTTTCGATCAGTGTTATACTGCCGAGCTTGAAAAAATGTCCTCGGGCAGTGCATTGCTGGTATCTTGGCCAGGACGAGTTCCAATCAGTTGAATTGAAGTTTTCAGGAGAGTGCCGTGGCCTCTGGCAAGTATTTGTTCACAAGTGAATCCGTCAGTATGGGGCATCCCGACAAACTGGCGGATCAAATCTCAGACAGCATTCTCGACGCCATGTTGGCGCAAGACCCCGGCAGTCGTGTCGCTTGCGAAACCATGTGCACGACCGGCCTGGTCGTGATCGCTGGAGAAATCACATCCAGTGCTGATGTCGATATCGAAAAAATCGTTCGCGATACGATTCGTGAAGTCGGCTATACCGCGGATGAACTCGGGATTGGTGCCGACACCTGCGAGGTGATCGTCAAGCTGGACCAACAAAGTCCTGACATTGCGATGGGCGTGGATGCCGATGGTGCCGGTGACCAGGGATTGATGTTCGGCTTTGCTTGCGATGACACCGAAGAATTAATGCCGTTGCCAATCTCACTGTCCCACAAGATTCTGGCTCGCCTGAACAAGGCCCGTTTCGACAAGGAAGTTTCCTGGTTGCGTCCCGACAGTAAAGCCCAGGTTACCGTCGAATACGAAGGTGATACTCCGATCCGCGTCGATACCGTCGTCGTTTCCACGCAACACGACGAAGGTGTGACGAACGAGGAAATTCAGGAGTTCATCAAAACCAAAATCGTCGAACCGTTGATTCCGGCTGAATTGAACAAAGGCGATATCACCTACCATATCAATCCGACCGGCAAGTTCGTGATCGGTGGTCCTCACGGTGATTGCGGTCTGACGGGTCGCAAAATCATCGTCGATACCTACGGCGGTTGGGGCCGTCACGGAGGAGGTGCGTTCAGCGGAAAAGATTCGACCAAGGTCGACCGCAGTGCCGCTTACATGGCTCGCCACGTTGCCAAGAACATTGTGGCTGCCAACCTGGCCAAACGCTGTGAGGTCCAATTGGCTTACGCGATCGGTGTCGCTGATCCGGTAAGCGTTCACGTCGATACCCAGGGCACCGGTTCCATTTCTGATGCCGCGATCTGCGAAATCGTGAAAGAAACGTTCCCGCTGTCGACGCAAGGGATCATTGATTACTTGCAGCTGCGACGACCTGTGTTCCGCAAGACCGCTGAAGGTGGTCACTTCGGCCGTAACGATCCCGACATCACCTGGGAAAGCACAGCTGCAGCAGAAAAACTTGCCGAGAAAGCAACGGCTCACGTCGGTTAAGCTGAGCAACGATCAAGCTGTTCAAATTGAAAAGCGCGGTGGCAATTGTCATCGCGCTTTTTTTGTGGCCGTAAGTAGTAGACACTCTCCCTTGGGAGAGTGTCTGTCTCCAGCGGTTTTGGCGTTAGCCACCGACCATCCGAATCTTACGCATCAACTGGTTTCGTCCGGGGCTAGCGCCAAAATCGGCTGGTCAAAACATATCAGCCTCTCCGCGAAAGTTGTGTTGACACCCTCTCGCGAGCGGGAGGGGGGCGATCCTGAAATTTTTCGCGTAGCCCGGCGTCTGCGTCTCTTTCGCAACAACACCATTGCTCACGCCGTTTTCATTTTGCGCCGTAAGCCGAAGGCTAGCCCGACCAACAACAGCAAGCCGGATGATCCTGGTTCTGGCACGGCCGAAAACAACAGCACGTCGTTGCCGTCGCCACCGGCGTAAGAAATGAACAGGCTGCGACCGGAAAAGATTCCGACCTGATCGCCTTCGCCCAAACCATCAAATTGTCCCGCTGTCTGCCCCCCCACTTCGGCGATCAGGAATTCATTGCCGGGGCCGATTTGAAAGTCGTCCAGCAACGACACCATCAGCTGACCAGCGATGTTGAAATTGCCAGCGATAACGAATTTGTCGTATTCACCTTCCGCCAGACCTGCCAATTCGAAATGGGAAACCGCGCTCGATCCCAGATTGACATTGCCATCAAAATAGATGATTTCGGGACTATTGCCCGGCCGTACGTCGCCTTCAAAGAACACATCGCCGGTTCCGGTGTAGCTGCCGGCACCGCTGACCTGTCCGTAGAACACCGTCGCACTGCCAGCACTGGTTCGGATCTCACCACCGTTGTGCACGACATCGTCATAAAACGTTGTGACTGAGTTTCCGGAAGTCAGGATTTGTCCGCCATCGATCAAATGGACATCCCCCAGAATCTCAGTCGACCCGCCGCTGATCGCAATCACCCCGGAATTGGTCCAGCCGCCTTCGGCAATGAATTGGCCGCGACCCGAGACCAGCCCACCGGCTTGGTTGTTGATCGACCCGTCAAACCGAAGCGTACCGCCGTAGTTGTTAAACTCACCCGCATTGTCGGCCGAGCCGGCGAATCGCATCAGGTCGCCAGCGGTCAGCAACAGTTCTCCGGACGCGGTGTTGACCAGTGAGGAACCCAGTTGTGTGGCCGTGCCATGGATGGTTCCCGAGTTGTGAAGCATTACATCGGTCAAGTCAACTTGAGGATTCTGAAGTGGTGACAACCGTGTGCTATTGGCATCGGTGAATCCAGTATGGTCGAGTCGCCCGGCCATCGATCCACCGGTGGCTTGAATGTAAGCGAATTCCTGCAGCGTGGTTTGACCGAATTCGAACCGGCCCGCGTTTAACTCAACGTTGGCGGTTTCCGCAATCTGCGTCGTGTTACCGACTTGCACGAGGCCACCGTTCATGATGACCTGGGCTTGGCCAAATCCGCCGATCTGGAACGTGTCATTGATGGTTAGTGTCCCGGATCTACCGAATTCATCGGCCGGTTGCATGCCAATCAGCGCTTGCGAACCGGATAGCGAAGCCATTTCTACCGTGTTGGCGGTTATCGATGAGCCGGGTCCCACGAACAGTTGACCCAAGCCGCGCTTCCCAATTGTCAGCAAATTAGAGACATTCGCATGAGCGCTGTCTCCCTGCAAGTTCAGGATTCCGTTGCCTGTCGCATCTTCACCCAGGACAAGGTCAGTGGTAACGATCTGAGCCGTCGATTCGAATAGCGTTGAGACCGCTGAAAGTCCTCCGCGACCGATTGACAGTGTTCCACTGTTCTCCCAAATCGAGTCGCCATACATTCCGACGCCGCCGTTGCTGGTGCTGCTTGAAGAAGTCTCCGCATAGTTGGAAATCAGCTTTCCACCGGCACGAATTTCCAGGCGACCATGCCCGTCGGTTCCTACACCGAACTCGTCGTGGACGGTTAGGGTGGAGCCGCCGTCGACGGTTACCAATCCTCGCACTGACGACGAATTCCCAGTGATCGCCAGGTTGTCGGTTTCCACCGTCGCAGCATTGGTAATGTTCAGGTCGCCATTGGAAACCACGATCGATTCAAAACCGGTCAGGCTCGAGCCTGTACCATCGACATTGGCAACGGCGTTTTCATGCATGATTCGGAAGGTCGATGGAAACGCTAAACCAGGATTGACGCCGACCAGGGATCCGCCGTTATTGATATTGGTGGTTCCATTGCCATCGACGTTAAATGTATGGGCCGAGACGCTGGCATTGTCTCCCTGAATGTTGATGTCCGCCTCTAGCCCGTCAATCGTTCGATCGACGACTACCTGAGTGTTATCGTTGACCGCTAAGCTTCCGCCATGGAAGAAAATGTTATCCGCTTGAAGCCGTGCATTGTCAAAGCTCAGTTCAATCGATCCATTGGGGTCAACGAAAACGTTTTGAGCCGCGACCAGACTGCCGTTTCTGATTTCGAGACGGCTTTCGCTACTCTGACCAAGTGCAATATTGTTGGCGAATAACATCGCTTGATCGCCGATGACTTCGATATTGCCAGGAGAAACAGCATTGTCGGCGCCCGCTCGGACGTTGGATGCCGCCAGACGTGTTTGAAACAGCGACAACGTTCCGGCTTGAGACTCGCCAACATGGATGTCATTTTGCAAAGTGATTTCGCCGACATAACGCAAGAAGAGCCCGCCGTTGATCGAAAAGTCGGTTCCGTAAAGCAACAATTCACCGAATTGGTTTTCGTCTCCGGTGACTCTGATATCGCCTCCAGCCATGTTGAAGTTGTTGCTTGCCGATAGATCCAACGCGCGCGTTTCGAGTGTACCAGCGGTGATTTGCAGGCTGCCATTGGTGTGAAGTTTCGTCGTACCCAATGACCGAACGGAACCACCATCGATCTGTAGCTGACCCGTTCCGCCGGCCCCCGTCAGTGACCCACCGATATGGATGTCACCGTCGGAACCAAGAAAACCGTTGATTCCCGAATCGCCTTCATCGGAAACAATCACGGTTCCCGAGGAGCCGGTGTTACTGCCGATCAACACAATTCCAGCGGTCACGTCACCGTTATCATTGATCTCCAATGAGCCGGTCCCGCTGCGGCCGACGATCAGCCCGTTCCGGCTGTCCCACCGGCTATTCGTTCCCGAAACCGTAGCGGCTCCAACGGCCCCAGCGTCGTATCCCAGATATCCAAAACCATTTTCCAACATCGCGCCGGCTGCGACCTCCAGGTTTCCTTTGCCGGCGTCACCTACGCTAAGGTTTCCGGGCAAGTTGACCGTGGCGTCATCGGAGAATCGCAGCGTCGGCGTGCCCAGGGTGCTATCAATGGTCAGCGTCGTGCCTGCCGGGGCCAATGAAGCTCCCGGGCCACGGATATTCAAGATTCCGTCGTCAAATTGGAAGGTGCCGCCGTTGGAATTGTCAAATCCATTGGTGTTGAGTTGTCCGCCTTGCAAGCTGAGCGTACCTCCCGACCATAGGCGAGTCATTCCGGTGACGTCAATGGTTCCGTCGGTCAACACGTTGACCCTTCCTGATCCCGAACCGTCGGTGGTCTGGCTACCTCCCAGATACAATCCATTTCCAGTTTTGATGAGTCCGCCCGACTCGACTTGCAGCAGCCCGGCTCCTTCGACGCCGACATACAGCAAACCGTCGTTGTTCCATTCCGCACCCGCGCCAGAGACGGCGAGTGTTGCTGAGCCATTTGAATTTGCACCTACTCCTCCGATTACAGCCGAGCCGGTTTGCAGTCGGCCGCCAGCGTCAATGGAAATTGCGCCGGTACTTCTGGTGCCAATTTCCAGCGTATTGGAAACTTCCAGGCGACCGTCGGAGGCAATATAGACCGTTCCGACTGCGCTTCCGACATTTCCGACATAGGCGTCGGTGGCCGTGACCAATCCACCCGAATAGATGTTTAGTTCTCCGCTACCTGAATTGCCAACGCCGAGGTAGCCATCAAGGTTCCAGGTTGAACGATTGCCTTGAGCCGATTCGCCGAACACATTGACGGCACCATAGTGCGATGCCCCATCGCCAACGATCCCATGGTTGCTGGTCACCCGCCCACCGTCGCTGATCGTGACGCCAGCATTTCCCAGATATCCGATTTCCAAGTCGTCCGTGTTCGTCCAGACGGATTGATCGCCCGTGACTGTTACCAACCCGCTGATTCGCCCCAGCTGATTGGTAAGTTGCGCTCCGTCTTCAATGGTCAAGCCTCCGCTGCCGTTACCGCCGACGTAAAGTTCATTGCGGACGCTCCAGGTTGATTGTGATCCTGACAACAGCACCGTACCGTTGCCGCCGCTATCAAATCCGATCCGGCCGGAGTCGCTGATCACGCTTCCGGCGCGCACCTCCAGCGTTCCATTCACATTCAAACCCTTGAGCAACTCCAGTCCTCCCGGCAAACCACGATTGCCTTCGCCAATTGACAACGAACTGTTTGCCTTAATTAACGCCCCGCCTTTGGACTTCAGGTTCAAGCCATTGATGCTGATCGGGCCCGAGGTACTTTCGATCAGTAAACTCGTGTCCGAAGTGGATTGCAACGCGAGCAGGTATGGATTGGTGGTCAGGTTGTCGAATGAGTAGGAACCTTTGGCGAACAACAGTTCGAAGACTTCCTGGTTCCCGGTGTCATCGGTCCACGTGATGACATCGACTCCTGTTGTACCATTACCGAAAATTGCTCGGTCTGCGGCTCCCGGAGGCCCTCCACCGGGCGACCATGAACTGGCTTTTTCCCATTCCGCAGATCCTGGCTGCCAAACATAGTCCGTTTGGGCATTGGTGGCTGTTGTCAAGCAACTGGTCCAGATTGCGATCAGCAGCGCGGGCCAGAAGCGATAATTCGATGTGAGGGCCATGATGGTTCCGATGTTTGGCGGGACTGGGATCAAGTCATCCGGTCTCTCGATCCGGTTTTCCCAAATTTCGGACAGTAAAAACCGAGGAAATTTGTCAGGTGTCGGGTGCGGAGTTTGGCGCCTCGGTCAATATTGGCACTCCAGGTCGGAGAAAACCTGGCGAATGAGCTTGGATTGGGCACCTGATTTCGCTAATCTGCGCAGCTACTGATTGCCCGAAACCAGCGAGATTGGGATGTCTCTACAACCTCTCAATGAAAACCTGTCAGCCCTTGCCATGACGACGGCGTTGCAAAATGGTACGGCAGACGACCATCCGGACGCCGAAGACGCGTTTGAATCGATTTACGAATTGCTGGCCCAACAGCCCGATTGCCAGCAACTCATCGTGCGACGTGGTGCAGGCACCGAAGAGACCTTGTTCGGCTTCATTTGCGTCCACTGGCAGGCCGACCAGCAAACGGCGGTGGTCCATTTGCCGGTGTTTCCAGCTTTCGATTCGGTCCCCACAATTGAGACGGAAATGCTTGACGGTTCAGCCCGAATCAGGGTTGCCGACTGTCAGCCTTTCGGCGTTCGGATCGAATTGATTCGAGGCCGACCTTGTTCCACACCAGCCACGATGCGAATGGGATTCACGTTGATTGGGGCGAGAACCGAATCGATGTGACCGAAGGCGTAGGACAGATTTGATCCATTACGATCTGCGTCTGCGAATCGAAACGCAGCATCCAACGATCGCAATCGGTAGTCCCAGGGCAGGTTCAGGAACCGAAACGACTCGTCCCAGTACGTCCAATTCTCGATAAGCCGTTCCGCTATTTTCAAATGAGGTAAAGTCAAAACGGAGGGCTGCCACGTTGGTGAGCAGTGGTTGTCCCTGATCGTCGTAAATTTGAATCCGGGTCGATGAGTCTTCGCCGCCGAACTGTTCGCCATCAGGAAATTGGCTGACATATTGCAGTTGAATGAAATTTTGAGGGGCGTCTATCAGTGAGTAAAAAACGGTATACTCCTGGCCATCTCGCCCCTCATCCCAGCCGGCGTAGGTATTGATTTGATCGATTTCGTAGCCCAGGGGGCTGGCGGCCAAATCCAAACCGAACACCAGGCTCATGTTCGACAGGTACTGCCTTGAGGACGAATCGGTTCCGACTGCTCCAAACTGCCCATCGACAATCACCTCGGCTACTGGCAGATCAATCACGGACGTTTCAAACAAGTCGCCGCTGGCAACCGAAAACGTTTCATCCAGAACCCGGTCCTTGGTGACGACGATATCACCATCTGCCAGTCCGCCCGAAGCCAGGATGAGTAACGCGGAAAGAGTCAGTAGCTCCAATTGTCGCATCGTTCTTTCTCCAGTTTTTTGCAACGGAAGGTCGCGGATGTCGTAGAAAAACAAGTTCCAACCGCTGGATCCGGTCAAGCCAACATCCGGACACTTCTTGTCAGATTTGTTGGCAATAATGTCGAAAATATCGGTGTTGGAGATGTGAATCGGTGGCTGCCGTGTTTCGCGCCGACCCCAATCCGATTAGGATCTATCCCTTTGTCAGCAGGGTCGGCTGGCAGAATTGTCCACGTAGAGCCGTTTGGATTTGTGACCGGAGTATCAAGTGAAATCGGAATTGATTGCCAAGCTGGAACCCTACGAACAAACGCATTTGCTGCGGTTTTGGGACCAACTGGACTCAAATCAACAGGATTCATTAAAACGACAGATCGAGTCCATCGATTTTGAGTTGCTCAAAACGTTGCGGCAACAAACGGATGATAGTCGCAAGTGGGCTGATTTGGCGGCTCGCGCTGAGGTTCCGCCAGCGATTACGTTGGACGATTTTGCCGATGCAAAATCCTATGACGCCGCTTACGCATCCGGTCAAGCAGCGCTGTCTGCCGGCGAGCTAGGCATGGTTTTGGTCGCTGGAGGCCAGGGCAGCCGCTTGGGGTTTGAACATCCTAAAGGCATGTTTCCAATTGGTCCGGTCAGCAACGCGACGCTGTACCAGATTCACTTTGAAAAAGTGATGGCTCGATCCCAACAGTTCGGTGCTCCGATTCCGATGTATGTGATGACCAGCCCGCCCACTCATGACGAAACAACGGATTTCCTTAATCAGCATCATTTCTTCGGCATGGACCCGGACCACGTGCGGATATTCTGTCAGGGCGTGATGCCGGCAGTCGATGAGGAAGGCAAACTGCTGCTGGCTGAGCCCGATACGATTTTTGTCAGTCCCAATGGCCACGGAGGAACTTTGGCGGGGTTAGTCGACAGCGGTTGTCTGGATCACGCCGAAGCGTTGGGGGTCAAGCATCTGTTCTACGGGCAAGTGGACAATCCGCTGATCCAAATATGCGATCCGGCGTTGGTGGGTTACCATATCAACAGCGGTAGTGAAATGACTTCACAGGTTGTTCGCAAGAATGAACCGTTACAAAAAGTCGGTAACGTGGTGGAAGTTGACGGCCAGGTGCAGATCATCGAGTATTCAGATCTGCCGGAATCGGCTGCCCGGCAGACGAACCCGGATGGAAGTTTGAAATTATGGGCCGGCAGCATCGCGGTCCACATCTTTGACCTGGCATTCTTGAGAAGGTGCAGCACACGGGCCGAAACGCTTCCCTACCATGTGGCTCACAAAAAAGTGCCGTTCCTCGATGACGAAGGTCAACTGGTCGAACCGGATCAGCCAAATGCCTACAAGTTTGAGCGTTTTATCTTCGACTTGCTTCCATTTGCTCAAAACGCAATTGTCTGCGAAGTCGATCCGGCTGACGGATTCTGTGCGTTGAAAAATGCCGCGCCAGCGCCAGCCGAAACCGAAGCCCACGTGCGGGATGCCATCAGTAACCTGCACCGCCGTTGGTTGCAGGAAGCTGGAGTGCATATCGCCGATGATATTCATGTCGAAATCAGCCCGCTGCTGGCGGTCGACGAACAGCAAGTTAAACAGAAATTTGAAGCTGGCAGTCAGGTGCTGGAAGATCATTACTTCGGACCCGAGTACGCAAAATCCTGACTTGCAATGGTGCTCCATCGCTGAACTGCTTTAGACGAAAGACGAAGATGATTCACGCCACGATTATGGCTGGAGGAGCGGGGACTCGGTTTTGGCCGGCCAGCCGCAAAGCGACGCCCAAGCAATTGCTGAAATTGGCAGGCGAGCGTTCGATGATCCAGTCGACGGTCGATCGGATTGAAGGCCTTTGTCCGCCCGGAAACATTCAGGTTGTCACCAATCAATCGTTGGTGGCAGCGATCACTCAGCAATTGCCTCAGGTGCCCCCCAGCTCAATCATCGGGGAACCGGCCAAGCGGGACACGGCACCCTGCGTCGGTTTGGCCGCGGCGTTGACGATGGCCGCTGATCCGGAAGCGATCATGATCGTGATGCCTGCCGATCACGTGATTGGTCCCGACGACGTTTTTCAGGCGTCGTTGCGACACGCCGCCGCGCTGGTCGATCAAGACCCTGCTCGAATTGTCACGTTCGGTATCAAGCCGGCTTATCCCGCCGAAGTGTTTGGGTACATCGAGCGCGAGGAGGCAGGGCTGGAGGACGCCGAGTTTGCAACGTTTTCAGTCAAAAGGTTTCGTGAGAAACCGGATTCGGCAACCGCGCAGTCGTTTCTGGATGCCGGAACCTTTTACTGGAACAGCGGGATTTTTGTCTGGAAAGCCAAAACGGTGCTCGACGCAATGAAGCGATTCGTGCCCGAGATGTATGCTCATATCGAACGGATTGCCGACAGTATCGGCACGGAAGACTATCAGCAGACGCTGGAAACTGAGTTCACCGCAATCAAGGGCACGTCGATTGATTATGCGGTCATGGAACACTACGACAATGTGATGGTGGTGGAAGCTCCGTTTGAGTGGGATGACTTGGGGAACTGGACGGCCGTCCCCCGGCTTCGCGGAGTCGATGGAGCTGGGAATTGCGTCGAGGGTTCCCATTTGGGGATTGAGACCCGCGACTGTGTGATCCGCAGCAGTGATGATCACCTGGTCGTCACTGTCGGGCTGGAAGACTGCATCGTGGTTCATACTCCCGATGCCACGCTGGTCGCCCGTAAATCGGACGAAGCAAAAATCAAACAGGTCGTCGAGCAGTTGAC
>CAZJEK010000037.1:24582-27042 GCA_964545005.1 uncultured Pirellulaceae bacterium
ATGTTGATTCCTCCAGCATCCAGCCTTGTTCGAAATCCCACTCCTCCATGGTCTCCCACGCGGAAAACGCGAACTTCATATCAATTTCCAAAGCGGTGTCATCACACATCATGAAGCCATGGACTTTGTCCTCGGGATCGGTCGACTCCAACGAACCGCTGCATTGCGGGCAAGCACAATTCACCTCCGTACAGCCGATCGCCAGCGGCATTTGCCGCCGGTCAAGTTCCAGAATCTGGCGATGACTCAAGCCCGTAGAATCGTCGATCGAATCGAGGTACTGGTCTTGCCAGGATTCCAGTTGCAGCGCCAAGGGAACCGGGTCATCGATCGCTTGTTCGATTCGCAACTTGAACGCCGCCCCGATCATTTTCCGGCAGAGCGAAAAGTACTCCAGCAATCCGCTGCGACCAAACAACCCATTCCGGTAAGCCTGCGATTGGGCCCACAATCCCGCTGGGCGTCGTCGCGTTTCGCTCCAGGTCATCTGCCGGTTTTGGACTTGTGCGTCAATCCATTCCACTCCGCCGTGCAAAAGCTGCCGCGGATGCTGGCCATTGATGCCCGGGTGCGGCGTCATTAGCCACTGCTCATGCAGTTTGGCAACCAAATCGTACCAGCGGTTGCGGATGTCCCGATCCTCGATCGGCCAATCCCAGTGATTCAGAATATCCGGTGTGCCAGGGGGCAAGTCAGCCACCTTCAAAACAGCCGTCGCAGTCCACTCCGCCAGCGCTTGACCCAGCAAGAATGCTCGGCGGTCCACCGGCTGAGCGTGTTCTGTATCCGTGATCGGAGGAAATGCTTCGGCCCAACGACCAACGCTTTGCTCCCAGCCTGGCGGATAACAAAACCGCACCGAATACGAATGTTCCGGGTTCGCGGGATCCGCAATCGGGACATGTTCCATAATATCCAGCGGCAAGTACGGATGATTCCCCGTCAACCGCCGGTTGGCGAGATCAAGCACAATCCAATGCACCGCTGGAGTCGAATTCTGTAGACAAGTTTTCAAAGGTTTTTCTGCCAGATCCGTGGCCGGTTCGTAACGTCGCCAAGCGTGACAGAATTCGGCAAAGTCACGGGGGTCGTCGGCAATCGCTCCAATCGCAATTGCGGCATCCTGAAAATCAGGCGACACCCAGGCTCGAGCCTGGTCACGGTCCCGAATCACGATTTGAACGGCATCATCCGAACACTGAGAATCACTATTGCGAGCACTCATTTTGGCCTCCTTGTAGGAAAAGAAAAAAGGAACGCCAAGGTTTATACAAATGAACCGTTAGGTGGTCAATTAGCCGCTAGCACAATTTTGTTCACTTTTTTGGGCGGCAAGAATCACACGGCTGGAATCGCAGCGTGCCGCTGGCGAATCACAATCCGCGTCACCAGTGGCGCGTAACCATGCGTGTGTTGCAACTGCCACCACGCGGTAATTCCGACGGCTTTATCGGAGTTGTAAAACCGATCTGTCATCGCGCCGTATTCCACCAGGTCATCGTCATCGAGCCCAAAGACGTCGTAGAACACGAATTTCAGGGCGATGCTGTACATTCCCAGCTCGGAATCGTATTGATAGTCTTCGGCGATCACGTAGACTCGCTGCACGCCATTGATCATCAAGCCCAGCCCGTTTCCGAAATCGCCGGTACTGAGCAGCTTGTTACCGTCATTAAAAGCTGGCACTCCCAGGTCGGTCGGTGCAACGATCCGGTTGATGTCCCAGTTGGCATTGCGGAGCGCTTGATGAATTCGGGTCTTGCCGGCCGAACGGAACGGCGACGTAGGGGCCGACAACGCAGCGCTCATGAAGAAGGTGATATTACTGTGCCCGGCCGCGGCTGCGTTCAGCGAAGGATCGTCAAAATACTTGACCGAAGATTGCTTGGCCAAAAACAACGTCATCAATCGGCTGGCCATCCCCGTCGTATCGTTGCTGGCAAATTCATAAACCAGGTTCCGCATTTTTGGTTCCAGCACCGCGGTCGTGCTGCCAACATCATGTCCTTGTGGCGCAGCTCGGCCGACTCCAAAGGTGATGTCCTGCCCGTAAGTCGGCGTCGCTACTGAAGTCGGTAAATGCGTGGTATCGGGGAACGGGTGCGTCGGGGTCAAGTAACCGTCGGTTGCCTGAGCAACCAGCTTGGTGCCGCTGAGCTGGATTTTCATGGGGTTTCCTTGTGCGTTTTGTCCACCGGAAGCAGCAGAGCAAGACCTGAAACCTGTTTACGTCAGCCATCGGCGAATGTCGTTGTTTTTTAGATTATTTTTTCAACCCGGCACCGCGGCGAAGCGTTTTGCTCGAAATCAGATTTTGCCCTCTCGTCTTTCGCGAAAGTTTGGTCATTCGCTCAATTCGTAGTCTCTGGGATCCAACACCAGGAAGCATCTCGTCAATCCTGTTGATCCTGAATATCCTGTCAAACTTGTTGGTGAATCTTGCCAACGCTGTCCATTGTG
>CAZJEK010000038.1:0-26742 GCA_964545005.1 uncultured Pirellulaceae bacterium
GCTACGTAACTTTCCCCTGCGATCACGGCCGAATCGGCCATGCTACGTAACTTTCCCCTGCGATCACGGCCGAATCGGCCATGCTACGTAACTTTCGCGGAGCGATTGACGACTTTACCGTGCATTCGGCGAACGTTTGGGTGTGACTTCGCCATCCGCAATCGGCAGGCTGCCGGCGAACAACCCTTCGATCACGCGTTGCATGTGCCGGAGCTCCAGCTTTTCCCACTCATCACTGGGTTGGTGATAGTCTTCGTGCAATGACCCGGCTGAAAACGAATGGGCGATCACTCCTTTGCCAACGAACGAAAAGTTGTCGCTTTGTCGATATAACATCGCACTGAACTGGGGATGTTCAAATACCAACACGCCCACCCGATCGGCCCCCTGCTTCATCAACGGGCCCAGATCAGATTGATCCCAGCCGGTGACCCAGGTTTTTTCCGCAGCTCCCGATTCCGGCCGCCCCAGCATTTCCAGGTTGATATTGGCAACAGTCTTGTTCAACGGCCATCGGGGGTGGTCCGCGTAATACTTGGAACCAAGCAAGCCTTTTTCTTCCCCCCAGAAGGTCATGAAGATGACCGAACGCTTGGGTTTCTGTTCCAGCGCCGCGTAGGCGTCAGCCAGGGTCAAAACCGCCGTCACTCCCGTCGCATCGTCATCGGCGCCGTTATTGATGGTGTCACCAGCCCCTGAAGTTTCCCCGATATGATCCAGGTGGGCCGAAAAGATAATCGCTTCCTTGGATAGTTCCGGGTCGGAACCCTCCAGCACCCCGATCACGTTGCGAACTTCCGCTTGACCGGTTTTCTGAGCATCCAGTGAAATGGCGACCTCCGCATCGACTTTCCCTGACTGGACCAGAATGACTGGTCCCACCAATCCACCACGGGTCCGGACCAGGCGAGGTTGGGTGGCGGCTGCGGCCTGGGCGATCAAGGGATGACCCGGGTCAACCTCCACCAACACACCTGTTGCGCCGGCTTGTTGCAGAGTGATCATTTTTCGCATGAACATGAACGACGCGCGGCGATCATTGAATGGCTCGGCTTGAACGACAGCCATCCCGTCCAGTTCGTCGGGCATGTCGTCTCCAACCTTGATCGTTGGACCGCTGTATTCGAACGGTTCGTTGTTGGCGCTCAACACCCCCAATACGTTGACGGCTTGTCCGTTTGATTTCACGCTGGCTGTCGCCGGGCGTTGCAAGGTGGCAATTTCGGTTGTCTGATAAAAGCTGCCATTGGGTCCCAGGCCTTTCAAGCCAGCGCCTCGGAACCTGGCGGCGACGTAAGCCGCAGCGATGTCAAGTTCGGGTGAAGGCGTATCGCGTCCTTTCAGCTCATCACTGGCCAGGAAAGAGATCGTGGTCTTGATGCGGTTCAAGTCAATTTGCTTGATCGCCTGCTGTTGATCTGCACTCAGCTGGTCCTGCTGAGCGGAAACAGGGATTGCTACGGCCAGGGAAAAAACAATCGCCAGCAATCTGGCAGGACAACACGTTGTGCGAGTCATGGGAAACCGAGGGACAGAAGACAGGTTGGTCAAAACGTTCAGGATAGCATAGCCAGTGCGCAATGTCCTGATCTACCGGGGGAACAAGCGGCTATCTGGCGATGGATCTGCTGCTGATTCCTTCAGACGTTCACCGCTTGCCGTACCAACCCCAGGAGGAGACGTGCATTCTTCGATTGGCGTTAAGCTCAAGCTGTTCTGTTAGCGATTTCATATCGAGTCGATATCCGTCAGCTACAGGAATCTCGGACTGCAGTTTGTAAATCATGCCATCATTGGTTCTTGTCAAGATCAACCGTAACCTTTCAAGCCCGTCAGACTGTTCGACACTTAATTCGCGGGAACGATTCCAGCGATCCACTTCGACGACAAGATCGCCTGCGAGGATCATCGAAGGGCTGATAAAAACCTGAATCTGCTCTGCGGCCAGGCATCGTAGAACGGGATAGGTCATCACCCATCTCAAGCCGCCAAACAAGGTTGCCAGAACAATTGCAGTCAGCAGAATCGCCCCGCCCATCTTCAGGCAATGCGCTGTACTGACTCCCGCAAGCAGGTTGAAACACACCACGCAAGCCGCCGCAATGATCCCGACGATGATTGGGCCACCCGCCAAGTAGCCGTACCATCGCCAGTAGCGTGTCAGCCGTTGATGACGAAACCACTCCAACGCCTGGCCGTTGAGTTCCCAGCTTTCCAGACATTCGGCCCCAATGGCGTCCCGGATGGAGGACTGCACCGCTGTTCCCTTTTTTGTGAGAACCCATTGCAGAGCCAGAAGAACGACAACTGGAACGGCCAGGAGTATCACCAACCCGGGCCAGCGGATATTCGGGAACAAAGGTGAAACAACGCCAGCGTAGGTCAGCACTGGTGCGGCTAACGCAGCAACCCTCAAAACGGAAGCGACATGCAACTGGAGTGGAAGATAGGGGGCGATTGTCGTGTCAATTGATTCCGACATCACAAACTTCCCCGGAATGATGTAGCTATCAACGACCTGCCGCAAAATAGCCAGTGAGCTTTATCCCTTACCTTCCAGATGCAGCATCACCATCGCGATATCGGCTGGCGTGATTCCGCTGATCCGCCGCGCCTGATCCAGGCTGGTCGGACGAAACCGAGTCAGTTTCTCCTTGGCCTCAATCCTCAGGTGTTGCAGGCTTTGATAGTCGAAATGATCCGGGATCCGTTTGTCCGCCAGCCGTTTGTGTTTTTCTACCGTTGCCTGCTGGCGGGCAACATAGCCCGAATACTTGATGTCGTAAATTACCTGCTGCTCGACGTCAGGTTCAATTCCGCCCAGCTCCGGTAATGCCTCCACCAATTGTTCCCACTGAGTCTCGGTTCGCTTGAGCATTTTTGCCAGTGTCACGCCGTCGACACGGTTTTGTTCCAGTAACGTTTTAACCCGCGCAATTTCCTGTTCCTTGGCTGCCAGCCGTTGCCAACGTGCTTCGTCCACCAAGCCAACTTCATGCGCCATGGCGGTGAGACGCCGATCAGCATTATCCTGTCGCAGCAATAGCCGGTATTCGGCGCGGCTGGTGAACATGCGATAGGGTTCGTCGACACTACAGGTCACCAGGTCATCGATCAGAACCCCCAGGTAACCCTGGTTGCGATCGACCACCAGGTCCGATTTTCCTGCCAACTTCAATGCCGCATTTGCGCCGGCGATCAGTCCTTGGCCGCCGGCTTCTTCGTACCCGGTGGTGCCATTGATCTGCCCGGCAAAATACAACCCGGCAACGGCTTTGGTTTCCAATGTATTCTTCAGTTGCTCGGGCGGGCAGAAGTCGTATTCGACGGCGTAACCGTAACGCATGATTTGAGCGTTTTGCAATCCAGGAATCAGCTTGAACATTGCGTCCTGAACATCACGCGGGAGGCTGGTCGAAATGCCGTTGACGTAGACTTCCTGGGTTTGCCGTCCCTCGGGTTCGAGAAACAGTTGATGCCGGTCCTTGTCAGCAAACTTGACGATTTTGTCTTCGATGGAGGGACAATAGCGAGGCCCCGATCCCTGAATCTGGCCACTGTACATCGGAGCTCGATGCAAGTTGTCCTGGATCAGTTGATGAACGTCCGGGTTGGTAAACGTGATCCAGCAGGGTAACTGCTCTACCTGGAACTGGTCAGTCAAAAACGAAAACGGCTGTGGAGACGTGTCGCCGGGTTGAATGTCGGTTTGGGAATAGTCGATGGTGCGACTGTTCAGTCGTGGCGGTGTCCCGGTTTTGAATCGAGCGATGCGAAAGCCCAACCGATCCAGAGCCTGACTGATTCCGGTTGTCGTCCCCTCCCCTGCTCTGCCGCCTTTGGTTTTTGCTTCGCCCGTATGCATTAGCGCCGACAAAAAAGTACCGGTCGTCAGGATCACCGCCGGAGCCCGGTACTCAACACCATTACCCGCCAGCACGCCAACGATCCGCTGTTGATCAGGGTCGTTCTCGTCCGGTTCGGTCAATAGATCCAGGACAACCTCTTGACGGAGATCGAGATTCTCTTGCGACTCGACGGCAAACTTGATCCAGTTCTGATAGGCCTTTTTGTCGGCTTGCGCCCGCGGGCTGTGCATCGCTGGGCCTTTGCGCACGTTCAGCATCCGGAATTGGATCCCGGTGGCATCGATCGCTTGTCCCATCAGGCCGCCAAGTGCATCGATTTCCCGAACCAGGTGGCCTTTGGCGACGCCACCGATGGCAGGGTTGCAACTCATCTGCCCCACGGTGTCCAGATTGGTGGTCAGGAGCGCCGTTTTTGCGCCCAGTCTGGCAGCGGCGGCAGCCGCTTCGGTACCGGCGTGACCGGCTCCGACAACAATCACATCGTAATGGTATTTCAACGTTTCCATGCTGCCATTTTATTGGACCACCCAAATGGAGACAGGTGCAAACTTCATCCGAAAACAGAAAATTGATGGTCTCGGACGGTCGTCTTTCGCTTCGGCGAAAGTTTTTCCGTTCGCCCGAATCGTAGGCTTAGGCATCGACCACCAGGAAGCATCTGGTCAATCTTGTGGATCCTGAACATCCTGTCATTCTTTTGGTGAGTTTTGCGTTCGCTGTCCATTTTGAAGCAAGGGTCCAAAAATAGGACAGGATGGACAAGATTAACATGATCAACAAGATCCGTTTTTTTGCAGAAACGAATCAATCGACAACTCAACACGAGCACGAGGAAGGTTTTCTGTTGGATCGTTAGCTACTCAATCCCGTTAGCTCCAATCGTGGATACGCCCAGCATTTGAGCGTCCTGGTTTTTGCCATCACCACTGGGTTTTTGCAGGAAATCGGGTAACTGCACCGCCCCAAAAAAATTAAGGTTGGGTGATTGGCCGGCTTTGTCCAGTTGCTGTTTGATATCGGCTTGGTCGCGTCCGGAGACGGCGCCGGGGACGTTGGTAGCACTGGATGCCCAAATCGACTTCCCGTCGTACTCAATGTTCAGCTGGGACTTGAACTGGCGAACGACAAAGCTTCCGGCAAAGTGGTAGGAAACGGCTTCGGTGGTCGGTCCGGTGATGGTGGCTTTGATCGATACCGGCGCCGAACTGGCATATACAAATCCCTTGCTCTCGATGTTGGCTTTGATTTTCTGTTCCACATCCTGGCGAAACTGCCCAGGAACATCATTCAAGTCGATTGCGACCGGGGCTCCTTTCTTGAGAATAAACAAATCGGATTGGGACTTGGCTTCGGCCAGCATTTCGCGGGCGGCAGCGTGGGGAATCTCCAATGGCATCATGCGACTGGGGTCACCAATATGGACGTACAGCATCTGGTCGGCAGCGCGGATGGGGGCGCCTCCCTGATAACGCCACAACTTGATACCTGACGAAAACTCGACCAATTTGTCACCGTTGAGCATTACAAAGTCTTCGTCGGGAAAGTACAGGCTGCCATTGGTTGGCACACCGGGGATCTTACCTTCGAACAAGACGTCTCCTGAAGCGACATCCCAGACCATCAGTTTAGACATCGTGGCAGCGGCAAACCGTTTGCAGGAGGGGCTGAAGGATGAACTCAGCCAGTAATTCATTTGCGGCGCTTTCTTGACTGATGGCGTTTCATCCGGTTCCTCCAGATTGACAATGCCGAAAATGTCACCGCCGCAAATCGCCAGGTATTTTCGGTCATTCGACAATGACGGCTGGCAGGCACCGTGGTAACTGAAACGGCGAACCGGTTGACGTGTCTCAAAGTCCCAAATCACAACTTTGCCATTCTGGGACAGCGTCAGCAATCGATTGTTGTTGATGAATCGAACGAACCGAACCGCCTGTTCCTTGGCTGGTTGGTCCATCGTTTCGTAGGGACGCCAGGAGTCGATCGGGATGATGTTTTTCCTGTCCAGCCGAACGGTCGAAAGTTGTCCCTGAGTTTGATCGTCTTTTTGTTCCTGGACGACAATTCGTTCGCCATCATCGTGAATGGCCAGTGCCGACCAGATGCCCTCGCCGGACGCATTGGCCAGGGAGCGACCGGATTCGAGGTCGATCAACTGCATGCGCGTCGTACCGGGTTTGCCAGGTGGTTTGGTGTGTAACGAAATCACGGCCCGCTTGGCGGTCAAGTTGACGGCGGCTTTGCCAAACCGTTCCCAGAACCCTTCTTTCGACTTCAACGCGATCGGTTTCAATTCGATGGGCGAACTGGGTTGAGAGTCCAGGTTGGGAGACCAGTTGCCGACCGCCACCACGGTTTCAGGAGCTGCCTGAAAATCAACTTTGAATTCACGCATACCTCCGCTGCCGCTGGAGGCCGAACTGCTGCTGTTTGCCGGAGGGCTGCCGCTGTTGGTGCTGGGGCTACCGGAGTCGCTCGACATTTCCTGAAATGGATTCTCGGCGCCGCCGCTACTGGAACGCCGCCCTTCGACGTAGCCCTGGTCGATGGGGCTGAGTTTGTCCAGCGGCACATTGAGCAGCGTGCCATCGGCTTTTTTCAAAACGACTTTGTTACCTTCAACGCGAACAAAGGTGGCTACCACTTCAAATTTACCGGAGGCATCTTTCCAGGTCCTGGAATCCTGCACCGTCGGCGTTGTGACGAGAGTGTTGGCGAATGTGACCGTGTCGCTGGGCGCGATCGAAACTGATAGCGCCAATACGAACATCAAAAAACTCGGAAAGTAGTGCAACATGACGGAACGCCCGGAAAATGGAAATGACGTTGATTCAACCGCTATTGTGAAACAGGACGGTGCGACAGCCAAACGTTTTTTACCCAATTGGGATGCCGGATTTTACATGAAACTCAACCCTTGAGCATTTTTTTGTCACTTTCGGCGATTCGTGACGTAGATTTCAGATGGTCGGTTCGCACGGGCGACATGTCGCTGGACGTGCGCGATTGCCCTCTATTCGCCTACCGCCTTGTATCCACTCAAGACCCAACCAGGAGTCACCGGTGAACGCCGATCGACTTTCCTTTGATACAACCAACGCCATCGAAGCCATCACGGGGATTTTAAGTTGCAGCCATTCTTCAAATCAGTCTCGCGTGGTTCCGTTGCAGCAATCGCGTCACGTGGTCACGTTGCATTCATCCAACTTTCAGGACCTGGAGCAGTTTCGCGAGAGCTATTTGACCATTCGCCGACCCGCGTTGTGTTTCGTAACTGCGGAAGAACTACCCCGAGTCCTGCCCTGGATTCGAGATTCGGATGATGTTGCCGTCGTAGGCGAGTCTCCTGAATTGACGGAGTGGCGATATGAGCGAATCGCGCGGGCATTTGTCCAGCAACTGGATCCGTTGACCGAGGTGTATCAACGCAGTCATCTGGTGGAGAAGCTGGAAGAGATTTGCCCGCGTGCTTCGTCGGCAACACCCGTTTCACTGGTCCTGCTGGATATTGATAACCTCAAGAACTTGAACGACCTGTACGGCCCCGATCAGGGTAACAACGTCTTGAAACGTTTGGCGCAGGTGCTGCAGACGCTGTGCGACATGGCAATGGTCGCTCGTACCCGTGGAGGTGAATTCGCGGTGCTGGTTGAAAGCCCGGAATCGAAAGCTGGCGAAGTGGCAGAGGTTTTGCTCGACGCGATCAATAGGGAAGATTGGTGCCGCATCAAAGATGTCACGACCAGCATCGGCGTCGCGGGAACCCAAGTGCCGTGCAGTTCATCAGCCCTGCTCACTAAAGCGGACTCGGCGTTGTACTCCGCCAAAGCCAATGGTCGAAATCGCGTGGTCTGTTTCCGCGAAATCGCGGAACTGTCCGATCGTCTGGGGGAGACGATGGAAGTTATCAGTCTGGAAAACAAGGCCCGTGTGATGAGCGAACGGGTGACCAGTTTCGTGACGCAGCAAAGTCGGCTGATCATGCAGAACCTGCGCCGCGAAGCCGACACCGATGCATTGACGCAGCTATTCAATCGTCGTTACCTGGATCGTAAACTGGCAGAGGATTTTCAACAGGCACGAGATGCTGGCCGCCCGTTGTGCGTGGTCCTGATTGATGTCGATCATTTTGGATTGGTCAACAAGAAATTTGGTTGGCCAACTGGGGACAAGGTGTTGCGTGAGATTTCAGACTTGATTCGTCAGAACGTGCGTGGGTCGGATTGGGTAGGTCGTTACGGCGGCGAAGAGTTGTGCATCGTGATGCCCAACACCGAGCGTGCCAACGGGATTCATGTCAGCCAACGCATCAGGAAAGCGGTCGCCAGCCAGACGTTTCGCAGCACTGACGATCAACCGGTAGCGATGACGTTGAGTGCTGGAGTTGTCGAACTTGCGGAACAGCATCGCGGCGTGGAACAATTATTGGACGAAGTCAGTCAGCT
Source organism: uncultured Pirellulaceae bacterium (assembly GCA_964545005.1). Taxonomy (GTDB): domain Bacteria; phylum Planctomycetota; class Planctomycetia; order Pirellulales; family Pirellulaceae; genus Mariniblastus. The sequence goes on from CAZJEK010000038.1 coordinate 8,315, forward strand.
CACACTGCAGGCCAAACAGCAAGGTCGGAATCGGGTCTGCGGGTGATCCTGTGTTTGCTTTGATTCGCCGGCGCAGGATTCCGGATGAAATTGGAAAAATTCAGCTTTTCAATGAACCAAAAAGGTGTATTCTTTGCGCGATTCGGGGTGAGGCCGGCAAATCGGTTTTGCCGTGCGGCGCCCCTTGGCATCACCGCAGCAAAGGCCAGCAACTTGTTCGCAAGGTGTCTGGCATTTTGAGTTGCGGTTGATCGAGACTACGTACTTGAAGACATCCAAATCGCAGTCGGATCGCCCGACGAGCACCGCTGGTAAACGGAAGTTGGGTGACCCGACGCTGGCCCCTTCCATCAGAACATTGGGACCCGTTTCCGACCTGGAACGACACTTGCCAGGCGACTGGTGGAAAACACTTTTCAATTCGATTTATCTGAAAACCGATGGTGACGTTGTTGAAAACGACGCCAACACGATTCGCGAAGTTGACCTGTTAATTGAGGTCACTGGGCTTCAACCTGAAGACCGTTACCTTGACCTTTGCTGCGGTCAGGGACGCCATTGCCTGGAATTGGCATCGCGCGGATTTCAGCACGTTGTTGGCGTCGACCGCTCGAGGTACCTGATCCGATTAGCTAAAAAACGCGCGGCTCGCAATAAGTTAAGAGTGTCCTTCCACGAAGGTGATGCTCGTCGTTTTCGATTTCAAGAGCGCGATTTTCGCTGCGTCGCCATCATGGGCAATTCGTTTGGCTATTTCGAACGCGAGCAGGACGACTTGGCGGTGTTACAGTCGGTGCTGCGAGCGTTGCGTCCTGGCGGTTTGGTTTTGCTGGATCTCACCAATGGCGACTGGATGAAGCAATCGTTCGTTCCCCGCAGCTGGGAATGGATCGATCAGAATTACCTGGTTTGTCGCGAACGATCACTCGCCCGCGATGGACGCCGTTTAATTTCACGTGAAGTCGTGGTACACGCTGAACGCGGTGTGATTGTCGATCAGTTTTATGCCGAAAGGTTGTATAACCCTATCGAAATCAGGGACCTGCTGAAGTCGGCTGGATTCCTCAACGTACGGCAGCACGAAGTGCTGACTGCCGATTCGGACCGCAACCAGGATTTGGGGATGATGGCCAATCGGCTGGTGTTCACGGCGCAGGCTCCAGGCAGCGCTGCTCCGGTAGCGCGCCAAAAACGTCGCTTTCCCAAAGTTACCGTGTTGCTGGGGGATCCCCGGTTGCCGGACAAATGCAAACGTGACAATCAGTTCAACGCCGAAGACTTGGCCACCATCGATCGATTGAAGGAATCGTTGAACCCGTTGCCAGGATTCAAATTTGAATATCTGGATGAGCATTCTTCGCTATTGTCCCGGCTTCAAGCTGATCCCCCGAGCTTTGTTTTCAACCTTTGCGATGAAGGTTTTGGCAACGATGCGTTTCAGGAGTTGCATGTCCCGGCCGTACTGGAAATGTTGAACATTCCCTACAGCGGAGCCGGTCCGACGACGCTGGGGTTGTGTTACAACAAGTCACTGGTTCGGAGTATCGCTGAATCGATCGATGTGCCGGTTCCTCTGGAAACGTTTGTTGAACCAGACGACCATTCGGCCACGCTGCCTTCGATCCTGCCGGCATTGGTTAAACCCAATTTCGGCGACAGCAGCGTCGGGATCACGGCCAAATCAGTCGCCCATACTCCCGAGCAGTTGATTGGCCGGATGGACGAAATGAAAGCCGAGTTCCCGGGCATCGGCTTGCTGGTTCAGGAATTCCTGACCGGTACCGAATACAGCGTAGGGATCGTCGGCAATCCCGGGCTGGGATTTAATTTCCTGCCGATCCTGGAAGTCGACTACAGCGGGTTGGAGGAAGGTCTTCCGAGGATTCTGGGGTACGAATCGAAATGGTTGCCGGACTCACCCTACTGGTCGCAGATTCAGTATCACGAAGCGAATCTGACGGAGGAAGAGACTCGACGATTGTACGATCACGCTGCGCGGTTGTTCGAACGACTTGGCTGTCGGGACTATGCGAGGTTTGACTTCCGGGCTGATGCAGAAGGTGTGATCAAACTGCTGGAAGCCAATCCCAACCCAGGCTGGTGTTGGGACGGGAAGTTAAACTTCATGGCCGAGTACGCTGGACTGACCTACTCCGACTTGCTGCAGCTAATTCTCGAAGCAGCCCAGCATCGGTACCCCCAAGCCAGCTCGTAGTTGGGAATTTGGTGGGCAATTCCCCGAAGTAAACTGAAAACCGGGGACGTTCGCCGGAAATCAAAATTCATGTCAGCAGCAGGGGGCAACGACTTCGTTACCGAAAGAGTCCTGCCCTTACTCATCGGCGTCGACGGTCTAGCAACATCGCGCCAACCAGCACAATCAGCATCGAACCGGATCCGGGTTCGGGAACCGCAGAGAAATTGGCGAACGCGATTCCGACAGTTCCTGAATGACCATAGGCGGTTCCTTCGACCAATGCGAACGCTGGGCCATTGAGGTTCCCGCCTGTGCTTTCCGCCAAAAACGCGGCTTCGGTCAAGCGAGTTGCGTCAAAATTCTCCAGCAAATGCACACCGTCCAGCGCGTCACCGCTGAGCAGGTTCGCAGGAGCACCGATGTCCAGTAACGAAAGGAAGCCGTCGCCTTCCAGGCCTTCGATCTGCTGCAGGTTTAACACACCCTCGGAAATTTCCGCATTGCCGCCGAGGAACAGATTGGTATCAAAAATGAATAGACTCCCGGTCACGTCAACGACCTCACCATTGCGGAAAATCAACTCGCCCTCCCCCCCAATCACCAGGTCACTATCGACTCGTAACGATTGCGAAATTGATTGCAGACTCCCGCCAATGATTGCATACGAGGCAGAATCGCCGACGGTGATGATTTCATTGGTATGGAGTTGGCCACCAAATTGGTTAAAGGTGGCCTCCGAGTCACCAGCAGAGTTGATGAAGATCTCGTTGGCCAGTATTTGGCCACCTTCGAAATCAATGGAATTGCTGCTTTCGCCCGCCGACCGTATTACCAGCGATGGAGTCTCCACCATTCCGCCGCTAATCGTAAAGTCGGCAAAGCCCTCTTGATTGGTTTCGTCCCCGACCTCAATGTGTTCCAGCACGTCCAACCGGCCGCCGAGAATCGACAGGGAGTCATTACGGACATGCAGCGATCGTTGGACGTGAACGGATCCACCTTCAATCTGAAAATCAGCAAACGTCGCGTCGTTGGCATTTCCGACATTCAGGAATCCATCGACTTCCAATTGGCCACCTAGCTGCACGTGTTCGATCCCGATGTTGTTCAAGTCGCCAGCCACGTGGAAAACGCCAGCTTGCTGCTCAAAGAACCCGAAACCGGCATCATCACTCTCCCCGGTGCCGAGGTTCGCATTGGCGGCGACATCGAGCAGTCCTCCTTGCAATGAGTAGACAGATTCACCATCGGCCACAAATTCGAAGTCCCGGCCAACCAGGACACTGCCGTCGAATTGGGTGACGGACACGCTGTTAGCTTGAGATGTTTGTTCATTGGCGATCACCAGATCCTGACCGACATCGAGGGTACCGATGCCGAATTCAGCTTGAACGCCCCGCTTGAACTCCAGGTTGTTGTTGGTGGTGATAATGCCGCCGCGGAAGTCCAATACTGTTTCCGTTGTTTCAGGAACGAACCCGTCAAAGAAGATGTTGTTGGCGCGAAATTCACCGCCATCGACTTTCACCCGCGTTGTCGAATTGGAACCGCCAAAGCTGGCGTCCCCACCCACATTCAGCAGTGCATCGTCATCCAGGAATCCCACGTTGACGGTGACATCGCCTTGCAGATTGCCGGCGAACAAGTCGCCGCTGATGTTTATCTGACCTCGATCGACGACCTCCAGGTGAGCGATGCTGGGGACATCCTGCGTTGCCAGAAACGCCGATCCACCGACGTTGAGAATGCCATCGTTTTGCACGTGAACCGAGGCGTCACTGTTTTCCGCGTTGCCCACAATCAGCGATTGGGTGGTCTGCAACCTCCCATTGTCATTGATGTTGAGTGATCCATTGGAACCAACATCCGTGCCGACAAAAACCGTCGTGGCATCGATGGTTGACTGTCCATTGAGATTGGCGATCCCGGTACCGCGTCGCCCGACGATTAGTTGACCGGTTTCCAGATTGGCCTGGTCGTTCATGACAAGCGTACCGGTCCCATCGCTTTCCTCACCCACTTCGAATGAGTTGACCGAAAGCACGTCGACTGTGCCGCCGAAAGTGGCAGTTGCCTCAGAAGTGCGGCCGATGGCGCTGGACTGGGCGACGGCAACGATGCCGCCGGACAAATTGAGTCGACTTTGATTGGCGCCGTTGCCAACAAGCAGAAAGTTGGTCGTCAAATTACCGCCGCTCATTTCCAATTCGGCCAGCAAGCCGGCGTTGCCAACCTGCACCGAGCCGGATTCAATACTCGCGTTGTCGGCGATTTCAGCCTTGGCATTTCCCTGGTTGGAGAGACCGATTGCGAATGCATCGGCAACGGTTGTTTGCAACGAGCCTCGGAAGGTCGCGATGGATGCCTGGTCATTGTCACCCTCCTGGACCAGGAACGATCCGGCCGTAGTGACCTGGCCAGCCGACCCGTCAAAGAGACCGCCCGAAACCACCAGGTCTCCGACCGATCCCACCCCGTTCAAGCTACCGCCAGTCATCGTCGTCGACGCGCCTCGGTCGGATGCGAGAAAGCCGAGGTTGACGTTGACTTCACCACCAGGGCCAATCATCAGCTCGCCGGATTGATTGACCTGACCCGCCAGAAAGAAAGAACGCACCAGCAGAGTTTCAGCGACCGTCAGGCTGGGGGTACTGCCATTGGCCCCTTCAACGAAGATTTTCCCGCCGCGTGTGGTCAGCTGATTCAGCTGCGCGGATCCACCGATCAAATTGAATTCGCTGGAACCCTCCATGACGGTCGTTCCGCTTAAGGCTTCGATCGAGCCTCCGAACTGATTGAGGGTGCCGCCATTGAGAATCTCCAACGGTTCCTGAAAGTTGCCCCCGATAAACTGACCTCCAAACATGTCCAGCCGCCCACTACCCAGCGAACCCAGTTGCAGCGCGCCGCTAACCGTTCCGTTGTGCAGTTCCATCAGCGCCAGGCTGGAGCTGTTTTGGCCAACACGAAGAATGCCGTTCAGCTGTCCCGTCGTATCGATGATCAGTGCATTCTGGGTGCCGGCGGCCCCGCCAACGTCCAGGAATCCCGACACATTCAGACTGGAGTCGCCCAACAGATGTAACTCTCCCGAGCCCGCCGTGCCACCTCCGACATCGCCAACGTGGAGGTCGCCATCGGTTTCGGCCAGGCCTCCCAGAATCTGGATAATGTGATTGCCGGAGATATGCACGGTATGATTATCTGCATCCCGCGGATGGTCCTGGTTCCCGAATTGGTCGAGCCAATTGTTGTCGTCAAACCAGTCGCCGGATCCAACTGACTGGTTTTGGGCTGACGCGGGGGAGCCGAAGAAGGTTGAGCCGAGGAAAACGGCCAAATACACAAGCGCAATGGCGAGTTTGGTGCGGGACATGGAGATTTCAGTTTCCAGATTGCGAGGAAGCGGACGATTGGACCGGGACGAAGACCAGAACGCCGGTCAAATCTCTATTTGCGCGTCCTTGTAGATCCTGACACTAATTTTGAAAAAACTTCCCAAGTCATCGTGATCTGGATATCGATGCTGGTAGGCTGAGAGGTGGGGCGAAACAAACTATTCCCATAATGATTGACCGAACTCTGCTTCGACGGTGGCCTCTCGATGCCGAATTCCCAAACCAGTCTTTCCTTGTTGAATCGCCTTCGAAATCAGGCGGGCGACGAACATTCCTGGCACAGTTTTGTGGCCATCTACGGACCGCGGATTCGCAGCTGGTGCCTCGGTTGGGGCCTCCAATCGGAAGATGCCGACGATGTTACGCAAAATGTTCTGGTCGCAATCGTGCAGCAAATCGAAAACTTCGAGTACGACCCCAACGGGCGGTTTCGCAGTTGGTTGAAAACGGTAGCCTATCGAGCCTGGGCTAATTTCCTCAGGAAAAGCTCCCGCAACCCCGCCCGCCCCAATTCGACTGAACGGCAGGCGCTGCTGGAATCCGTCGAAACCCGCGAAGACTTTCTGGCCAAAATGGAACAGGAAACCGAACGACTGCTGTTGGACGAAGCGATCATTAATATTCGCCAGCGAGTCAAACGTGAGACCTGGCAAGCGTTCGCAGCAACGGTGCTGGATGGTCTGTCTGGTTCGGCGGCCGCCGAAAAATTGAATCTTCCTCTGGCCTCCGTTTACAAGGCGAAGCAGCGAGTACAGGAGATGCTGAAGGTCGAAATCCGCCGGATTGATCAGGATTTTTTTGAAATGGGCTCAGATTCAATGTCCAATTCGACTCGTTTGGACAAATAGACAACTGGCTGGAATCTTTCTCCAACCAATCTGCTCGACAACACAAACTTCCGCCACAAGCCTGGACATTGAAAGAGCGCTCTGACAAACCTGTGACCTGCCCGCCGGACCACCAGCTCGATCAGCTGCTGTCAGGAAAACTGACTGCGCAGCAAGAGGGAATGATCGATACGCACATCAGCGATTGTCGAGACTGCCAGACCCGTTTGGAGAAACTGACAGATAGCGAGCAGGTACGGCAGTGGCAGCGGCTGCTCGGCGAATCTGATCCTGGCGGTTCTCCTGAGCAGCCCTGGCCAGCGGTCCCTGCCGAACAGGCCAATTGGGATGCGCTGCTGGAACTGGCCATGCGAGACCAGGGCTTTGAGTTGCTCGATTTGATCGGTCGCGGCGGAATGGGGCAGGTGTTTCGGGCGCGGCAAAAATCGCCAGCCCGTGTGGTGGCCATCAAGATGCTCAGGAATTCCAACGCTGACCCCAGTGACCTGAATCGGTTTTTTCGCGAAGCCGACGCGATTGCCGGAATCAGCCATCCCAATGTGGTCAAGATTTTTCAGGTCGGCGAGTGCCTGGGGCGTCCGTTTCTGGTTCTTGAGCATGTTGACGGCCCCAGCCTGGCTCAGTTCATTGCTGGAAAAACTCTGGAACCCGCAACCGCGGCCAGCTGGATGATCCAGATCGCGCGCGGTGTCGAGCATGCGCATCGTGTCGGGATTTTGCACCGCGACTTGAAGCCCGCAAACTTGTTGCTGGCTCCTGTCGGGCATCTTGACCAGCCACATGCCATCGACGCCCAACCCCCGCCCGAGCAACTCCGAGATGCCGGCCAGCCAACCACAAGCAACCAGTACATTCCCAAGGTCGCCGACTTTGGTTTGGCGCGACCGATCAAACTCGAAGAAAATGCTGCCAATCCAACGCATACCAGGCAACTGTTAGGGACACCGTTGTATATGTCTCCCGAGCAAATTGCCGGTCAAAATGATCGCCTGGACCATGGCACCGACATCTATGCGCTGGGCGTGATCCTGTATGAAATGTTGACCGGTACCGTTCCATTTCGAGGTTCCAGTCAGTACCAGTTGCTGAAAAATATAGAAACGCAGGAGCCGCGACGGCTGCGAACGTTCAACCGAAATACGCCTGCGGATCTCGAGGCAATTTGCCTCAAATGCCTGGAAAAAACGCCCAGTCGACGCTACCAATCTGCAGCCTGCCTGGCGAATGATCTGGAAAGGTATTTGAACGGGCATCCGGTGGAGGCGCGGCGGATTTCCACGCTGGACCGTTGGCGCAAACGAGCCTGGCGGCATCCGAAAGTGACCTCGCTTGGTGTCTGTTTAGTGCTGGCATTACTGGTTCTGATTTTCCTCGCACCATCCTGGCTGACTCAACGAACACGCTCGGCATCGCAGTACCGTTCGTCGCTGGCCCGGGCACAGGAAATGGTCGACAAGGCCGAGTCTTCACCGTTGATTGAAGTTGCGGCCTGGCAAGCGGCGTTGAACATGTCGGAACAGGCTCGAGAATTGGAACGTTCGGTTTCCCATCGATCCGCACAACCTGCCGGCCAGCTGGTTGAGCAATCGCGCCAGCACCTGCGGGACCATCAACTCGCCCGCGAGTTGGAAGATTTGTGGATTCAGGCCATCATCGCGGACAATCTGCCGCCGGAGCAGAGTCTAACCGAACAGTACCGCACCTGCTTTGCCAACTATGGGTTGGATTTGCAGGGATCTGTGAAACGAGCCAAACAGCAGCTCGAACTCAAGCCTGCACGGTTTCGCTCGCGGATGTTGACTGCGATTCACCATTTTCACATGCCCCTTCCCGATGGCTCTGAAAAACAATGGTGCCGAGAACTGCTTTTGGAACTGGAAGACAACCCTTGGCGTCGAACACTATTTGAAACAGTTGATCGACCGAATCTTACTGATCAGCAGGTCCAGATACTTACATCGCTGTTGGAAACGCCTGATGTCTCCGTCGGACCGGAAAGTCTGGCCTTTGCCGCCAGCTACCTGGTTCCAGCGAAGGTTCCACCCCAGCAGATCGTACAATACCTGAAGCACTGCCAACAGGTACACGCGGATTCGTTGTGGCTCAATTATTTTCTTGCCAAGTGCATTCGCCTCGTCGACTCACCAACACCGGCGATTCCCTTTGCGCGAGCTGCAGTTGCCCAATGCGATCGGCCGTCGACGCGGACGTTTTTGGCGGGCCACTATTATGATTCTGGTCTCTTTGCGGAAGCAGAAACGGAATTGCTCAACGCCCTGCAGCAGGATCCCGATTTCGAGCCTGCGCAGTTTGCCTTGGCAGAATGTTATCAACGGCAGCAGGAATTCGATCGGGCGATTGCAGCCTACCGGCAGTTGCTGCGGCGAGCCGCGGGGATGGACCGGCTGGCGGGAAAACTGCTCGGATGCTACGTGCAGGCCGGGATGACGAACCAGGCCGAGGTATTCGCCAACGATTTGATCCAGGGCCAGGACGACGATCACGCGGCCTGCCATGCCCGTGCCGAGGCGTTCAATTACCTGGGGAATGCGACGGCGGCCATTGCAGAATACGAACGGGCGATCGCTCACGACCCGACTTGCTTGCACTGTTATCTCGAATTGGCATCGATTTACGAACGACAAAAATTGTATGCCAAAGCAGAACAACCCTTGCAAACGTTTCTGGATTACCTGCCGACGGGAATCGAAGCCGGCCGCAGGTTGATCGACGCGTACCTCGAACAACAAAAGAACGAGTCTGCCGTCAGCCTGGCGCTGGAGCGGACCAGGCAATTAGGTAGTGTGCCCTCGGTGTGGCGTGATTTGGGCCGCGTCCATATTCGCCTGGGGCAGGACAACCTGGCCGAGCAGGCGTTCCAACAAGTGTTGTCGATTCAAGCCAATGACGTCAGCGCGCTGGTCCAACTGGGCAAAATCCACCACCGCCAGAAAAGATATTCCGTGGCCGAGTCGGAGTTTCGCGCGGCGATTCGCCAACGGCCTGAATCGGAACTCGCCAATGGCGGGCTGATTGACTTTCTGTTCATGCTGCGACGCAATGACGAAGCCGTATTGATCGCCCGGCGACTGGCGGAACTCCGACCCCAATCCGTTTACGCCCAATGGAAATTCATGGAGGCCTTGCGAACGGCTGGGCGTTATCGAGAGGCCATCGAGGTATTCGACTCCGGAGCAGATTTGGAATCGCAACCTGCCGCGTTTTTTACTCCTGCTAAACGTAGCCGTTTGGAATATTGCCGGCAGGTGTCCGATGAATACCAGCGTTTGGGGGATGTCGATATTGAATCCCTCTCGGCCGAGCAGGCAACTGCGTTCAGCAATGTCGTACTTGCGCCGCGCGGCAACTATGGGCTGGCAGCAGAGATGACCATGCACGCGATACAGGACCGGGAAACCATGTCGTCGGACGGACTGTATTTCTCTGCCGTCTTTGAATCGGCTCTGCTGTCGTTGTTGGCAAGTCAGATGTCAGATGTCTCGGAGGACGAACAGCAACGTCTGCGCATCCAGGCGATCGAACAGTTGGAAGCGTTTGTCGAAGAGTTTGGTACGTTTGTCGAACAGCGGCCTGATTTTGCGAGCCAGCATAAGTCAACCTGGCGATTGATTCCCGACAACGCAGGCATTGCCGCATTGCGCGAGGAACGGCTGCTGCTCAACTTGCCCAAGTCTCAGGCAGAACGATGTCGAAAACTGTGGCGACGATTCGAGGCCATTATTGAGGAGATTTCGGTCACCCGTTAGATTTTTTTGCGCCGAGTGAGAACAAATACCGCCAAGGAGAAAACAAAGGTCGTGCCCGAGGCTGGTTCAGGAACGCTGGCAAGACCCGCGATTTGCCCGGGCGAAAGGACTTCATTGTACAGCCGCACGTCATCCAGTAGGCCGTCCAGCGCCCGGTTTGTCAGTTGATCGTGGTTCCCGAGTCGAAAGGGCCGCCCGGAAATCATCGGCGTGCCGGAATAGGACGCGCTATTTTCAAAAACTCCGTCGACGTACATCGACAGCACACTGCCGTCAAAGGTCGCGGCGACATGGTGGAATGAATTGTCAGCAACAATGGACGTGGAAGTTACATGTGGAAATCCCGAGCCGTTGCCAAACGCAAAATCAACCGTGTTCGCTCCTGTCAACTGCAGCGCGAACCCTTCCCAGTTGATGCTTCCATTGCGAGTCCCGCCATGTGAGCTGTCGGCCAGAAGTCGATTTCCGCCCTCGGCCACTGCGTTGACCCACAAGGCGATCGAAAAACTGTTCGGATTGATTTCCGGAATCACGGGACCGGCGAGGTAGTCGTTGGTTCCATCAAATGAGAATGCCTGGCCTAACTTGCCGGCATCGTAGGTAGCCCCATTGAATAGCGTACCATCGTGGCCATTGCCGGAAATATCCTGGGAAGTATTGTCTGCGGTGTAGTGCAGAACCAGGTCAGCGTTGGCAGATCCGCCGATTCCGATCAGCAATGTCGCGGCAAAAAAGAGATATTTCATGGGAGTACTTTCGTTGGAAATGGCGAAATTGTCGATGACAGAAAATCCTGCCTCGCAATTTGATGCGAATGTAGATGCCCTTTTGGCGGCGGCAGGTGACAGGCGAACCGTATTATTCTCAGAAATGTTGGAAATCGTTTGATTCCCCGGAGAATCGTTTCGTTGGCCTCAAGTTTTGAATAATTCACCCATGAGATTAGGATGGAGCGGCAAGCAACAATGTTTTTTTCAGTGTGAGCCGATGGAATTGGACGACGATGAAAACTGGTTGCAAGCCGTCATTGAGCAACGGGAAGGCTACGATCAGGAAGCTGTCAAGCGGTTTTCTGATCGACTGATTCGCCTGGCAAGCTCCAGGTTGCCAGATCGATTGCAAGCTCGCCTTGATGCTGAAGACATTGTGCAGTCTGTCTTTCGCAGTTTTTTTGCCCGACACAAGTCGGGAAAGTTCGAGTTTGACGATACGCCTGACATCTGGCGTTTATTGGCAGCAATCACTTACCACAAGGTCCAGCGCGCGATTCGTCATCACGATCGTCAACGGCGGGACTCCAAACGTGAGATTGCGTTTGATGATCGCGTTGTCATTTCATCCGAAGTTGCACCGACCGCGTCCTCCGTCGTGATGATGATGGAGTTCCTTGACCAGATTCTCAATGAGTTGCCGAGCTCCCATCAACAGATGGTACGACTCCGGATGGAAGGGTACACGCTTGCCGAGATTGCTGAGCAGGTCAAGGTTTCGACTCGAACCGTGATTCGGGCTCTGAACATCGTCCGTATGGTTGCCATGGAAATCGAGCGGCAGGCATGAAGGACGGCAATTGGCGACAGATTGAGTCGATCCTGATGGCGTTTGAAGCCGCTTGGCAAACGGAAACGCCACCTGACATCGACGACTTCCTGGAGGGGGGCGTTCTCGAACGCCAACGATCGCTGCTTGCAGAATTGGTAATGATCGATTTTGAGCACCGTTGGCGACGCGACGCCGAAAATGTCGACGACTACTTTGTCAGATTTCCCGAACTCCTGAATGACCGTGAACTGCGAGATGAAGTCCTGTCGCAGGAATTCCGGTTGCGAACATCGATCGGTAAATCACCTTCAGAAGCAGAGCTGGAAAGACGGTTTGCAGGTGATTCAAAAGTCGTGGAGCTCTGTCGACAAATTGACGCTCATCCCATCGTGCCAATTTCATCGTTGTTAACGCCGGGCGCGATGATTGGGCCTTATCGGATAAATAAGTGTATTGGCCAGGGGGCCTTTGCAACGGTATTTTCTGCAGTCGACACGGAATTGCAGCGGGACGTCGCCTTGAAGTTTTTGAATTCCAGTGATGTGCGTTCGGCGTCCCGAATGCGATTACGGCGGGAAGCTCAGGCGGTTGCCACCTTAACACACCCGAATATCGTCCCGGTTTTTGGGGCAGGTAATTTTCGAGGTCACGACTATGTCGTTTCGCGACTGGTTGCCGGAATTACCTTGGATCAATGGCTGAAGGGTTATTCACCTGAGGTAGCCACCTCGGTTGAAATTGCGATTCAGTTGGCCTCGGCGTTATCCGAAGCGCATCGAGCTGGTATCGTTCATCGGGACATCAAACCTGCGAATGTCATGATTGAAGACGATGTTCCTCGTCTGCTGGATTTTGGTCTGGCTCATCTAATCGATACCAGTCAAGACCTGACGCATGAGGGAGATGTTGTTGGTACACCAGCGTTCATGCCACCGGAGCAGGCGGATGGGCGAGGTTGGCAGGCAGACCCGCGAAGCGACCTCTACAGCCTCGGTTCGATGCTGTATTTGATGGTTTTTCGTCGACTTCCGTTTGAGGGAACAACCTCCGAAGTCATCAGCCAAATCCTCCGGCGCGACGCGAGCGTGCCGCACGATTCACCGGTCAGTCGCGATTTGCAGACGATTATTCTGAAGTGTCTGGAAAAAGATCCGTCGCTTCGATATCAGTCGGCCGACGAACTGCGCCATGACTTGCAGTCGTTTATGGACGGGAAACCAATCATCGCCCGACCGATTGGCGTGGCCGGAAGGTTGATGAAATGGACGCGGCGACACCCGGCCATGGCGATCCTGTTGGTAGGAGTCGTGATGCTGACGGCGTTTGGCGGTGGAGCAGCGACTCAATTGCGCAGCGTCACGATGCAGCGTGACCGCGCTCAACAGGCGGAGCAAGAAACACAAGCCTTGCTCGCGGCGTCCGCTGCCGACGCGGGGCGACTCGCCATGCAACGAGGCAAGTTTGATGCCGCGATCAATCACTTTGAACAGGCTCTTGATCGCGGCTATGCGGACCAGACCGAGTTGCTGATTTCGTTGGTCGAAGCAAATTTCGTGCTTCGTAAGATTGGTCAATCTGCGAAACTGCTTGCTCGGGCAGCGGAGTCACCGTTTGATCAAAAGCACTTGCCTGCACTCGCGCTGTGGCGCGCCGAAATTGCCTGGGAGGGACAAGCGGAGCTTGGCGACGGTGAACAGCTGTTTGAGCGAGCCAGTGAAATGCAACTGTCGCCTGTCGATGCGCGATACGTTCAAGGAGTTTTGGCGGAACATTCGCTGGATGCAGTCGAGAAATTTCGCGGTGCCACGGAGCTTGACCCGTATCACTATCGCTCGCATCGAATGTTGATATTTATGTTGCTGTCACTGGCAAGAACTGACGAATGCGAGTTGCAGCTTCGCATCGCTAGACAACTTTTTCCCGGCGACCAGGATTTTCTTTTGCTCGATGCCCTGGTTTCCGCCTTGCGCGGTGAACTTGAGACCGCGGAACGCTTGGTGCAAGAATCCAGTTTGGACGACGAAACACAGGTGAGCTGGCAGCGTTTCTGCCGTAGACTTGATGAAATAGCCAATGGGAACTTGTTTGAACCTGACAACGACAATCAGGCGATCGTCTGGCTGCAGGCACTCAGTCGACAATTTCAAACCGAGTTCGTACCCTTACTCTCGCAACGAAACTGGCGTTTTCCCCCGCGAATCAGCCGTAAATTTTCCGAGTTCGAGGCCCGTTTGCCAACGTTGTTTTCCGAACCCGGGGCGACTAATACGGAGGCGCTCGAAGCGCTGGTTGCCATTCACCCGGAAGCGACGTTGTTCCAGATGCTTGGCGCGTTACAGCTGGTCGGCGTTTCCGCGGACGCCGCTGATCCTGATCAAGCAATACTTCTTTTGAAAAAGTCTCGTGACAATTTCCGGCAATCGATTGACCATCTTGGTTTCGTCAAACAATCCGGCCAGCGGGCCTGGGTGTCCATCTTCACAACGTCCATGACGCTTGCTCTCGTGCACCGGCACGATGTCGAAAACAACCAACAGCAATACACCGAAGCGTCGCGTTTGGTGTCGTATCAGACGGTGAAGTCAACAAATCAGGCTCGAGCATTTACCATCGCGGCACTCAATGCCAACGAGATGGACGAGGCGGACCGGTGGATGATTCGCTGGAAACAGCTTCCCAATCATGACGATCAATCACAAGCGGACATGCATTGGCATCAGGCGATCATCTACAAACGGCACGAGGATTGGTTGGGCGTTGTTTCCAGTTGCGACCGCGTGCTGGAATTTGCCCCCGATCATCAATTCGCCCCGGGACTTCAGGACCAAGCAGTCAAAGAGATTGATGCTGCCCTCAAAGCTAGTGCAAGTGAGCGCGCGAACGCCAGGTAACCGGGGTAAGTGCAAAACACCTGACAGGTCAAAGGCTTGAGCTGCGAAGTCTCTTCGCTCCCAGCCCTGTTGCCTGGGCTGGGCAAACGATCGGACCTTTGGCCCGGAGTAACGCAACTTCCAGTTGTAACAAAGCAGCAATCATCACCCGTGCGAGCGCCGAGTGCCTGCTTTGGGACGCGAGGGGCGAGTTCCACGCAACAGCAATTTCAAAATTTGGGCTGATCTATTTCACTTCCGTCTGCTCGGCAGGAGGATCAGGTTGCTGATCACTGGGGTCGGCTTCGGCCGTTCGCGGCGCTTCGTCGATGAAGTAAAACTCGTTTTGCAGTGGCACGGTTTGGCGCGGTGGTTTCTGGTTGATGTCGAGCGCGTTGGCGCTCTGGTCTGAGATCTCTTCCTGGTAGGAAGATTGTCGTAGCTTGTCAAAGGATCGGAACGGCTGTTCAAAGACGATCTTTTCAAACTGGGGTGGGTCGATCCGTTTGCCCGCAAACTTGGTGCCGTCATGAATGGTTCCCTTCTGGAAGGGGCCCGCTCCAAACATCCAGGTGTCCTTGCTGGTTGATTCAGCCTTGGCAATACCCGACTGCCAGATCGGTTCGCGGGATTCGCGGTCGTAGGCAAACACAATGATTTTGGCGATTCCCGACTTGGCGTTCACTTTGCCAACAGAGATTTCGGGAATCGTCGGTAGCGGGACACTGGCCAATGCATTGGCTGCCGAAGACAGCGAACTGGTTTTGGGAATACCGAAGATCACTTCATGCCCGTCAGTTCCCAGGGCACCGACCCGCGGTTCGACAATGATTTCAGCGTCTTCCCGTTTCTCTTGCAAATAGCAACGCGATGCGGCCAGCTGTTGCCGTAGGGAGCTGGTGATGTATTCCGCGTTGATAAAGCTACTGCCTTTGAGAGTGCGATAGTAGTCGGTTTCAAGATAAACCTTCTTACCCGCGATCGCGCGAAAGTCAATTTTGCCAATCGCATGATCGACCGCATCGGAAATCAGCATCTGTTCGGTGGCGGTTCCGGTCGTCGTGGTACCGCAGCCAACGGAAATCATTCCGAGCAATATCAGGATCAGCCAGTAGGGGCCGCGAATCTGATTCATGGAAGCGTGACGAAAATCGGGACGAATAAAAAAACTCGGGGGACGGTACCAAAATCATGATTTTGGCGAAACAGAGCTGTGGCAATTTTCAACGAGTTCCTGAGAACAAAATTACATTGAAAAAATCCGGCGTCTTCATCGCCTGATCGTTGTAAGTTGCTGTTTTGTAGTGGCTTGGGGCAATTCAATCGATCTTGACCCAGTTTTGGGCAACGATATAATTCGCAGGAGATTGGCAAGCAAGGCAAGATCGGATGACGCGGTTAAGCTTGCTGATTAGCTGGAATCCACAGCTTGAAGCATCTGGTGCACTGAAGTAAGCAGGGCTATTGGGGATTCTTGACGACGTTTTCCAATTTGTCGGCGCAACCGACCACCTAGGGAGAGGATGGTTATGACTACCAAGACAGTCTTCACGACGGGCGAAGCAGCCAAGATCTGCAAAGTCAGTCAGCAGACGATCATTCGCTGTTTTGACAATGGCAGCCTCAAGGGATTTCGTGTCCCCGGCAGTCGCTTCCGTCGAATTCCACGCGATCACTTGTACTCGTTCATGAAAGAGAACGGGATTCCGACCGAAGCGTTGGAAAGTGGCAAACGCAAGCTGCTGATCGTTGATGACGATGAGGATTTGGTGGAGTTGATGGTGGACGCATTCTCGCGCGACAAGCGATTTGAAATTCGCACCGCCAACAACGGCTTTGGCGCCGGGATGCTGGTCAAGGAATTTCGCCCCGACTTGATCGTGCTGGACGTGATGTTGCCGGATATCAATGGTAAGGAAGTTTGCCAGCGCGTCCGCGGTGACTCGTCGATGAAATCCTGCAGGATCATTTGCATTTCCGGGATGGTCGAACAGGATAAAGTTGCTGACTTGATGGCTGCTGGTGCCGACGATTTCATGAACAAGCCATTCAACGTGGATGACTTGATCGAACGCGGTTGCCAGATGCTGGAGATGGAAAACAGCAGTTCGGCGGCTGGCTAACCCGGCCCATGTCGCGGCGAGCCACCAGTTCCCTTCGTTTCGGTTTGTATCTTCAACCAGCGTCGTGTCCTGATGGCTCATGCAAGCCGATCGCTTGACAACCAAGATGCTTGACTTTCGCGCAGTTCCCAAGGCGACTTGCCATGCAGTGGCTACGCATTGAGTTTTCTCCAACGTCGGTCGGGACCTGCGCGCCTGATGCCGAAGGCGATCGATTGTGTGTCGAACTGCCTTGCCCCGATCGCGATCTGCTGGAGCTGGTCGCGTTGCGGTTCTGCGCCGGTCCTCAAGCAACCGTCAACTGGTGGGGCCGGCTGCGATCCAATCCCAGCTTGTTGATCTGGGCGCTGAATGAATACCAAACGCTGAACCGGCAACCAGCGCCCTCGGCGTCCGAGTTGGTTGTGTCGTGTGCGGGTTGGGGACACGCCCGTCTGGCCAGGCAAACATTTGAACTGACCAGTGACGGCCAACAAATCGAACCCGGTCAGGAGTTTTGGGAATCCTACTTGCGGGCGCGTAAACGAGGCAAACTCAAACGCTGTCTGGTTGCCTGGTTGATTCGATTTGCTGGGCTGGACCGCAGCCAGGCCAATCGGGTTTTCTCGAAGTTGTTGGGAGCAGACTTTCGACCTGCCGGCCTTCCCTGTCCCGGGATTCGCAAGCGTGCGACGCTGAACCAAATCCGCAGTCGCTGGCAACAGGATCGCCCTTCAGGGCTCGATCTCCTGCCAATGTTCGAGCTGGCCATCGCCCATCGCCAGGTGACGGAACATTTTGAGTCGGAATTGCAGGCGGCCAAGTTGCAGGCCATGAAGCAGTTGGCCTACGGAGCCAGCCACGAAATCAACAACCCCTTGGCGAATATCGCGACCCGGGCCCAGACGATGTTGAAGTCTGAACAGCATCCGGAAAAGCAATACAAATTATCCGTCATTTACCAGCAAGCGATGCGAGCTCATGAAATGATTGCCGACATGATGCTGTTTGCTCATCCTCCCAAGGTTGAACGCAAACGCGTGTCGTTGCGATTGTTGATGCGGAAGTTTCTCGCTCAGCAGCAGTTACGAGTGGAATCCCTGGGAGTCCAGTTGCGGTTGGTCATTGGTCCGGGGCTGGATGGCGTTTCGGTCGATCCGACGCAATTCCTGGTTGCCCTCGGCTGCCTGGTACGCAACAGCCTGGAAGCGGTTGAATCAAGATTTGGCAGCAGCGGGCAAGCGGAATGCTGGAGCCCGCCTTCGATGCGCGACCCTATCAAGGCCGGTCGTGGAACTGTTGAAATCCGAATCGAAGCCGTTGCGGGACGCTGGAGAGTGGCGGTTGTAGACAACGGTTTACCGATTGATGACCGGGTTGCGGCTCACTTGTTCGACCCGTTTTTTTCTGGCCGCGAGGCCGGGCGCGGACTGGGTTTTGGGTTGAGCAAGGTTTACCGAATTGTTCAACAGCACGGCGGGTCGATTCGCTATGATCGAGACTATCCGGGTGGAACGCGGTTTGAGATCGAGCTTCCACTGGAGGAGCAGATTGCGTCCAGCCAACAGCCGGCGTTGGAGCTTGAGCTGGGTGCGACGGAAAATGGTGTCGCCGATGTGGCTTGAGTCTGTTGATGTTTTTCTGGACGATGACTCGTTTTCTCCAAAACGGATCCTGTTGATCATGTTTATCTTGTCCATCCTG